>JAOBWH010000127.1 GCA_025463265.1 Ilumatobacteraceae bacterium
CACCGCGCCCGTGCTCACCGTCGCCTCGGCGGCGTCCGGCGGCGACGTGCAGACCAGCATCGACACGCTGTCGCGCTACTTCGCCGCCCTCAACGCCCACGACTTCCCGACGGCCCACGGCCTGCTCAGCGCTGCCAAGCAGGCGAAGCTCCCCCTCGAGAAGATGGCCAGCGGCGCCGACACCAGCCACGACACCGACATCGTGGTGGAGTCGATCGGCCCCGAGGCAGGGGGCGTCGTCGCCATCGTGACGTTCACGAGCACCCAGAGCGCCGAGGACAGCCGTACCGGTGACGAGTGCACTCGCTGGCGCGTGCGCTACGAGCTGGTGCCGTACGGGTTGACGTGGCTCATCGATGATTCCACCGGCGTCGCCGGAGCCCGGCCCGACTCGAGCTGCTGATCAACCGCCGCAGAGGTCGACGCCCTTCGCCGTGAGGACGTGGGCCACCGCGGCGTCGAGCCGCTCTTCGGCCAGCTGCCCGCTTCCGACCGCGCCGACCAGCGCGTCCACGATCTGCTGGTAGGTCGTCGCGACCGCGGCCGGGGCCAGCAGCGCGGTCTCCCGGGCGTCGATCGTCGAGCCGAAGAGCACCAGGTCGGCGCCGGCCGTCACCGCTTGGACGGCGGCATCGGGGAGGGTGCGACCGTCGGCGAAGATGGCCTCGGCGGAGAGGCTGTCGGTCACGACCAGTCCGTCGAACCCGAGCTCGGTGCGCAGCAGGCCCTCGATGACCTCGGGCGAGAGCGTCGCCGGCCGGTCGGTGAGCCCGGGGACGGACGCGTTGGCCACCATCACCGCGGGGGCGCCGGCGTCGATCGCTGCTCGGAACGGCACCAGGTCGGTGGCGCGGAGCACACCGATCGGCTGGGTGGCGGCGGCGGCGTGATCGGTGTTGGCGGTCGAGTGGCCGAGGCCCGGGAAGTGCTTGACGACCGGGAGCACGCCACCTGCGGTCAGGCCCCGCTGGAAGGCGAGGCCGGACCCGATGACCTCGTCGACCGTGCCGCCGAAGGCTCGTTCGCCGTCCGGGTTCGTGCTGCTCGGCCCGGGGCGGTCGTCGATGTCGAGCACGGGTGCCAGGTCGATGCCGATGCCGAGGTCGTGCAGCTGCGTCGCCGTGCGGGTCGCCAGCGCTTCGATCTCGGCGGGGGTCATGGTGGCACCCATCGTCCGCGCCCAGGGGATCGGATCGACGGCGCCCTTGATGCGCTGGACGCCCCCGCCCTCCTGGTCGGCGAGGAACGCCGGAGCGATCCCCGGACCGGGTGCTGCCGAAGCCCGGTCGATGCGGTCCGCGAGATCGGAGGGCGCCTGGGCCCGACCGAGGAACAGCACGCCGCCGGCGCCCGCCTGGAGCGGGGGTGCCAGCCCGTCGAGCTCGAAGTCCAGGGCGGGAAGGACGATGAGCTGGCCAGCTCGGCGGGCCACGGGCCACGAGGCGATCCGCTCCGCCTGCGAGCAGGTGGCGGCAGCCGTCGTCGTCGTCTTCGGAGCGGTGGAGGTCGATGTCCGCGCCTCGGGCGCCGTGGTCGATGCCCCGGCGTGGCTCGTGGTGGACCGCTCCGATGTCGATGGGGCCGATGCGGTCGAGCCGGACGTGCACGACGTGGCCGTGACCAGGAGCGCCGCCGCGGCGACCACCGCTGCGCGAGCGAGCCCGGCCGGCGCAGGCGTCGTCACGTCGTCACGTCGTCACGTCGTGGTGGCGGAGGCGGCGCAGACAGCGCAGGCGGCGCGGGTCCCGCTCACCTTCCGAACAGCTCGGCGTAGACGTCGCTCGTCTGGCCCCCGGTCGCTCCCTGGGCGAGGAACGCGTCGTCGACGTGGATCTCCCAGTGCAGGTGGATGGCCTGCGGCCGCGCCTCACCGGTGCCGGCGGACTCCGTGCCGGCGTTGCCGATCTCACCGATGCGGTCGCCGGCCTTGACGTGGTGGCCGGGCACGATGGCGGGGTCGATCTCGTTCAGGTGGGCGTAGATCGTGACGACGTGGCCCACCCCCGGCTTGATGCCGTGGTCGATCGCCACGAAGCGCCCGAAGAGCATGGCGAGCGTCCACGGCGGCGTGTGCCCGATCTGCTTGGCGGTGTTCAAGATCTCCAGGCGCTCCTCGGGCGTCGGGTCCTTGAACGACCCGTTGGCCACCAGGACCTGCCCGTCCATGGTCGCGACTGCGTCGTGGCCGTACTCGCCGCAGATGAAGTCGATCCCCTCGTGCACGCCGCCGCGGTAGTCGCGGGCTGCGTTGGGCAGCGACTCGGAGTCGCCCAGCGGGAGCGGGCAGTCCGACGGGAGCGGCAGGGGGCTCAGCGCCGATGCGATCGCCAGGGCGTTGGGGGAGCCGGCGGGCGGGGTGGTGACAGGGGTGGGCTCGGTCGGCGCCGCGGTCGTCTCCGCGGTGGGGGGCGCCGTCGTGGTCGGGGCGCTGCCGGTGCCCTTCGGCGGGTCCTCTTCGGCCCGCGCCGCCGTGGTCGTCGCACCGGCCGGCGCCTTGCCGGCGTCGAGGTCCGTGCTGCCCTCGTCGCGGCTGGTGACCGCGATCAGCACCGCGCCGACGAGCACGCCGGCGAGGAACACGACCGCACCCCGGATGATCGTGCGGCTCGACGACGGTCGAGGGGCGCGGCGGGCCGGTGCCCGAGCCGGGCGCGCCGGAGGCGGGGGCTCCTCGGTCCAGATCGCCGGGTCCGGCGCGGCGCTCGCACGGCCGTCGCCGTCCGCTCGGGGGGTCGGCCTCGGGCCGGACGGCGGGTCGACCTCGCTCATCCACACACCGGCTGGGTCAGGTCGCCGGCCAGGACGTGGCCGCTCCTGCCGCCCGGCAGCACGACCGACCAGCCGCCGCTGTCGGGCACGGACGAGGTGATCAGCACCTTGTTCCCCGACTTCTCATCGGGAATGGGTTCGCCGTGGTCGTCCCACACCGGCGGGACGCCGTCGACGCTGGTCGCGACGCAGAACCCGGGGGCGGGAGGCAGGACGAAGACCCCGAACAGGTAGCCCTCCTGTCCGTCGATGCGGACGTGGTACCAGCCCTCGGGCGTGGGCTCCCCGATCACCTCGAGGGCGGCGCCGTCGCGCCCGGTGAACCGGGCGACGTCGGATGCGGTCAGGGACGGGGCCGACCGGAGCTTGGCGTCGCCGGCGAACAGGCGAGCGGACCGCGTGGTCTCCGCCGGCACCGTCGTCGTCTCGAGCGTGGTGCCGGTCTCCTCGTCGAGGTTGTACTCCTCGTCGCCTTCGCCGTAGTCGTCGTACTCGGACGTCGTGTCGTCCACCGTGGAGCTGTCGACCGAGCCCGCATCGTCCACGTAGGCGTTGCCGTCATCGAGGTCCGCGGACACGTCGCTGCCGTCGTCGCCGCCGCCGCTCGTGAGGAACACCACGCCCGCCACGGCGGCGATGAGGATCACCACCGCGACCAGCGCCGCCACGGGCACGCCGCCCCGGCGGGGGGTCGAGGCCGGTGGTTCCGGCGCTGCGGTGGCCGTGACCAGGGGAACGCCGCCCTGGCCGGCGGGTGCGCCTCCCGGGCTGGGCGGGCCCGCGGCGGCCGGTGTCCAGGTGGTCGACGCCACCGGGACCCGCGTCGGGTCGGCGGGAGGCGGCGACGCGGGTGGGGGTGCGACGGGGCGGGGGATGTGGCACACGACGCACGACGACTCGGTCGGCTCGTTCGCCGTCGCGCACGCAGCGCAGGTCCAGACGTGGCTCACCGCCGCATCCCCGCGTCGTTCGGCACCACCGGCACGCGACGGGGAGCACCCCGGTCCGTGCACGCACACGCGAGCTCTCCCACCCTCGATCCCTCCCCGACCGGCCCCACCGTGAAGCCGGCGCAACGATAGCGGTCGCACCCGTCGGCGCAATTCGGGCGGTGCGACGGGTGGTCAGGTGTAGTTCAGGATCTCGCTGGCGGTGTCGTGCTCGGAGACCGGCAACGTGACCTCGACGCGGACCGAGCCCGCGAGGGTCCCGCCGTCGGTCGTGACGCGCACGACGCCGTCGACGGCGTAGCCCGATGCTGGGGCGGCCCGGGAGTAGCCGATGGAGCCCGACGGGAACTTCACCTGGGTGGTCACGTCGGAGGGAACCTGTCCCTCCGGGTACGGCTCCCCGGTGGGCTCGCCGCCCGCTGCCACGCCGGCGTCGACGCAACCGACGCACGCGTTGACCTCGACCACCAGCCTCGACGGGCTCGAGGGGTCCTGGTAGGTCACCGTGCTGGTGGACCCGCCCGGCTCGTCGATCGTCTCCACCCACCCCGCCGGCACGAGGACCCGTGTGCCGAGGGCGTCTCGTCGGATCAGGCCGCTCTCGGTGATCGACGTCGTGGTCTCGTCCGGTTCGGTGGTGGCGCTGCCTCCATCGTCGGTCAGCGTGGTGGCGTCCGTGGCGGTGTCGTCCTCGCGGACCGACGCGGTGTCGTCGTCCGAGGGCGACCCGGCGTCCCTGCCGACCACGAAGGCGGCGGCTGTGGCCATCACGAGCACGGCGACGATCAGCACGAACACGCCCACGGGGATGCGGCGTCCGGTCGGGGGCTCGGGGGCGAGGCCACCGGCCACGGGAGCGCCCAGCACAGGCCGGGCAAGGTTCGGCGCACCGGGAACGACGGGCGGCGCCGTGGGCGCGGGGGTGCGCGTCACGGTCGGGACGCCCCCCGGGGCGGCCGGTGCGACCACCGTCGGCGTCCGGATGGCGTGGCACACCACGCAGGCATCGTCCGTCCCGCTGTTCGCCGTGGTGCAGCTCGGACACCGCCAGATCGTGCTCATCGTGAGACCCCCCTCGCCTGTGGCGGCGCACGCTAACGCACCGTCGCGATGGCCTCTTCTGCGCACCCTCCGTAGCGGTGGCTATGATGACGTCGCTGTCGGTGGGATGGCACGGTGGGAACCCTGGGGAGGGATTCGGCGTGAAGAGTGGCGGTCGACCGCGCATGCAGCGGGCGCGCACCCTGGTCGTGGTGCTCAGCAGTGCCCTGGTCGTGTGCCTCGGTGCCCGCCCGGCCGGAGCTCAGGGTCCGGGAGTCCAGGAACCTTTAAGCCAGCTCGAGGCGCGATGCGCCGACGGCGATCCGGGCGAGGCCCCGCCGATCCGGGCGGTGCTGGTGGTGGCGCGGGGCGTGGACACGAAGGAACTGCTGGCCGGCTTCGATTCGGCGGCGACGTCCACGACCGGCACCACGGCACCGGGCAGCCCCTCCGCTCCCGACCCCTCTCCGAAGGTCGTGGTCGAAGAAGACCCTGTCGTGGTCGATCCCGCCTGGCTCGACGCTCCTTCGGGCTCCGAGGGCAATCTGCGCTTCGTCCAGGCGATCCGCGACATCTGGGTGCAGGGCATGCTGGTGCTGGCCGTCGACGAGGTCGGCCCCGCGCTCGAGCAGCTCGAGGGTCAGCGCGGCTCCAACCTCTCGGTCCAGGCTGACGAACCGGTCGACCTGACGACCATCGCCGACGCCGCCGAGATCACCGAGGACGCCGAGGTCCCGAGCATCCGCACGGTGACCGCCACGTCCACGCCCCTGGGGTTGGAGATCGACTCGCCGGAGCGAGTCGAGGGCTCCACCCTCCAGGTCGGCAAGGTGTACGCCACGTTGCCAGACGGCCGCACGGCCGCCTGTCCTGACGGCACCGCGCTTCCGACCCTCGTCGCGGTGGGGGACCGGACTGCGAATGCGCCCACCCCGGTGGCCGTCGAGGGCGCCGTGATCGCGACTGACGCCAGCGGCCAGACCGTGCTCATCGAGTCGACGAGCCAGGTCCAGGGCCTCCGGGGCCAGGTGGAGAAGGCAGAGCGCCAGAACGCGGATCTCAAGCAGCGGCTCGACGACCTGACCGAGGAGGGGGACGGGGGTGGCACGAGCTTCACGCCGTTGCTGATCCTGGCGATCCTCGGTCTCCTCGGTGCCATCGCCTACCTCGTGAACCGGAAGCCGCCGGCGCCGGCGGGTGCCTTCGCCGATGTGCCGGGCGGGACGATGGTGCCGGGCGCGCTCGGCGGGTCGATGGCGCCATCGGCGCCGCCCGCTCCCGTGCTGTCGCCCCGCTACACCGAGCCCGCCCCGATCGAGCACGGAAGGGCGCCCGATCCGGCGCCGGGCTGGACCGGGACCATCCCGGGCGGATCATCGGTGCGACTGGAGGACCTGGGTCTGATGCGTGTGGTTGCGAAGCAAGCAAGCCGGGGCAAGACCTGGTCGCACGAGACCAGCCAGTGGATGCTGGCCGGCGGTTGGGTCGAGAAGATCGCCGGGAAGGGCGAGGACGCCGAGCCGGCCGTGCGGATCCACCGCTCGGGGTCCGGCCTGCTCGCGGTGTTCGACGGCACCGGCGGCGCCGGTGCGGCGTCGGCCCGGCGGTTGAGCGACGGCAGCGACCTGTCGGGCGCGTACGTCGCCTCCCGGCTCAGCAAGGAGGTCGCCGAGGCGTGGGCCACCGAGGAGATCGACCGCCAGGGCGGTGCCGTCCAGCCCGAGGTGCTGCGTGACCGGCTGAGTCGGGCGCTGCAGGACGAGGCCCTCTACCCGGACGTCCCGAAGAGCACCATGCGCGGCTCTCTGCAGCGGGTGCTGCCCACGACGATGGCGGCCGTGCGCTTCGCCTCCGGCCCCGACGGGGTCGCGGCCGACGCCCTGTGGGCCGGCGACTCGCGGGCCTACGTGCTGACGCCCGGGGGCGGCCTCCAGGTGCTCACGATCGACGACACCCGCGAGACCGATGCCCTCGAGCTGATCCGCAACGACCAGCCGATGTCGAACCTGGTCTCGGCGGACCGTCCGTTCACCGTGAACCACCTCCAGTACCGGTTCGACCAGCCGGCGATCCTGCTGACCGCCACCGACGGGTGCTTCGGCTACGTCCGGACGCCGGCGCACTTCGAGTTCCTGCTGCTCGACAGCCTCGACCGCATGACGAGCCTCGACACCTGGGCCGCCGAGCTCGTCGACTCGCTCGCCACCATCGCGGCGGACGACTCGTCGTTCGCCCTGGGCGCGTTCGGGTTCGGCTCCTACGCCGACATGCAGACGGCCTTCCAGCTCCGGCGCTCCTACCTCGCCGAACAGCACTGGGTGCCGTTCCAGCGGGCCGCCGACGCCAGCGAGATCGAGGCGCTCCGGATCAGTTCCTGGGAGGCGTACCGGGGCCTGTACCACGCCCGTGTCCTCGCGGAGCCGGAGCCGTGAAGGTCGGAGAGGTCCTCAACGGGTACAAGATCGAGACCGCGCCGACCAACGCCGGCGGCGGCATGAGCCAGTGGTCCTTCGCCGAGAAGGACGGCCGCCAGTACTTCGTGAAGATGTTCCTGGCGCCCAAGTACCCGCTCGACGACGGGCCGGGGAGCGAAGCCTCGAAGGCCCGCAAGCGCGAGGTGTGCCTCCAGTTCGAGCGCCGGCACCTCGAGATCCAGAACCGGTTGGACCCGAAGGAGCCGGGCGGCGGCAACCTCGTCATCCCGTGCGATTTCTTCCGGGTGGACTCCACCTACGTGAAGGTCATGGAGCGCGTCGAGGCCGAGGCGCTGCCGGCCGCCCACCGGTTGACCGGGCACCAGCTCATCGTCATCCTCCGCACGCTGGTGTTCAGCTTGCGCCTGCTGCACGACAAGAACGTCGTCCACGCCGACGTGAAGCCGGACAACGTCCTGCTCAAGAAGAGCACCGAGGACATCTTCATCTCGAAGCTCATCGACTTCGACGAGGCCTACGTGGTGGGCGAGCCGCCGAACCCCGAGCACATCGTCGGCGATCCGCTGTTCTACGCACCGGAGCTCCTCCGCTACATCAAGCGCGACGAGACCCTGCCGCCCGACGCCCTCGCCACCTCGGCGGACATCTTCTCCCTCGGCCTTCTGGTCCACTCCTGGCTGGTGGGCGACGTGCCCTCGTTCGACCGGACGACGGCGAACTACCCGGCCGAGGCCCTCCTGGGCGGACAGACCCTCGACGTCTCGGGCGCGCCCGTGGCGATCCGTCCGCTGCTGGAGCGCATGGTGTCCCTGCGCCCGATGACGCGGCCCACCATCAACGAGGTCATCGACTTCCTCGCCGAGGTCGATCCCGACCAGCTCGTGCCGCGGACCGCTCCTGCGGCCCGGGTCCGCCCCAAGCCCGCGGCGACCCCCGCCCGTCCCGCGCTGGCTCCGGCCGCCAGCCCGAGCC
>JAOBWH010000136.1 GCA_025463265.1 Ilumatobacteraceae bacterium
CGCCCAGGGCGAGCACGGCGCCCGACATGTCGCCGGCTCGCAGCTCGGCCAGCGCGGCGCGGCCGACATCGACGGACTCCACGACGACCGCGGCGACGGCGTCGGCCACGGCGGCCTCGAACGCCGACTCCCAGCCGGCATCGACGTGCACGACATCGAGCAGCGTGCCGACGATGCCGTCGATCCCCGCCAGCCGCTCGGCCCCGGCCTTCGCCCGGGCCTGGTCGAGGGCGAGCGACAGCGCATCGGCGCGTGCGGTCCAGGTGTGCACGGAGCCATCGGCGATGCGGCGGGCCTCGGTGGCCTCCTCGAGCGCGGTCGACGCAGCAGCCCGGGCGTCGGCGGCGGCAGCCTTCGCGGTCTCCAGCAGCGCCACCGCAGCGGTGGCCTCGGCGACCTCCGCCTCGAGCCGGGCAGCCTCGGCGGCGAGGCGTCCGATGCGAGCGTCGAGGGCCTCGATGCGCTCGGCGCTCCGGCGCTCCTCGGTGGCGCTGCGCTCGACGGCGGCCCGCACGGCCTGGAGCTCGCCGCGCACCTCGGCGGCGGCGCCGGTGGAGGTGGCCACGCCTTCGGCCCACTCCCGGGTGAAGTCCTGCTGCGCCAGCTCGAGGTCGGCCTCGGCCCGCTCCAGCTCCCCGGTGGCGGGACCCAGGTCGGCGGCGAGCTCCTCCACATCGGCCAGCTCCCGGGCGATGCGGGCGGCGTCGGCCTCGAGGCTGGCGGTCACGTCCTGGTCGACCGATGCCCCACGGGCCCGCTCGATCCCGCGCTCGCGCTCGGTGAGCACGGCGACGAGACCGCGCGCCCGCTCGCGCAGCGACTCGAAGCGCACGAGCGCGTCGCCGAGATCATCGCCGCCCATCGCCGACAGCGCCGCCTCGGTGCTGACCACATCGGCATCGAGCTGGCGCAGCGTGGTGCGCAGCTCCTTCTCGGCCGCCTCCAGCTCGGAGCGCTGCCTGGCCCCACCTTCCATCCGGCTGCGGAGGCGGGCGATCTCGGCCCCGGCGAGGTGGATCCGCAGCGCGGTGAGCTCAGAGACCACCGCACCGTGGCGCCGGGCGGCGTCCGCCTGCTTCTCCAGCGGGCGCAGCTGCCGCCGCACCTCCCGCAAGAGGTCCTGGAGGCGGGTCAGGTTGCCCTCGGTGGAGGTGAGGCGGCGTTCCGCCTTCTCCTTGCGACGGCGGAACTTCAAGACCCCGGCGGCCTCTTCGATGATCAGCCGCCGATCCTCGGCCCGGGCGTTGAGGACGGCGTCGATCTGGCCCTGGCTGATGATGACGTGCTGCTGGCGGCCCACGCCGGAATCCGACAGCAGCTCCTGGATGTCGAGCATGCGACAGGGAACGCCGTTGATCGAGTACTCGCTGTCGCCGTTGCGGAACAGGATCCGGGTGATGGTCACCTCGGTGAACTCGATGGGGAGCAGGCCCGCAGAGTTGTCGATGGTGAGCGACACCTCGGCCCGGCCGAGCGCCTGGCGCTTCTGCGTGCCGGCGAAGATGACATCGTCCATCTTCTGGGATCGGACGGCGCTCGGGGCCTGGGCGCCGAGCACCCAGCTGATCGCGTCGACGACGTTGGACTTGCCGCTGCCGTTCGGGCCGACCACCACCGTGACACCCGGCTCCATGACCAGGTTCGTGGCGTCCGCGAAGGACTTGAACCCCTTGATGGTCAACGACTTCAGGAACACCGGCTACTCCATGGATTCGGGCCGGTCGGCACCCTACTTGGCCTCTGGCAGGCCGCTCCCAACGACTGGTGGCGAGGCCGTGCCGAGTGTTCGCTACGGTCTCTGGGGTCGCAAGGGGGAAGATGGTTTGTCAGGACCGAAGGAGATCGAGGGCTACCGCTTGGAGCCCTTCGCTCAGTGCTCGGGTGCCATGTTGGACCACGCCCGTCTCTCGGGCGCCAACCTCTACTCGGTCGATTTCCGAGGCGCGTCCCTGCGTGAGGCGCACCTGGCCGGTGCCCACATCGCCGAGGCCCGCCTCGCCGGCGCCGACCTGAGCGGCGCCGACCTGAGCGGTGCGAACCTCAGCGGCGCCGACCTGCAGCGGGCAAACCTGACCGGCGCGGACCTCAGCGGCACCAACCTCCGCCGCACGAACCTCACCGGGGCGCGCACCTCGGGCACGAACTTCGTCGGTGCCCGGTTCTGCAAGACCCAGATGCCGGACCTCCGGGTCAACGACACCCACTGCTGAGCGATCCGGCCGCGGCGCGCCACGCCGACCCGCCGTCAGGCGGTCACGACGAGGTCACCTCGAGCAGCTCGCATGAGCCCGACACGGCACCCTGGGTGGGGATCGGCACGTCGATGTCGCCGGTGGCTCCGGGCTGGATCAGCGCTGTCCGCGCCGATCCGCGGGCGAACTCGGCGCCGCCGTCGTCGACGAGCATGGCCGTCACGCTGAACGTGCTGGGCGGCCCGGAGCGGTGCGACACCCGGACGGTGGCCACGACGTTGCCCTGGCCGCGGCGGCAGCCTCGGAGCTCGCCCACCCCGGTGGCGCCGGTGGCCGCTGGGGGCTGCGAGGCGGCGGTCGTGGCCGGCGTCGCGGTGGTGGTGGGCGCTTCGGTCGTGGTGGGCGCTTCGGTCGTTGCGGGGGCGTCGGTGGTGGCCGGGGCCGGCTCGGTGGTGATGGGCAGCGTGGTCACCGGGCCGGCGAGCTCGGACGGGGCGTGGTCGCCGCGGTCGCGGAACAGCCACACGCCGGCGACGACCAGGCCGATGACGGCGAGCACGGCGACGAGCTCCGGGATCCAGCCGAGCCGGGCGGGGCCGGGCTCGTCGTGGTGGGGCAGGGGCTCGGGCGCTCCGGCGGGCTCATCGGGACGCTCGGCGAAGTCCCGCATCGGCGGGAGGTCGACCCCACCGGCGGGGACCTCGGCGCCCACGGTCGCGTGCACCGGGACCTCGGCCGCTTCGACGTCCTGGGTCTCGTCGAACTCGGCGTCGGTGAGGTCGATGATCTCGGGGTCGGCGATCTCGGCGCCCGAGGCCCGATCCATGACCACGAGGGTCCGGCCGTCGCTCGACACCGCTGCGCTCTGGTCCGGGCCGAGCAGCACCGGTTCTCGGAGGCCGGCCACGACCCGGGTCCGACCAGCGAGGCACGCGATGGTGGCGCCGCCGTCGGGTTCGGCCACGGCCTGGAAACGGCCCCTCGGGGTCGAGACGACCGCAGGACCGACGTGAACCTCGTGGCGCCACGGGCTGCGGCGGCGTCCGGCGGCGAACCACAGCTGCCCCTGATCGAGACGGGTGACGAGCGCCGGCTCGCCACCCGGGGCGCGGACCTGCTCCCGGGTCCAGGAGGACCAGGGAGCCACCCTGGTGACCGCTCCATCCGGATCGGTCAGCGTGATCGGCTCGGTCGCCCCACTGGTCCCCGGGTCGTCGGAACCGCTCCCCTGCTTGCCACTCGTAGCCACGGTCCGTGACCTTAGCTCATCTTTCGACTCGGAGCGTGAGCATCGACACCGCGCTCGGGACGGAACGTCGCCATCGGCCGGGCAGATCACGGACGGTGACGAGGCCGAATGACCCGATCACGGCCCATCGATGCTGGTCATGGGCCATATGGCCCAGGAGACCGCGCCGTACGACGACCCTGACACGTCACGGGACCGTGCGGAAGAAGCGTTGCCGGGCGTCGCCGCTCAGGTTCGAGAACGGGGGCGGACCCTGTCGATCAGACCTGGCAGTCGTCGCACAGGTAGACGGTCTTGGCGCTCATCCGCACCTTGGAGACCACCCCGCGGCACCGGCGGCAGGCCTTGCCGTCGCGCTCGAA
>JAOBWH010000138.1 GCA_025463265.1 Ilumatobacteraceae bacterium
TCGGTCTCGCCCCACGAGTCCGCTGACAACCCCGGGTCGGGGCCCGGAGCCGGGGTCAAGCCGCCTCGGGGGGCTGCCCACCACCGGGTGCCCCAGCCGGTGTCCAGCGATCTGGGCATCCCCCTGGAGGTGCTGGAGCTGGCGGCCGAGGTCGAGCACTTCCCCCGCCACCTCGGCATCCACTCGGGGGGCATGGTCCTGTGCGACCGGCCGGTCATCGAGGTGTGCCCCGTGGAGTGGGCCCGCATGGAGGACCGCAGCGTGCTCCAGTGGGACAAGGACGACTGCGCCGCCGTGGGGCTCGTGAAGTTCGACCTGCTCGGCCTGGGCATGCTCACCGCGCTCCACCACATGGTCGACCTCACGCGCGAGCACGCCGACCCCACCGTCGACCTGGCCACCGTCCCCCAGGACGACGCCGTCTACGACATGCTCGGCAAGGCCGACTCCATCGGCGTCTTCCAGGTGGAGTCGCGCGCCCAGATGGCCACGCTGCCCCGGCTGAAGCCACGCACCTTCTACGACCTGGTGGTGGAGGTGGCGCTCATCCGGCCCGGCCCCATCCAGGGCGGGTCGGTGCACCCCTACATCCGCCGCCGCAACGGCAAGGAGCCCATCACCTACCTGCACCCGCTGCTGGAGCCGGCGCTGAAGAAGACCCTGGGCGTGCCGCTGTTCCAGGAGCAGCTCATGCAGATGGCCATCGACGTCGCCGGGTTCTCGCCGGGTGAGGCCGACCAGCTCCGCCAGGCCATGGGGTCGAAGCGCTCCACCGAGCGCATGGAGCGGCTCCGCGGCCGCCTCTACGAAGGCATGGCCGAACGGGGGATCACGGGGCAGGTGGCCGACGAGATCTACGCCAAGCTCGCCGCGTTCGCGAACTTCGGCTTCCCCGAGAGCCACTCGGTGAGCTTCGCCTACCTCGTGTACGCGTCGGCCTGGTTCAAGCTCCACCACCCGGCGGCGTTCTGCGCCGGACTGCTCAACGCCCAGCCCATGGGCTTCTACTCGCCGCACACCCTCGTGCAGGACGCCCGCCGGCACGGCGTCGAGGTCCGCACGCCCTGCATCGAGGCCTCGGCGGCCGGCGCCACCCTGGAGCGGTGCGATCCGGCGGCGAGCGCCGGCGGGGTGGCGGTGCGGCTCGGGATCTCCTCGGTGCGCGGCATCGGCGACGACCTCGCGGAGCGGATCGCCGAGGGCCGCCCCTACGCCGGCATGGAGGACGTCGCCCGGCGCAACGGCCTGTCGCTCGCCCAGCTCGAAGCCCTCGCCACCGCCGGCGCGTTCGCTGCGTTCGACGACGACCCGGCGGGTGCCCGGGGCCCGGGCTCGGGGCGGCGCACCGCCATCTGGGAGGCGGGGGCGGTGGCCCAGGGGTCAGCGGACCAGCTCGCCGGCATCGTCACCGGCACCACGGTCCCGACGCTGCCGGGCATGGACGATCGGGAGACCGCCCTGGCCGACCTCTGGTCCACCGGCGTGTCGCCGGACGGCCACCCCACCCGGTTCCGTCGCGACGAGCTCCACCGCCTCGGTGTGGTCCCGGCCGGCGAGCTGGCGGGGCAGGAGGACGGCAGCCGCGTGCTGGTGGGCGGCGTCGTCACCCACCGCCAGCGGCCGGCCACCGCAGCGGGCACCACGTTCCTCAACCTCGAGGACGAGACCGGGCTGGTCAACGTCATCGTCTCGAAGGGCTGCTGGATCCACCACCGCCGCCTCGTGCAGACGGCGCCCGCCCTGCTCATCCGCGGTCGCCTGGAGACGGCCGAGGGCGTCACCAACGTCATCGCCGAGACCCTCTCCCTCCTTCCGCTCGGCGCAGACCTCCCGTCGCGCGACTTCCGCTGAGGGGAGCGAGGCGGCTCGCCTGGACCTGACGGGAGCGGACCGCAGTGGGCGCCCGGTCACGTCGGTCTCCGTTGTCAGACCCTGGTGGGAGGATGCGGCCATGCCTGTTTCCGCTGATGTCGCCGCCGATGCCCAGATCGTCCTCGGGGAGCTCGCCGGTCCGGAGGCCGTGCTCCGGCCCGACCAGCTGGCCGCCATCGAGGCGCTCGTCTCGGGCCGCCAGCGGGTCCTGCTCGTCCAAGCCACCGGATGGGGCAAGTCGGCCGTGTACTGGATCGCCACCCAGCTGCTGCGGCGTGACGGCGGCGGGCCCACCCTCGTGGTGTCCCCGCTGCTCGCACTCATGCGCAACCAGGTGGCGGCGGCGCAGAAGGCAGGCATCCGCGCCGCCACCATCAACTCGGCCAACATCGATGACTGGCGGGACATCGAGACCCGCATCGCGGCCGACGAGGTCGACGTGCTGCTGATCTCGCCGGAGCGGCTGAACAACCCTCGCTTCCGAGACGATGTCCTGCCTTCGCTTACGGCAGCGGTCGGCCTGCTGGTCATCGATGAAGCGCACTGCATCTCGGACTGGGGCCACGACTTCCGACCGGACTACCGCCGGATCGCAGATGTGCTCGCCGGGCTGGGTGCCGAGGTGCCGGTCCTCGCCGCCACGGCCACCGCCAACTCCCGGGTCGAGCACGACGTCGCCACCCAGATCGGCCAGGAGACGGTGACGTTCCGCGGTTCGCTCGACCGGCCGAGCCTGCACCTGTCGGTGGTGGACCTGGCCACCTCGGCGGAGCAGCTGGCGTGGATCTGCTCGTGGGCGGGCGACCGCGCCGGGCCGGGCCTGGTGTACTGCCTCACCGTGTCCCAGGCGGAGCGGGTGGCCGCCTACCTGGCGGACCACGGCGTCCGGGCGGTGGCCTACACCGGTTCCACCCCGGCACCCGAGCGGGAGCGGATCGAAGCCGGCCTGGACGACGGCTCGGTCTCGTGCGTCGTCGCCACCTCGGCGCTCGGGATGGGGTACGACAACCCGAACCTCGCGTACGTGGTGCACCTCGGGTCGCCCTCGTCGCCCATCGCCTACTACCAGCAGGTCGGCCGAGCGGGTCGCGGCCGGGTCGACGCCGAGGTGGTGCTGCTGCCCACCACGGCGGAGGAGCGCATCTGGGCGTACTTCGACAGCACATCGATGCCGCCGCAGTCGACCGTTCGCGAGGTGCTGCGGGTGATGGATCGCTCCGGCCCCACCACCATCGCGTCGCTCGAGTCCCAGGTGAACCTGCGGCGCGGCCGGCTCGAGGCGCTCCTCAAGATCCTCGACGTGGACGGGGTGGTGGGCCGGTCCGGCAGCGAGTGGTTCCGCACCGACCTGCCCTGGGCCTACGACGAGGCCCGCTTCAGCGCACTGGCCGCCTCCCGCCGCGCCGAACAGGAGGCCATGCGGCGCTACCAGCGGACCGACGGCTGCCGCCTCCAGTTCCTCCGCGACCAGCTCGACGACGCCGGAGCCGAGCCGTGCGGACGGTGCGACCGCTGCACCGGTCGGGCGCCGCAGCTCGCGGTGGAGGAGGCGGCGGTGGCCGACGCCTCCCGGTTCTTCCGCCGTGCCCAGGTGCCGATCGAGCCGCGCAAGCAGTGGCCTCGCCTCTTCGACGGGCGGAAGGGCAACATCTCGGCCGAGCTGCGAGCCGAGGAGGGCCGGGCGCTCGCGTTCGGCACCGACCCCGGGTGGTCCGAGCTGCTCGCCCCCCTGTTCGCAGGCAGCGACGGCCCGCCCGGCGACGACCTGGTGCAGGGCGTCGCCGCCTCCCTCAAGGCGTGGCCGTGGGGCCGCCGGCCGGAGTGGATCACCTGGATCCCGTCTCGCACCCGGCCCCAGCTCATCGGAGGCCTGGCCGAGCGCATCGCCCAGCTCGGATCCCTCGAGCTGGTGGACGCGGTGGTGCGGACCCGCAGCGATGCGCCGCCCCAGGCGGACATGGACAACTCGGCCACCCAGGCGGCCAACGTGCTGGGCGCGTTCGCGTTCGGCCGATCCGACGGCGGCGACCTCCCGGTCGGGCCCGGCCTCGTGCTCGACGACGCGCTGCGGTCGGGCTGGACGATGACGGTCGTGGCCGAGGGCCTGCGCTCGGCCGGCTCCGGCCCGGTCCTCCCGTACGTCCTGTGGCGCCGCCCCTGATCGGCGGGCTCGGCGGCTCCCCTACGGTGGCGCCGATGCCGGTGCGCTGCGTGGCCTTCGATGCCGACGACACCCTGTGGGACTTCACCACGGCCATGGCCGGCGGCCTCGCGCTCGCCATCGAGGCCGCCGAGGCCACGGGACGGGTGGAAGCGGGCGCGCTCGGTGCCGCCGACCTCATCGGCCGGTTCGACGTCCTCTACGCCGCCCACGTGGCCGCGCCCCGGCCGGGCCGTCACATCGGGACCCTGCGGAACGAGTCGTTCGCCCAGGCCCTGGCGGACCTCGGGGTCGACGACCCCGACCTGGTGGCGCGCATGGCGGCGGTGTACTTCGAGCACCGCCACGGGCAGCTGCCCCTGTTCGCCGAGACCATTGAGGTGCTCGACGCCCTCGGAGAGGACCTCGTGGTGGGCCTGGTCACCAACGGCAACACCGATGCCGAGCGCAGCGGACTGCCGGGGCGGTTCGACTTCCGCCTCGCCGCCGACGACATCGGCCGGCGCAAGCCGGACCCCCGTCTCTTCCTCATGGCCGCCGCAGCGGCCGGCTGCCGGCCGAGCGAGCTCGTCTACGTGGGCGACCACCTGCACAACGACGTGGCCGCCCCGCAGGCCGCAGGCTGCCGTGGCGTGTGGGTCAACCGCGCCGGCGAGCCGGTGCCGCCCGGCTTCGAGCCCGACGCCGTGATCGCCGACCTCACCGAGCTGCCAGCGGCGATCGCCCGCTTCGACGCCGAGGAGGCCGAGGCCGCCGGTGCCGTCGGCGTGGGCCCGCACGCTGAGCCGTGGCCCGACGACGAGCGCCTCGACCCGGGGCTGCTGGCGGGGGGCGATCGGCGCAACGTGGTCGACCGGTTCCGGTACTGGCGGGAAGCCGCCATCGTCGCCGAGCTCGACCGCTCACGCCTCGCGGTCCACGTGGCGGTGGAGAACTGGCAGCATGACCTGAACATCGGGACCGTCGTCCGCAACGCCAACGCCTTCAACGTGGCCGGGGTGCACATCATCGGCAAGCGGCGCTGGAACCGCCGGGGCGCGATGGCCACGGACCGGTACCTGACCATCACCCACCACCCGACCGTCGCCGCCTTCACCGCCTGGGCCGCGGACGCCGGCGTGGCCGTCGTGGGGATCGACAACGTCCCGGGTGCTGTCCCGCTGGAGGCCGGGCCGCTGCCATCGCCGTGCGTGCTGGTCTTCGGTCAGGAGGGACCCGGCCTCTCCGCCGAGGTGCAAGCCGTGTGCCGGGAGATCCGCGAGATCACCCAGCACGGATCCACCCGCTCCCTCAACGCCGGCGTCGCCTCGGGCATCGCCCTGCACCAGTGGGCGCAGGAGCACGTTCCGGCCCGCCGATCGGGGTAGGCGGGGGATCGGCCGACCGAGCGGCTTGGCCTCAGGGCACCTCGGTTCTCTACCGTCTGGTCGTGGCCACCAATCGCGACAGCAAGCAGAAGCGTGCCCGGCAGAACCGCGCTCAGCGCGACGCCCGCCAGGCGCGTGCCCAGGCGGCGGCGATCCCGGCCGAGGAGCGCAAGGCCAAGTACGCCTCGAGCACGCCGAACCGCGCGCCCTCCGACAAGGCCGACGGGAAGGCTGCTGAACGTCCCCGGCGCGAGCGCGCCCCTCGGCTCGGCGACGTCCCCGTCGATGTCGAGACCCTCGAGGGCAACTTCTACAAGAAGCGGGTGGCGGTGCCCGGTGGCCGCCAGGTGCTCACCGGCATGGTGCTGACCATCATCATCACGGCGCTCACCGTGTTCAACAAGTACCCGAACCCCGACGCCACGGGCGACGCCCGCAAGAAGCTGACCCACAGCTTCACCGAGTACTACGGCTCGATCGCCATCCCCCTGGTGATCGTGCCGCTGCTCGCCATGGCGATCGCCACCTACTTCATCGTGTCGCCCGCCCGTCGTCGGATCTGGACCATCTGCGCCTTCGTCGCCGCGCTGGGCGCCGTCGTGTTCGGCATCCCGTACGCCTTCCCGGTGGGCTTCCTCGTCTACGCGATCATGCGCGCCAACAAGATCGAGGGCCCCCTTCCCGGATCACGCGCCGCCCGCGTGCTGGAGGCCCGCGAGGCCACCGCTCGCGGCGAGGAACCGGTCGACCCCGACGCCTGAACCGCCGTCGTCCCTCGCCAGAGACGGCGAACAATCGTTCCTCTTGACGCCTCTGTTCGGGAGGAGGAAGGTGACGGTGCACCCGGGCTTGCGCCTGGGAACGAGAGACCGATCTCGTCCTGTGAGGAGGTGTGAGACACCGTGAGGCTCACCGATCACCTGGAGCGTTCGCCTCCGGGCTGACGCCGACAGGCACCCCGGCCGATCGCTGCGGCACCGCCACCCGTTCCCATCACGGACCGCTGATGCGCTTCGGAGTCGACGTTCCACCGTCGTCTCTGCTCGCCACCGGGCCCGTCCACCCATGCGGCGGGAACGGTCTCGCATCGATCGACACACACAGGGCATCCCGCCAGGTCGCCGCTCCACCCGCGGCGAGCTGGCGGGATGTTCGCGTCCGGGCCCGGTGGGGAGCCGGTACCGTTGCAGGCCGTGACCGCCGAACTCCGCCTCCTCAGCGTCCATGCTCATCCCGACGACGAGGCATCGAAGGGTGCCTCCACCGTCGGCCGCTACGTCGCCGAGGGCGTCGAGGCCACCCTGGTGTGCTGCACGGGGGGTGAGGCGGGGGACATCTTGAACCCGGCCATGGACCGGCCCGAGGTCCACGCCAACATCGGGGCCGTCCGCCGCGAGGAGCTGGACCGCTCGGCGGCAGCGATCGGCTTCCAGGAGGTCGTCATGCTCGGGTACCGGGACTCCGGGATGCCGGACTCGCCGGAGAACGCCGATCCGCGCTGCTTCGCCCGGGCCGACGAGGACGAGGCGGTCGGGCGGCTGGTCGCGGCCATCCGCCGCACCCGACCGCATGTGATCCTCACCTACGGCGACGAGCAGACCGGCTACCCGCACCCCGATCACCTCCGGGTGCACGACATCTCGGTCATCGCCTGGGACGCTGCCGGCGACCCGGACCGCTTCCTGGAAGCGGGCGAGCCGTGGACGCCGTCGAAGCTCTACTACTCCACCTGGGCCCGAGCCCGCTTCACGGCGATGCACGAGGCGTTCCTGGCCAACGACCTGGAGTCCCCGTTCGACCAGAAGTGGTTCGACCGGCCGTCGCAGGATCACAAGATCACCACCCGCATCGACATCACCGGCTACTACTCGGTCCGCAGCGCAGCGCTGCGGGCCCACGCCACCCAGATCGACCCGGACGAGCGGTTCTGGTTCGGTCTGACCGACGAGATCGCCGAGGCGGCCTACCCGTTCGAGGACTACGAGCTCGCCGGCAGCCGGGTCCCCACCGAGGTGCCCGAAGACGATCTGTTCGCCGGGCTCCGCGACGGGGTCGCATCGTGACCGCCTACCTGAGCGCCGACTGGCTCGCCGAGGCGTGCGACCCGGCGAGCGAGGCCCTGGCCGCCGCAGGGGGCTCGGCGACCATCGCACGGGTCGTGACCGGCACCCCGGACGGCGAGCTGCGCTTCACCGCCCGCATCGCCGACGGCACCGTCGCCTACGAGGCGGGCAGCGCGGAGGAGGCGGACCTCAGCCTCACCGACACCTACGCCAACGCCGTGGCCCTCCTCACCGGCGAGGCCGACCCCAACGCCTTGTTCATGCGAGGCCGTACCAAGGTGTCCGGCAGCACGGGCGTCCTGCTCGATCTGCTGGCCGCCACCAGGAGCGATCGGTACCGCGAGGCGCAGGCGGCCTTGGCCGCAGCCGTCGAGGTCTGAGGGTCTGCTCCACGGGGGTGGGCAGCGCCAGCCGGCCGGGCCGGGCAGTGGCGATGCCGGTCAGGTCGAGGTCTGCTGGAGGGTTCGCAGCGCCCGGTAGCCGATGCACCCGACACCGGCGCGGGCCAGCACGGCGGGCAGGTGGGTGTCGAAGCAGACCAGGTGGTGGTCGTCGACCCGGCGGGACCACGCGGTGTCGAACGCACGCTGCTCGGGAGTGTCGAGCGCCGGGTGCACGTGGAGCTCGGTGATGCCGGGCTCCAGGTGGGCGATGGCCTCCTCGATGGCCTGACGGCTGCCGATGGCGGGGACCGCCACGAAGTGGTCGGGGAACACCACGCCCTCGGAGGCAGCGAGGTTCCGGAACGGGAACCCGACCGACCGCTCGGTGGAGGCGTCGGACAGCCGGAGGGGGAGGGCGAACTCCACAGCCAGGTCCAGGTAGATGTCGAAGAACTCGGGTCGGAGCTGCAGAGCGCCGAGGTGCGAGTCCAGGTGGGTGACATTGAAGCCCCAGAGGATGGCCCGCTCGACCTGGGCGCGCAGCTCCCGGCGGGCCTCGTCGAGGTCGGCGTGGTCCCACAGGTCGTCGAGGGTGCGGGGGAAGCCGCCGTCGCCGTCGAGCAGGGACGGTGCGTGGGTGATGGGCCCCCACCGGTACCGGTCGTACTCGGCGTTGAGCGTGAGGTGCACCCCGATGTCCTCGCCGCGATACTGGAACGCGGCCTCGCGCGCCCACGGTGCCGGCACCATGATCGAGGCGCTGGTCACGAGGCCGTCGCGGAGCGATTCGAAGGTGGCGGCGTTGACGGCGTGGCTCAGCCCCAGGCCATCCGCGTTGATGATCACCAGCCGAGCATCGGCGCCGTGACCCAGGCGTTCGGAGAGCTCGCTCATCGGGGTGCACGCTATCGCCGGTCACCCATCGGGCGGGCACGTCCCCCACAGCCCGGCGCCGCCCGCCCGGGCGGCGTTCACCTCGGCGGCCAGCTCGGCGCGGCGGCTGGTGTTGGGCTCGATGGAGAGCGTGCGGGCGAAGCCGTCGCGGACGAGGGACGCGTTGACGAACCGGCCGTCCTCCCGCCGCCACAGGTACACGAGGAGCCGGCCGTAGCGGTCGCGTGCCTCCCGGTCTCGCTGGACGGCCACCGCGGTGCCGGCGGGGAGCAGGGCCTTCGTGCGCGCCGACGCCTCCGGTCCGTAGCACTCGACGGGGGCGTTGGGCTTGACGGTCTCGGGGGTGTCGATGCCGAGCAGGCGCGCCCGCTCGGTGGCCCCGGCGATCTCGAGGTCGACGGTGTCGCCGTCGACGACGTGGGTGACGGTGGCGGGCAGTCCCCGGCCGCCGCCCGGGAGGGCCACGGTGGACGGACGGCCCGGCGTGGCGCAGCCAGCCCCCGCGAGGAGGCCGACGAGGATCAAGGCGAGCGCGGCGCACCGCGAGGTTGAGCGCGACATGGCGGTCCGATCAGGTGGTTGGGTTGATCGGCGGCCGCGGGCCGCGAGCGAGGAGGCCTACAGGCGCTCGATGATGGTGCCGGTGCCGAGCCCGCCGCCGCAGCACATGCTGACCAGACCGTACCGGCCGTCGGTGCGCTCCAGTTCGTGGAGGGCCTTGGTCAACAAGACGGCACCGGTGCCGCCGAGCGGGTGGCCGAGGGCGATGGCGCCGCCGTTGGGGTTCACCTTGTCCATCGGCACCTCGAGCTCCTTGGCCCAGGCGAGCACCACCGAGGCGAAGGCCTCGTTGATCTCGAACGTGTCGATGTCGTCGATGCCGAGGCCGGTGCGGCCGAGCAGGTGGCGGGTGGCGTCGATGGGGCCGGTGAGCATCAGCACCGGGTCGACGCCCACGAGGCAGGTGTCGACGACGCGAGCCCGGGCCTTGAGGCCGAGCTCATCCGCGCGCTCGCGGGTCATGAGGACCAAAGCGGCGGCGCCATCGGAGATCTGGGAGGACGAACCGGCGGTGTGCACGCCGTCCTCGCGTGCCACGGGCTTCAGCGACTGGAGCTTCTCCAGGGTGGTGTCCCGCAGGCCTTCGTCCCGGCTCACGGTGTGGAAGGTGCCGGTGGGCTTGCCCTCCTCGTCCACGTCCGGTGCCTCGACCGGCACGATCTGGGTCTCGAAGCGACCCTCCGCCCACGCCTGGGCGGCCAGCTCCTGCGAGCGCAGGCCGAAGGCGTCGGCGTCATCGCGGGTGACGCCCCACTTCTCGGCGATGCGCTCCGCCCCTTCGAACTGCGAGGTGAACTCGTACTGGCCGAAGTAGGACTTCGGGATCGGGCGTCCGTAGTCGCCCTTGGCGTTGGACCCGATCGGCACCCGGCTCATGGACTCGACCCCGCACGCCAGGGCGGCGTCGACCACGCCGCCGGCGACGAGGGCGGTGGCGAGGCCGGTGGCCTGCTGCGACGAACCGCACTGGGTGTCGACCGTGGTGGCGGCGACGCCCTGGGGGAGGCCGGCGGCAAGCCATGCGGTGCGTCCGATGTCGAACGCCTGCTCGCCGACCTGGCTGACGCAGCCGGCGACGACCTGGCCGATCACCGAGGGGTCGATGCCCGCACGGTCGATCGCCGCGCGCTGGACGGCGGCGAGCGTGTCGGCGGGATGGAGGGTGGACAGGCCGCCCTTGCGCTTCCCGACGGGAGTGCGGACGGCTTCGACGATGACGACCTCAGGCATGGGTGCAGCGTAGACCCGAACTTGACCGTGCGGTCAAGAAAGCGGATGCGAGCGTCAGGCGGCGGACTTGCGACCGTCGTCGGTGGGGCGGTGCGCCGCCAGGGCGGCACGGGCGGAGGCGATGCCGCGGCGGCCCGTCTCCTTGGTCTTGGGATCGAGCCGCCAGTCTCGAGTGGCGGGGATGAGGGTGAGCTGTCGAGCCATGGTGACATTGTCCGCAGGGGGTCTGACAGTGAAGCGACGGGGCTCCTGACCTGCGGTTCTTGACCTCCACCGTGTTCAACGTCGTACAGGCGTTCGGTGTTCCCGATCCGGCGCGGATCGGGGCGTCGGATCGGGCGTCGGACCTGGGCGTCAGATCGGGGCGCCGGGGGCCACGAGGGGCCACGGGCAGGTGCGCTCGATGGTGGCGGCGAGGTCGAGCAGCAGCTGGTCCTCGTGGTGGCGGCCCATGATCTGCATGCCGACGGGCAGGCCGTCGAGCGGCTCGATGGGGATCGAGATCGACGGGTTGCCGGTGATGTTGGCGGGGATGGTGAGCGCCCCGTTGTTGCCGGCATCCACCTTCTGGTCGCCCACCCGGGTGTTGACCAGCACCTCGGCGGGGAAGGCGGTGTCGGGGTTGGTGGCGCAGATCACGAAGTCGACCTCGTCGAACAGCGCGGCCATGGCCTCGTTGGCCTCGGTCCGGCTGACGTCGCCCTTGGCCACCGTGTCGAGGTTCACGACGTGCTCGGCGAACTCCAGGCCGAACGCGATCGACGGCGTCAGGTCGTCCTTGCAGTCGGGCCAGCGGCCGCGCAGGTCCTCGAACAGCCCGGCCAGGTTGCCCAGGGCCCAGGCCACATCGATGGTGGGCAGCCGGACCTCGAGATCGACGATCACCAGACCCGCATCGCCGGCCAGGGCCTCGGCGGCGGCGACCACCCGCTGCTGCACCTCGTCGCGCACGACCGCAGCGCCGAGGGTGGGGGCGATCGCGACCCGCTTGCCCGTCAGGTCGAACGAGCCGAGGTCGCGCTCCCAGCCGTCGATGCGCGGGAGCGAGTAGGGGTCCCGGCTGTCGTAGCCCGTGGCCACGTCGTACCAGCGGGCGACGTCGCGCACCGACCGGGCCTGGCAGCCGACCACCACCGTCATGGGGTTGATCTGGGTCCGGGGGCCGCGGGGGATGCGCCCGGCGGTGCCCTTCATGCCGACGAGCCCGTTGAACGCAGCAGGGATGCGGATGGAGCCGCCGCCGTCGCCGCCGCTGGCGATGGTGACGAGGCCGCCGGCCACCGCCGCCGAAGACCCGCCGGAGCTGCCGCCTGCGGTGCGGCCCCGCTGCCAGGGGTTGTGGCAGGTGCCGTGGAGCTTGTTGGTGGACACGTTCAGCCCGCCGAACTCCGAGGCGAGCGTCTGGCCCACCGGCACCATCCCGCCGTCGCCGAGCATGCGGGTCATGTGGGTGGAGGTGTGGTCGGCGATCCGGTCGGCGAACACGACCGACGCCTCGGTGTAGGGCCAGCCCTCGACCGAGTCGAGGGATTTGATGCCGAGCGGCACGCCCCCGAAGGGGAGGCTGGTGTCGGCGTCGGCGGCCACGGCGCGGGCCCGCTCCTCGTCCACGTGGACGAAGGCGTTGAGATCGCTGGCCTCGATGGCGGCGAGGGTGGCGCCGAGCTCCTCGAGCGGTGAACGCTCCTTGGCCCGGAAGGCCTCCACCAGCGAGCAAGCGTCTCCGAGCCAGGGGGTGTCCGTCATGGCGGCGGACCGTACCCGCCAGCCGCCGCGGCCGCGGCTGCGCCCCTCAGGTCGCGAACTGGACGGCGACGCGCTCGGCCTGGATCGGCGTGACGAACGACTGGATGCGGGCCTGGTGCTCGCGATGGTCGCGGTAGGCGACGAAGCCCGCCTCGTCGTCGAAGTCCGCGGTGACGGCGAAGTCCCAGGTGCCGGGGTTGATGCCGAGGTTCGGGCCGACGTGGTAGGCGACGATCTCGGGGATGATCCCGGGCAGCTCCCGCAGCCCGTCGGCGAGCGCGGTGATCTGCTCCGGGGTGGTGCCGGGCAGGAAGCGGAAGCAGACAACGTGGCGAAGCGTCATGACGGCGACCCTACCGACCTGCGGAACCGGTCGGACCGGCCGGATCGGTACGAGCGGCACCGGGCCCGGCCGGGCCCGGTGGCCTACTGGAGGGCCTGGAACGCCCCGCCGTCGACGGGGACCGCGGTGCCGTTGATGAAGCGGGCGTGGTCCGACGCCAAGAAGGCGACGACGGCGCCGAAGTCCTCGGGGCGGCCGATGGTGCGGGTGGGCACGCCGCCGGCCGCGGCGTCGGGGTCCCCGGCGTGGAGCTGGCGCATGCGGTCGGTGGCGTGGATCCCGGGTTGGACGCTGTTCACGGTGACGCCGTGGCGGGCGATCTCGGTGGCGAGCGTCTTGAGGAACCCGGTCACCCCCGCCCGCGCCGTGTTGGAGAGGATCAGGTCGGCCACCGGCTGGCGGACGCTGTGCGAGGTGATGGCGATGATGCGGCCCCAGCCCTGGTCCACGAGGGACGGGACGGCGGCCTGGCACATGGCCACGGTGGACAGCAGGTTGAGCTGCAGCGCGGGCAGGTAGGCGTCGAGCGGGGTGGAGGCGAAGTTGCCGGGCGGTGGCCCGCCCGCGTTCGGCACGAGGATGTCGATCCCGCCGAGCGCGGTTATCGCCCGTTCGGCGAACGACGTGGCGCCGTCGACCGATCCGACGTCGGCGACGAGCCCCACGTGGTCGCCGGCGGGGACGGGAGGGAGCGACCCGAGCGCGGCGTCGATCCGGTCCTGGCTGCGCCCGCAGATCGCCACCTGCACGCCTTCTGCGGCGAGCGCGTGGGCGGAGGCCAGCCCGAGCCCCGCCGATGACGCGGCCACGACCGCCCGCTTGCCGCTGATCCCGAGGTCCATGGCGCGACCCTACCGATGCGGCCGTTCACCGGGACGGGGGCGGGGGCGGCTGGGTTAGGTTCGCTGGCCGATGGACGCACGTGACTTCCTGGGCCTCGAGCCCACGCACAACCCCCACCGCTGGCACTTCCCCGTCACGCCGGGTCTCTCCACCGGCGGCGGGTTCCTGTTCGGGGGCTGCGGGCTCGGTGCGGCCATCGCCGCGCTGGAGGGGACCACGGACCGGCCGCTCGTGTGGGCGACGGCGCAGTACCTGTCCTACGCCAAGCCCGGGTCGGTGGTGGACATCGACGTGACCATCGCGGTGTCGGGGCGAAACAGCACGCAGGCCCGCGCCGTGGGCCACGTGGCCGACACGGAGATCTTCACGGTGAACGCCGCCCTCGGGTCCCGCGATCTCGCCATCGACGAGACCTACGTGCGGCCCATCGACGTGGCGCCTCCCGACGAGTGCGATCCACGCCCCCTGCGGATCCCGGGCGAGGAGTCGATCATGAGCCGGATCGACCTCCGGCTCGCCAGCGCCAGGGCGTGGGAGGACCTCATCGGCAAGCCGGCCGCCGACGGCCGCTCGGCGCTGTGGGCCCGCATCCCGGACATGCTCGAGCCGTCGGCCTCGGCACTGGCCATCCTCGGCGACTACGTGCCGTTCGGCATCGGCCAGGCGCTCGGCGCGTTCGCCGGGGGCAACTCGCTCGACAACACCCTGCGGGTCATCCGCATCGTCCCCACCGAGTGGGTGCTGCTCGACATCCAGGTCGACGGCATCGCCAACGGCTTCGGCCACGGCACCGTGCGCCTCTACGCGCAGGACGGCACGCTGATGGCCACCGCCAGCCAGTCCACCATCGTGCGGTTCTGGGCCGAGGAGCGGCCGGGCACTCGCCCCCAGGCGGGCCACACGGCGGCGACCACAACCATCCCCACCGACCGCACCGCAACCGCCGGCGACGGCGCAGAGGAGTCGACATGACCTACCAGGGCTACGGCATGACCATCCCGTTCATGGGCGTCCCGCTGCACGAGCAGGGCGACTGGATCCGGGAGCTGGCCGATCTGGGCTACACCGACGTGTGGTCGAGCGAGGCCGACGGTGCCGACGGCTTCACGCCGCTCGCGCTGGCGTCGGTCTGGGCGCCGACGCTGCGGCTCGGGTCCGCCATCGTGCCGGCGTTCACCCGCGGTCCGGCGACCATGGCGCAGTGCGTTGCCGCGCTGGCCGATGCGGCACCGGGCCGGGTGGCGTTCGGCATCGGCACGTCGTCGAACGTGATCGTCGAGCGCTGGAACGACATCCCGTTCGAGGAGCCGTACAAGAAGACCCGCGACATGGTCCGGTTCCTGCGCACGGCGCTCACGGGCGAGAAGGTGAAGGCCGACTACGACACGTTCTCGGTGAAGGGCTTCAAGCTCAGCGCCGTGCCCCAGCAGCAGCCCAAGATCCTGATCGCGGCGCTGCGCCAGGGGATGCTGCGCCTCGCCGGTTCCGAGGGCGATGGCGCCATCGTGAACTGGCTCGGCGCCGACGACGTGCCCACGGTCGTACCGTTCGTGCACGAGGGGGGAGCGGACAAGGAGGTCGTGGCCCGCATCTTCGTGGCGCCCACCACCGATGCCGCGCTGGTGCGCGACTGGGGGCGCCGCCTGATCGCCGCCTACCTGACCGTGCCCGTGTACGCCGAGTTCCACCGCTGGATGGGCCGGGGCGAGCTGCTCCAGCCCATGTGGGACGCGTGGGAGGCGGGCGACCGGGCCGGTGCGCTCGAGCACATCCCCGACGAGCTGGTCGACACCTTGATCGTGCACGGCTCGCCCGAGGCGTGCCGGGAGCACATCGGCCGGTACCAGGCGAACGGCATCACCACCCCGGCGCTTGCGGTGCTCCCGTTCGGTGTGGATCAGCGCCAGGCCATCCGAGACCTCGCGCCCCAGTAGCAGCGTGAGCCGGTCGCTCGGATGCGGTCAGCTCGCCGCCGCGTCGATGAGGCGGTGGATGGCGTCGGCGTGGCGCTCTCGGAAGTCCTCGAACTGCTTGGTCCACCAGACCGCGACGCTGAAGTTGTTGAGCTCGATGGCGACGAAGTCGCCGTCGACCGTTCGCATGAGGTCGACGCTCATGTGGGCGTAGCCCTGCTCCGCCATGCGGGCGCTGAACTCGCAGAGCGGCCGGGTCAGCGCCTCGGGGGGTTCCCACCTCGAACGGTCGCCGTACGCGCCGGGGATCCCGTGGCCGCGGCGGCCGTCGAACAGCTCGCGGATCGGTGGGGACTCGCTCACCCAGCTGATGAGGACCGAACCGGCCATCAGCTCCACCTTGTAGACGTCGCCGGCAGCGGGGTCGACCTCCCGGCAGATCACGTCGTGCTCCGGGTTCCAGCGCATCCGGGGGACCGAGCGGCGGCCGAAGACGCACACGCCGCGGCCGCCGAAGGTGAACGACGGCTTCAAGATGAGGCGGTCGACGTCCCAGCGGCGGAAGAGCCGCCAGACCTCTGACCGGTTCGCCGCCGTGGCCCACGCCATCGTCGGCACGCCTGCGTCCTCGAGCCACCCGAGCGTGGTCGGCCGCGGCTGGGGGCCGCCGCCGAAGACCGTGCGGGCGGCCGTGCTCACGTCCTCACGCCGGTAGTTCGTGACGACGACGTCCCACTCGGGCTCGGCACCGTCGGGCCGCGGCGCCGGGGTCTCGTGGATGACGGTGACGTCGAGCCCGCGTTCCCGCAACCGGGACCCGGCGTCCTCGTAGAGCTCGGTGGCCTCGGGGTCGATGGCGTTCAGCAGCAGGAGCCGCAGGGGACGGTCCGGCCCGGGTGCGCCATCGCCGAACGGGTCTCCCACCGGACGCAGGCTACGCGCCCCCTGTCGCCTCCTGCATCGCTCGCAGGGTGTCGATGATCTCGTCACCCTCTGGATCCGCCATGACGTCCACGCTGAGGTCGACGCCGTCGGCCAGGATCCGCACCACGTGCACCTGGTACTCGATCGACGAGAAGGTCGAGGCGTAGAACGACGAGCGGTCGGCATCGCAGATCTCGAGGCGGACCGCCCCCAGCGGCCAGGCGCCGATCTCGTCCCTGGCGTCGAGCCCGGACCGGCCGCCCAGCGCGAACAGCCGCAGGTGGGTCGGGGTGCGTGCGATCAGGTTCAGCACCTTCAGCCGCTTGGCGAGGGACCTGCGGCCGAACATGCGGTTCGGTCCGACCCCGCCGGTCTCGGGCCCTCGCACGGCGAGCACGCCGGCGACGACCTGGTCGCCGCTGCGGTCCGATGCGGACCGCAGCGTCTGGGCGAACCGCTCGGTGACGCTCATGGCGTCACCCGAAAACGGGCCTTGAGCTTCGTGGTGAAACCGGGGTGGTTCATGGGATCTCCCGTCGGATCGTGCGTGTGGGTGGTGGTGGAGGACAGCGGCCGTCAGGCGAAGCGTCCGCCGTAGGTGGACACGTCGAACCGGAGGGCCCGGATCAGCACCTCGGGGGCCCACCCGGCGCCGAAGGCGGCCACACCGCCCTGGAACTCGCTGGTGGTCGGCATCCGCTGGTACATGCCGAGCTGGATCAAGACGGAGTCGACGGGCGGTTGCAGGTGCCGGATGCCCTCGCTGGACTCCGAGAAGCTCGCCATCAGGTCACCTCGCGACTTGCTGTGGTTCGCCAGGCGCTTGACCCAGTAGGCGAGGCCTTCCGCATCGGGCGCCCGGTCCAGCACGTTCAGGTAGACGTACTGGACGAACTGCTCGGTGCCCAGGCCGCCGGTCTTGGTCTTGAACTCGGTCGATCCGGCGAACGACGCGGCCACCTTGGCCAGCGGGGTGTCGTTCGTCAGCTTCTTGACCCAGTAGTCCATCCCGCCCTGGTCGGGCGTCCGGTGGAAGTAGGCGTAGTAGAGGCGGGTGAGCGGCGCCCGCTTCCCGGAGAAGGTGGCACCGTGGGCGAGCTCGTCGATCATGGAGTCGAGCGACCAGTCACCGGACTTGAGGCGCGCCTGCCAGGTGCTCTTCTCCGCGGCGGTCGGTGGCCGCTGCACGAAGTCGGCGAACTGCTGGTCGATGAACGCATCGATGGAGCCGAACGGGTGGAGCCGCACCCCGAAGTCCCGGACGAAGGCGTCGTCGCTGCTGTTGGTGTCGTTGGCGACGAGGTTCGTGGACACCGACCGGAACGAGGCGACCGTGCCGTCGTCGGAGATCGCGGCGGGCGCTCCGCTCGACTTGTTGCCCGCCAGGATCCCGCCGTTGACCCGGCTGACCAGGTCGGTCGAGGTCAGCTGGCGGTCCCGCCGGTAGAGATCCCAGCCGCTGGTCGAGTCCCCCACGTAGAGGTTCTTGGCCGCGGAGGCGAACGTGACGAAGCGGCCGTCGTCGGAGACCATCGGGTGGTCGTTCTTGCCGTTGGCCTGGATCTCGTTGCTCGACACGTCGATGAGCTCGGTGGTGCCGGCGGTCAGGTCCCGGGCGAAGATGTCGTCCTGCTGCACCGCGTCGGCCGGGGTGAGGTCGCTGGCGTTCGACCGGAACACCACCAGGTGGCCGTCGCCGGAGATCTGCGGGTCCTGGGAGTCCCCCGTGGTGGACTGGAGGTCCCCGTCGGTGAGGCTGACCCGGGCGGTGGTGTTGCCCACGATGTGGTGCACGTACACGTCCAGGTCGCCGTTGGTGTCGTTGGCGATGAGGTCGCTCGAGTTCGTGTCCCACACGATGTGCTGGCCGTCGTCGCTCATCGACACGCCGCCCGACGATCCGTGCGCCTCGGCGCCGCCGGTCTTGACGCTGACCCGCTGGGTGGTCTTGGCGGTCCGGTCGCGCCGGAACACGTCGTACTGGCCGTTGGTGTCGCCGGGGACGAGGTTGCCCGCCAGGCTGGGGAAGGCGACGAAGCGGCCGTCGGCGGAGATGGGGCAGGCGTCGATCCTCGGGTTGCTCCCGGACACCGCCGGGGCGGCCGCCACACTGCCGCTCGAGATGCTGACCATCTCCGTGCGGGCCGTGTCGAGATCCCGCACGTACACCTGGGTGTGCGCGCCGCCAGGGAGGTTCGGCGCATCGCCGATGAACCCCACGGTGCTGCCGTCGTCGGAGAGACCGCAGAGCAGGCTGTGGCCGCTGATCTGCTTGCCGGCGTCGGTGATGCTCACCCGCCTGGTGTCGTTGGTGGTGCGGTCGCGGATGTAGACGTCCTCGGCGCCGTTGGTGTCGTCGGCCTGGAGCTGGGCGGTGGTGCTGAAGGCCACGAACCGGCCGGTGCCGTCGAGCAGCACCCGCTCGCCGGTCCCGTACTCGCCCGGCGCCTGCGACCCGGTGCTGGTGATCGACACCCGGCTGGTGATGGGCACCGTCAGGTTGGAGCTGGCCCCGGCGGGCCGGGCGAGCCCGGTGGCCGCGAGGGCGGCGGTGATGAGCAGGACGATCGCTCGGGTGCGCATCAGACGTCCACCCGTCCGGTGTAGGCGGGCAGGGTCCGGATCTTGGCGGCGACCTGCTCGGCGACCTTGGCGCCGCTGCGGATGTCGGCGATCCAATGGGCGAGGTCCGCCTTCGGCGGCATCGCCTGGAGCATGCCGAGCCAGATGTTGATGGTGTCGACCTGAGGGCTGAGGAAGCGCTTGCCCTCCGGTGACTCGCTGAAGTTGGTCATCACGTCGCCGCGGGTCTTCGCCTGGGCGTCGAGCTTCCCGGTCCAGTACGTCAGGCCGCTGGGGTCGGGGTCCCGCTCGAAGATGTTCTGGTAGATGAGCGTGACGAACTGCTCGTTGGTCTTGGAGCCGTACTTCGTCTGGAACTCGGAGCTCAGGGCGAACTGGGCCGCCACCTGGGCGAGGGTCTTGCCCTTGGCCAGCTGGTTGGTCCAGTACGTCATGCCGTCGAGGTCCGGGGCCCGCAGGAAGAAGGCCCAGTAGAGGCGGATCAGCGGCGAGCGCTTGGCGGTCCACGACGCCCCGCGGGCCTGGGTGGTGATGAAGCCGTCGGGTGACACGGCACCCCACGCCAGGAGCTTGGCGCTGGCATCGACGGTCCCCTGGGTGGGGGCGGCGCCGGTCGGGCCGAAGTCGGTCAGCTGCTGGCGGACGAAGGACTTCGCCGAGCCGAACGGGGCCAGGTTCACGGCGAAGTCCCGGACGAAGATGTCCCACGTGCCGTTGGTGTCGTTCGGGACGAGGTCCGAGGCCTCGCCCTTGAAGGCCACCACCCGGCCGTCGCTCGACAGCGCCGGCGTGTAGACGGCCCGGTCGTTGCCCGGTGCGATGGTGTCCCAGCGGCGGCTCACCAGATCGGTGCGGTCGAGGTCCAGGTCCCGCCGGAAGGCATCGTCTTGGCCGTTGACGTCTGCCGGGTAGAGGTTCGAGGCGGCCGAGGTGAACGCCACGTACCGGCCGTCCGGGGTCATGGCGGCGCTGGTCGACGGGCCGTTGCCCTCGACGCCCGCGCTGGTGACCGACGCCCGCACGATCGCACCCGTCTCACGGTCCTTGCGGAAGACGTCGTCCACCGCGTTCTCGTCGTCGGCCACGAGGTTGGTGGCGGCCGAACCGAACGCGACGTACCGCCCGTTGGACGAGATCACCGGGCTCTGGGTGTCGCCGTTCGAGAGCTCGTTGCTCGCGGAGGTGGTGACGATCTGGGTCGTGTTGGTGGCGAGGACGCGGACGAAGATGTCGCGCTCGCCGTTGGTGTCGTTCGCGACCAGGTTCGTGGAGTCCGACATGTAGGCGATCACGCCCCCGTCGTCGGAGATGGTGGTCTGGAACGAGCTGCCGTTCCCGATCGTTCCTGCGGTCGACTTGCTGACGATCGACGTCGAGTCGGCGTCGATCTGGCGGAGGTACACCTGGTGGGGTGTGGCCGAGCCGAGGTTGGTCGAATCGCTCGAGAACGTGACGCGCTTGCCGTCGGCGGAGATCCCGCACGGGCCGCCGTCGCTGCCCTTGTCGGCGTAGGCGCCTTGGCCCTGGCTCACCAGCACCGACGACTTGGTGACGAGGTCCCGCCTCCAGAGCTGCTCGTTCACCGGCCCGGCGGCACCCGTCCCGTCCGCGTGGAAGACGAGGTAGCGGCCGTCGGGGCTGATGTCACAGACGCGCCCGCCGGTGCTGAGCTGCCCGGCCTCGCCCATCAGGCTCACGCGCTGGGTCTGGTTGGTCAGGCGGTCCTTCCGGTACACGTCGATCCGCCCGTTCGTGTCGCCGGCGACGACTGCGACGTCCGTGTCGAAGAACACGTAGCGCCCGGAGGCGTCGATCTTCGGGTCGTCGAACGACGTACCGGCGATCTGGCCGCCACCGGTCGTGGTGCTGACCCGGGCCGTCACCGGGATCGTGGTCGTGAGCGCCGACGCCGGTGCTGCGGGCAGGGCGAGCAGCCCGGCTGCGGTGGCGGTGGCGACGGCGCTGAGCGCGAGCCGTCCTCGGCTTCGAGCGCGGCGCGCCCCCGTGGTGGTGCTGTCCATCATCGTTCCCCTCGTTTGATGCCCGCCAGGGCAGGTGGTGTGGTGGTGTGGTGTTCGTCGGTGGCGCCCCGCCGGGCGGCACTGCGGGTTCAGGTGTCGGTGCTGCAGGTGTCGGTGCTGCTGGTGTCGGTGGACCAGGGCAGCGGCGCCCGATCGGGTGGGACCCAGGCGCGACGTGCTTGCGGTGCGCGGAGGATCTCGGGCGACCAGTGGCGCAGCGGCGCCTCGCGCTGGCAGGCCGGCGCGGCGAGCAGCTCGGCCGTGGTGGCCGGTGCCGTCGTGGCGACCGCCTCGACGAAGTACCGGGTGACCGTCTCGTGGTAGCCGCCGTGGTACGGGAGCACGCCGACCCGGGTGTTGTGGGCAGGGATGAGGACCCGCAGCTGCTCGAGCACCTCGTCGGCGCTGGCCGTCTGGAGCAGGTGGCGGCAGACGAACAGGTGGGCCGGGTGGGTCCAGGAATCGCGGGGGAGCGTGCCGGCCAGGAAGCTGGCGACGAGCTCGTCGACCGTGATGGGGGTCGGGGCGGGAGGTGTGGAGGCCGGGCCTTGCATGGCTCCAGCCTGAGGGAGATCCCGCCGCAGGTGGCGCGGAAGATCGTCCGGTCTGGACGCTATCGCCGTCGATTCGAGGGTGAAGACGCCCAGCGCGAAGGAAATCACGGCGTCCTCGCCGGAACCCAGTGGGAGCAGTACGCTCGACCGTGATGTCCACGACCCTTGATGCCATCGACCAGGCCCTGGTCGAAGCGCTGTGCATCGATGGGCGTGCCAGCTACCAAGAGCTGGGCCGGACCATCGGCCTGTCGCCCACGGCCACGGCGGACCGCGTGCGTCGTCTGGTCCGCACCGGGATCATCCGGGGCTTCCGCGCCGTGGTCGATGCCGAGCACATCGGCCGCACGGTGGAGGCGGCGATCGACGTCCGCCTCGAGCTCGGCACCGACCGCGATGAGTTCGTCTCCGTGCTCCGCGCCCACCCGGCGGTGATCGAGGCGGTCCACGTGACCGGTCACTTCGACTACCAGCTGCGCGTCTTCTGCTCGGGCACCGCCGAGCTCGACGCCGTGCTCGGCTCGCTCAAGAGCAACGGGATCGTCGTCGAGACCGCCACGCGCGTCATGCTCCACCGCATCCCAGGTCTCGATCCGCTCGGGCTCAGCCTGGACACCGGTCCCGATGCGATCGCCGGTCGGCCCGAGGTGCCCGGCTGGGGCTGACGCCGCACGGATCTCGCGGCGAATGTGAACGCCCGAGGTCGCGGACCTGCATCGCGTCATCGGAAGTTCGTCACCCGCAGGTCAGGTGGCGGTCACCTCCCGTCAAGGTGGAAGTCGTGGGGCGGAAACGGCGTGGACCACGACGCGACATTGACCCTTCCTAGGTTCCTCGTTGTTCGCACACGCTCGTGCGGCATGAGAGGAGCTTCTTCAAGATGTTGGGAAAGACGCGGTTCCGGCCGATCATGTTGGTCGCTGCAGTCAGTGCGCTCACGCTGTTCGCAGCGGGGTGCGGATCGAGTGATTCCGGCGGCTCGGGAGGCAGTGAAGGGGCATCCTCCTCAGGTGACACGTGCGTGGACGGCGACACCGTCAAGCTCGGCTTCCTGAACTCCACCTCCGGTGCGATGGCCATCAGCGAGCAGACGGTGCGCGACTCGCTGATCCTGGCCGCCGAGGAGATCAACGCCGACGGCGGGATCCTGGGCAAGCAGATCGAGTACGTCGAGGAGGACGGGGCGAGCGATCCGCCGGTCTTCGCCGAGAAGATCAACAAGCTGCTCACCGAAGACCAGGTCGCCGCCGTCTTCGGCGGGTGGACCTCGGCGTCCCGCAAGGCGATGCTGCCCGTGGTCGAGGGGGCCGACGGCCTGCTCTTCTACCCGGTGCAGTACGAGGGGCTCGAGGCCTCGGAGAACATCTACTACACGGGTGCGACGACCAACCAGCAGATCATCCCCGCGATGGACTTCTTGAAGGAGCAGGGCGTCAAGACCCTGTTCCTCGCCGGATCCGACTACGTGTTCCCCCGCACGGCGAACAAGATCATCAAGCAGTACGCCAAGGAGCTCGGCATCGAGATCGTCGGCGAGGAGTACGTGCCGCTCGACAGCGACGACTGGACGACGCAGGTCGCCAAGATCGCCAAGGCCAAGCCGGACTTCGTGTTCAACACCATCAACGGCTCGTCCAACGTCGGCTTCATCAAGGCGTACTACGAAGCTGGTCTCGGACCCGACAACTCGCCGATCATCTCCGTGTCGATCGCCGAGGAAGAGGCGCCCTCGATGGGTGAGGACGTGAGCGGCCAGTACGCCGCCTGGAACTACTTCCAGAGCGTCGAGAGCCCGGAGAACGACACGTTCATCAAGGCCTTCCAGGAGAAGTACGGCGACGACCGTCCGACCTCGGACCCCATGGAAGCGGCCTACACGTCGCTGTACCTGTACAAGAACATCGTCGAGAAGGCGAAGTCGTTCTGCGTCGACGCGGTGAACGGGGCCGCCGACGGCGTCACGTTCGCCGCCCCGGAAGGCGAGGTCACGGTGAACGGTGAGAACCACCACATCGCCAAGACCGGCCTGATCGGCCAGATCAACGACGACAACCAGTTCGACATCGTCTGGGACTCCGAGAAGCCGATCGAGCCCGATCCCTTCCTCGAGGGCTACGACTGGTGGGACCCCAAGGCGGAGTGAGCCCCTGCTGACCCCCCACCGCTGATCGACCCGGGGGTGCCGCCCCCCTCGGCACCCCCGGGCCCGATCACCTCCACCCACCTCGGATGACGTCGAAGGAAGCAGCAGGATGCGCGAACTCATGACCCCCCTCCTCACCGGCACGGCAGCCGGTGCCATCTTGTTGCTGGCGGCGCTCGGCCTGACCCTGACGTTCGGGCAGATGGGCGTGATCAACATGGCCAACGGCGAGTTCCTGATGGCCGGCGCCTACGTCGCCTACCTGACCCAGCAGGTGATCACGAGCAGCGGCATCTCGATCCTGTTCGCCATACCGGCGGCGTTCCTGCTCGCCGGCCTCCTCGGGTTGCTCCTGGAGGTCACGATCATCCAGTTCATGTATCGAAGGCCGCTCGACACGCTCCTGGCGACCGTCGGTGTGGCCCTGGTCCTCCAGCAGCTCGCCCGGGACCTCTTCGGCGCCCAGGGCGACCCGGTGAAGCCGCCCACCTGGCTCAAGGGGAGCATCTCGGTGTTCGGCTACGCCTGGCCCCACCGCCAGCTGTTCACCATCGTGTTGGCCCTGGCGGCGGTCGCCGCGCTCAGCGCGGTGCTCAAGTACAGCTCGTTCGGCCGCGAGATCCGGGCCACGGTGCAGAACCGGGAGCTGGCCGAGACGCTCGGCGTGTCCACCCGCAAGGTCGACCGCATCACGTTCTTCCTGGGCTCGGGCCTGGCGGGGGTCGGTGGCGTGGCCATCGCCATGTTCTCCGGCACGAACCCGACGCTCGGAACCACCTACATCATCCCGGCGTTCCTCGTGGTCGTCGCCGGCGGCGTCGGCCAGATCAAGGGCACGGTGATCGCCGCCTTCGCGGTCGGCATCGTCACCGCCTTCCTGACCGACTGGACCAGCGGCAGCATGTCGCAGGTCATCGTGTTCGCCCTCGTGGTCGTGTTCCTCCAGGTGCGGCCCCAGGGCCTGTTCACCGTGCGCACGAGGTCGCTCGCATGACCGCCGTCAAGCAGACGAGCCGGTTCACGCCGGCGAAGCTGCTCTCGTCCTACGGATCGCTGCTGGCCATCGGCGTGCTGGCGCTGATCATGTTGGTGTGGGCGCCGAGCGCGCTGAGCGCCTTCCGGCTCGGGAACCTCGGCAAGTACTGCGCCTGGGCCCTGGCCGCCATCGGCATCGGCCTGGCGTGGGGCCGTGGCGGCATGCTCGTCATGGGCCAGGGCGTGTTCTTCGGCCTGGGCGGCTACGCCATGGCGATGCACATGAAGCTCGAGGCGGCCGGCCCGGGCAACGTGCCGGACTTCATGCAGCTCTACGGCAACGGGACCATGCCCAGCTGGTGGGAGCCGTTCCGCAGCGGCCCGTTCACCCTCTTCATGATCGTGGCGTTCCCGGCGTTCATCTCGTTCATCTTGGGCTACGGGATCTTGAGGCGGCGGGTGAAGGGCGCCTACTTCGCCATCCTCACGCAGGCCCTGGCCGTGGCGTTCTCGACGCTGCTGATCTCGACCATCAAGCAGACCGGCGGGTTCAACGGCCTCAACACCTTCTCCACGTTCTTCGGCGAGAACCTGTACGACCCGAACGTCAAGGAGAAGGTGTACCTGATCACCGCCGGGCTGATGATCGGCTGCCTCGTGATCGTGTGGCAGCTCTACCGCAGCCGCTACGGCGAGCTGCTCATCGCCACCCGCGACCAGGAGGAGCGCGTGCGCTTCCTCGGGTACGACCCGGCCAACATCAAGCTGGTGGCCTTCGTGGTCGCCGCCGTCATGGCGAGCATCGGGGGGGCGATGTTCGTCCCGATCGCCGGCATCATCTCGCCGTCGAGCGTCGACGCCGCCGCCTCGATCATGCTGCTCGCCGGTGTCGCCCTCGGCGGCCGGTCGTCGCTGCTCGGGCCGTGCCTGGGCGCGATCGCCGTCGGCTTCGGCCAGTCGTCGCTGTCGGAGAGGTTCCCCACCCAGTGGACCTACTTCCAGGGCGCGCTGTTCATCGTGGTGATGCTCTTCCTGCCGGCCGGCATCGCCTCGGTCTGGCCGAGGGTCAAGGCGCTGGTGCCAGCGCGGACCTCGAAGCTGGCCGGGTCCCCGGCCGACATCGAGACCGAGACCGACATCGAGACCGAGGCCGACACCGCGACGGTGGTGCCGGCATGACCGCCTCGTTCCTCGGCCAGGACTACCTGGAGATCCGTGACCTGACGGTGGACTTCGACGGCTTCAAGGCCGTCGACGGCGTCGACCTCACCTTCCAGCAGGGACGCCTGCACTTCCTGATCGGCCCCAACGGCGCCGGAAAGACCACCGTGGTCGACGCCCTCACCGGCCTCGTGCGCGGCACCGGCCGAGCCGAGTTCCGGGGCAGGGACGTGCTGACCATGAAATCGCACAAGATCGTGCGCCTCGGCATCGGCCGGACCTTCCAGACCGCGACCGTGTTCGAGCAGCTGACCGTCCTGCAGAACCTCGACATCGCCGCCGGCCTCCACCGCCGGGCCGGGCACCTGCTGTTCGCCCGGGGCAAGGTGCCCGAGCGGGTGACCGAGGCGCTCGAGACCATCGGCCTCACCGCGCTGGCCGGCCGGCCTGCCGGCTTCCTCGCCCACGGCCAGCGGCAGTGGCTCGAGGTCGGCATGTTGCTGGTGCAGGACGCCAGCGTGATGTTCCTCGACGAGACCGTCGCCGGCATGAGCTCCGACGAGCGCGAGGAGACCGGCGACCTGCTCAAGCGGATCATGGCGGACCGCACGATCGTCGTCATCGAGCACGACATGGAGTTCATGCGCCGCTACGCCGACTTCGTCACCGTGCTGCACGCCGGGCGCGTCCTCGCCGAGGGCACCGTCGCCGAGATCCAAGCTGACCCGGAGGTGCAAGCGGTGTACCTGGGAACCGTCACGGAGGTGGCCGCCGATGCCTGAACCGATGCTCGAGCTGATCGGGGTGACAGCCGGGTACGGCCGCTCGATGGTGCTGTTCGACGTGGACGTGTCCGTGCCGAAGGGTGGAGCGGCCGCGGTGATGGGCCACAACGGGGCCGGCAAGACCACGCTGCTGCGGGTGGCCGTCGGGCTCATCCCGGTGCGGTCCGGCAAGGTCCTGCTCGACGGCGAGGACGTGACCGGGACCCGTCCCAACCGACGGGTCCGCAACGGCCTCGGCTACGTCCCCCAGGGCCAGCTCTGCTTCCAGCAGATGACCACCCTGGAGAACCTGCAGCTCGTGAGCACGGTGAAGTCCGAGATCGACGAGGTGCTCGACACGTTCCCCGCGCTCACCGGCCTGCTGAGCCGGAGGGCCGGGCTCCTGTCCGGCGGGCAGCGCCAGCAGCTCGCCATCGCCCGGACCCTGCTGACCAAGCCGCGCCTGCTGATCCTCGACGAGCCGACCGAGGGCATCCAGCCCAACGTGGTCGCGGAGATCGAGCAGATCATCACCGACCTCAGCGAGCGGGGCGACCTCACCGTCTTGCTGGTCGAGCAGCACGTCGGCTTCGCGCTGCGCCTGACCGACGCCTACTACGTGCTCGAATCCGGCCGCATCACCGGCCGGGGCGAAGGCGGCGAGGGGTCGATCGACGAGGCCCGCGCCGCGATGGTCATCTGATCGTGCAGCTGTCACCCCACGAGCAGGAGCGCCTGCTCGTCCACGTCGCTGCCGATGTCGCAGCCCGCCGCCGCGAGCGCGGCCATCGCCTGAACCACCCCGAGGCCGTCGCCGTGCTGACCGCCTGGGTGTTCGAGGCCGCCCGTGACGGGCGGAGCGTCGCCGACATCATGGCGGCGGGGCGCGAGGTGCTCGACACCGACGACGTGATGGACGGGGTCAGCCACCTGATCGAGGAGCTCCAGGTCGAGGCCACGTTCCCCGACGGCACCAAGCTGGTCACGCTGCACGGCCCCATCCCGGCCGGCGCCGGCGCCGGCGCCGGTCCCGCGGCCGGACCGCTCGTGCCCGGCGAGGTGCTGGTGGGCGATGGGCCCATCGTGTTGTTCGAGGGCCGGACGCTGACCGAGCTCGACGTCGTGAACGACGGCGACCGGCCGGTGCAGGTCGGCTCGCACTTCCACTTCGCCGAGGCGAACGAGGTGCTGCGCTTCGACCGGACCGTCGCAACCGGGCGCCGGCTGGCCGTGCCCGCCGGGACCAGCGTCCGCTTCGAGCCTGGCGTGGCGATGACGGTGGTCCTGGTCGACCTCGCGGGCGCCCGGATCGCGGCGGGCTTCCGCGGGCTCCACGCCGGTGTCGTCACGCCAGGAGGCGGTTCGTGACCCCCGGTCCGGTGACCATGGACCGGGCACGGTACGCCGCGCTCTACGGCCCTACCGTCGGCGACCGCATCCGCCTGGCGGACACGGACCTGCTCATCCGCATCGAGGCCGACCTGAGCGGCGGCCCCGGCCGGGCGGGGGAGGAGGCGGTCTTCGGCGGCGGCAAGGTGATCCGCGAGTCGATGGGCCAGTCGACCCGCACCACGGCGGAGGGCGCGCTCGACCTGGTGATCACCGGGGCCGTCGTCCTCGACCACTGGGGGATCGTGAAGGCCGACGTCGGCGTGCGCGCCGGACGGATCGTGGCGCTCGGCAAGGCCGGTAACCCCGACACGATGGACGGGGTCCACCCCGATCTGGTCATCGGCCCGGGGACCGAGGTCATCGCCGGCAACGGCAAGATCCTCACCGCCGGTGCGATCGACTCCCACGTGCACCTCATCTGCCCCCAGGTGATGGACACCGCCCTGGCCACCGGCATCACCACCATCATCGGCGGCGGCACTGGACCCGCCGAGGGGACGAAGGCCACCACGGTGACCGCCAACGCGTTCTACCTGGAGCGGATGCTCACCTCGCTGGATACGTGGCCCATCAACGTGGCCCTCCTGGGCAAGGGGAACACGGTGTCGAAGGACTCCCTGCGCGAGCAGCTCCGGGCTGGGGCGAGCGGGTTCAAGCTCCACGAGGACTGGGGCTCGACACCGGCCGCCATCTCGGCCTGCCTGGACGTCTGCGACGAGTCTGGCGTCCAGGTGGCGCTCCACAGCGACACGCTCAACGAGGCCGGCTTCGTCGAGACGACCCTCGCCGCGATCGCCGGCCGGTCGATCCACGCCTACCACACCGAGGGCGCCGGTGGAGGCCACGCGCCGGACATCATCACCGTGGCCAGCCGGCCCAACGTGCTGCCGTCGTCGACCAACCCGACCCGGCCCCACACCGTCAACACGGTGGATGAGCACCTCGACATGCTCATCGTCTGCCACCACCTCAACCCGTCGGTCCCCGAGGATCTGGCGTTCGCCGAGAGCCGCATCCGCCCGTCGACCATCGCGGCCGAGGACGTGCTGCACGACCTCGGCGCCATCTCGATGATCGGGTCGGACTCCCAGGCCATGGGCCGGGTCGGCGAGGTCGTGATCCGCACCTGGCAGACCGCCCACGCCATGAAGCGGCGGCGCGGGCCGCTGGACGGGGATGTCGACGCCGACAACGCCCGGGCGAAGCGCTACGTCGCCAAGTACACGATCTGCCCGGCGATCGCCCACGGGCTCGACGGCGAGGTCGGGTCGGTCGAGGTCGGGAAGCTGGCCGACCTGGTGCTCTACGACCCCCGCTTCTTCGGGGTCCGGCCCCACGTCGTCATCAAGGGCGGGATGATCTCGATGGCCCAGATGGGCGATGCCAACGCCTCCATCCCGACCCCGCAGCCGGTGATGGCGCGGCCCATGTTCGGCGCCGTGGGCGACACGGCCGGTCGCACCTCCGTGGCCTGGGTCGCGCCCGCCGCCATCGAGGACGGCCTCGGCGAGCGGCTCGGCCTCGCCCGGGAACTGGTGGCGGTGAAGGACTGCCGGTCCGTGGCCAAGGCGGACATGGTCAACAACTCGGCCTGTCCGGACATCCGGGTCGACCCGGACTCCTTCGAGGTCTCGATCGACGGGCAGGTGATCGAGCAGTCCCCGGTCAGCGAGCTCCCCCTGGCCCAGCGCTACTTCCTCTTCTGATGGGCGGCCCGTCCTGATGGTCACCAGCACCTCCAGCACCTCCAGCACCACCAACACGAGCGATGCCGGCGCGATCTCGGCGCTGCTCCTGCTGGCCGACGGCCGGTTCCCCGACGGGAGCCACGCCCACAGCTTCGGCATGGAGGCAGCCGTCGCGGTCGGTCGGGTGCGCGACCCGGCATCGCTGCACCGCTACATCACGTCGCGCCTGTGGACCACCGCCCGCACCGACGCCGCCGCCGCGGCCCTCGCCGCACGCCCGGACCGTTCGCTCGACGCCATCGACGCTGCGCTGGTCCTGCGCCAGCCCAGCCGCGCCACCCGGGAGGCGTCGCGCTCGCT
>JAOBWH010000163.1 GCA_025463265.1 Ilumatobacteraceae bacterium
GCCCCCGGTCCCATCGCCACCGACATGCTCGCCGCCACCGGCGACGGTCGCGTCGCCGAGCTGACCGCGCTGGTCCCCGCCGGGCGCCTCGGCGCGCCCGACGAGGTGGCCGCAGCCATCGCCTTCCTCTGCTCGGACGGTGCCGCGTACATCAACGGCGCCGTCGTCCCCGTCGACGGCGGCCTCGGCATGGGCCACTGACCGCGTCCGGCCTCGATCCCCCATCTCACCCCCCAAAGAAACCAAGGAGAACCCCACCATGGAGCGCACCGAGATCCTCGATGCCGTCTACGACGCCTGCGTCGAGATCCTCAAGGTCGACAAGGCCGAGCTGAGCGAGACGACCTCGTTCGCCGACGACCTCGACGCGGACAGCCTCGCCCTCGTCGAGGTGGTGATGCAGCTCGAGGAGCAGTTCGACCTGCGGATCCCCGAGGACGACCTCGACGACGTCGCCACCATCGGGGCCGCGGCCGATGTGGTCGCCACCCACCTCGCGGCGGCGTGATCGTGGCACCGGTCGAACCGCGACGCGTCGTCATCACCGGCGTCGGGGCCGTCACCCCCGCCGGCGATGACGCCGCCACCACGTTCGCCACCGCGCTCGCCGGCCGCTCGACGGCCTCGCCCATCGGCACCTGGGACCCGGAGGGCCATCCCGTGCGCTTCGCCGCCCAGATCCCGGACTTCGACCCGGCTGCGGTGATCGCGCCGCGCGACGCCCGCCGGATCGACCGGGTGAGCCAGCTCGGGCTCGTCGCCGCCGAGGAGGCGCTCACCCAGGCGGGCCTCGTCGGGGACGCCGACGAGGCGGCGATCGACCGGACCCGCGTCGCGGTGGTCGTCGGCTCCGGGGTCGGCGGCATCCTCACCCTCGAGGACCAGATCGAGGTGCGGGTCACCCGGGGCGTCGAGCGGGTCAGCCCGCTGCTGATCCCGATGATGATGGCCAACGCCACCTCCGGCCTGATCGCCCTGCGCCACGGGTTCCGCGGCTCGGCGTTCAGCGTGGCCACCGCGTGCGCATCGGGCGCCGACAGCATCGGGACCGGGCTCGACCTGATCCGGGCCGGTCGGGCCGACATCGTGGTGGCCGGCGGCGCCGAGGCGGCGATCACCCCGACGGCGATGGCCGCCTTCGCCCGGATGGGCGCCCTCAGCACCCGCAACGACGATCCGACCGCCGCCTCCCGCCCCTTCGACCGGGACCGAGACGGGTTCGTGATGGGCGAGGGCGCCGGCGTGCTCGTGCTCGAAGCCGCCGACCACGCCGCCGGACGGGGCGCCACCGTGCTGGGCGAGCTCGCCGGCTACGGGTCCACCTGCGACGCCCACCACATCACCGCACCCGACCCCGACGGGGCGGGCGCGGTCGCCTGCATGCTCCAGGCCCTGGCTGACGCCGGCCTGGGTCCGGAGGCCATCGGCCACGTCAACGCCCACGGCACGTCGACCCCGCTCAACGATGCAGCCGAGTCGCTCGCCATGGCGAAGGTGTTCGGCACCCCGCCGCCCACCACGTCGACGAAGGGCGTGACCGGCCACCTCGTGGGGGCGACCGGTGCGGTCGAGGCGATCCTGGCGCTGCTGGCGGCTCGGGCCGGCACCGTCCCGCCCGTGGCCAACCTGGTGGAGACCGACGTGCCCGCCGACCTGGACCTCGTCCGCGACGCGCCTCGGTCGATCGCCGTGGCGCCGGTGCTGTCCAACAGCTTCGGCTTCGGCGGCCACAACGCCTCGCTGGTCCTCGTCCCAGCCGGCCGATGACCGCCCGACCGCGATGACCGTCCTCGACCCGGTGGACCGGGCCCGACCGCCCACGCCCATCGGTGCCGACCGGCCCGATGCGGCGTCGGCCGACCTGCGGGAGATCGACGGGCGCACCGTCGCCTTCTTCCACCTCGACGGTCGGAGCGAGGACAGCTCGGGTGCGGCCGAAGCCGAGGTCGTCGAGCGGGCCCTCGCCCTGGCCGAGCAGATCGGATGTCCCGTCGTCGGCATCGTCCGCTCCGTCGCCGTGGCCCCCGACGGTGTCGACGCCCTCGTCGCCTGGGGGCGGGTGGCCGCCCGCGCCGTCCGGCTGTCGGGTGTGGTGCCGCTGCTGCTGGCGGTCACCGGCCCGATCCACGGGAGCCTCGCCCCGCTGATCGGCCTGGCGGACCACGTCGTCGTCACGGAGGGGGCCACCGCCTACGTGAACGGCCCGACCCCCGTGCGACGCGTCACCGGGCGGACCCTGGACGCCGATGAGCTCGGCGGCGCGGTCGCCCACGCCACCCGGACCGGCGTGGCGTCGCTGACCGCCGTCGACGAGGACGACGCGCGGCGCGCCCTGGCCGACCTCCTCGACCACCTGCCCGACCACCACCTCACCGACCCGCCGGTCCGGCCGACCGGCGATCCGCCCACCCGGCGCTGCTCGGCCGCGGCAGCCGCCGTCCCCGCCGAAGCGGTGCGGGCCTACGACGTGCGCGCCGTGCTCGACGACGTGTTCGACGCGGGCACCGTGCTCGAGGTCCACGCCGGCCGGGCCCCGAACATCGTCACCGCCTACGCCCGGCTCGGCGGCCGGTCGGTGGCCGTCGTGGCCAACCAGCCCGCGGTGCGGGCCGGGACCATCGACATCGACGCCTCGTGCAAGGCGGCGCGCCACGTCCAGGGGGCCGACGCCCTGAGCATCCCCATCATCACGTTCGTGGACACCCCGGGGTACGAGCCCGGCCGCGACCTCGAGTGGCGCGGGATGATCCGCCACGGCGCCAAGCTCGTGCACGCCTACGCCGCAGCGACGGTCCCCCGCCTGGGCGTCATCCTCCGCAAGGCCTACGGCGGCGCCTACATCGTCATGGACTCCCGCACCACCGGGAACGACCTGGTGCTGGCGTGGCCGACCGCCGAGATCGCGGTCATGGGCGCCCCCGGAGCGGTGGCGATCCTCCACCGGCGCGAGCTCGACGCCGCCGAGGACGCCGATGCCAGGAGGGCCGAGCTCGAGGATGCGTACCAGGCCACGTTCCTGTCGCCCCGCATCGCTGCCGAACGCGGGTTGGTCGACCAGGTGATCGATCCCGCCGACACCCGGCGCGTGCTCGGCGCCGCGCTCGAACGCCTGCGCACCAAGCGGCCCACCCTCCCCGAGCGCCGTCACGCCAACGAACCCCTCTGACCTGATCTCCTTCGACCCCTCCCCCCCCAGGAGCCTCCGTGCTGCTTGCCGACCGAACCGTCCTGGTGACGGGCGTCCTCACCCCGTCGTCGATCGCGTTCACGTGCGCCCGGCTGGCGCAGGAGCAGGGCGCCACCGTCATCCTCAGCTCCTTCGGCCGGGCCCGCTCGCTCACCGAGCGCGCTGCCCGGCGCCTGCCCGTGACGCCACCCGTCGTCGACCTCGACGTGACGAGCGAGGCGGACCTCGCCGGGCTCGCCGCCCGCCTGACCGACCACCTGGCCGGTCACGCCGACCGTCTCGACGGTGTGGTCCACGCCATCGGCTTCGCCCCCGAACCGTGCCTCGGCCAGGACGACGGGCTGTTCGCCGCCGGGTGGGACGAGGTGGCCACGGCGTTGCGGGTGTCGGCCTACTCGCTCCCCGCACTGGCCAAGGCCGTCCGGCCGCTGCTGCGCCCGGGGGCGTCGATCGTCGGCCTCGACTTCGACGCCACGGTCGCCTGGCCCGCCTACGACTGGATGGGCGTGGCCAAGGCGGCCCTCGAATCCGCCTCCCGGTACCTGGCACGGGACCTCGGCCCCGACGGTGTCCGGGTGAACCTGGTGGCCGCCGGGCCGATCCGCACGGTCGCCGCCCGGGGCATCCCCGGCTTCGCCGACATCGAGCAGGTCTGGTCCGAGCGCGCCCCGCTCGGCTGGGACGTCGACGATCCCGAGCCCGCGGCGCGCGCCGTGGTCGCCCTCCTGTCGGACTGGTTCCCCGCCACCACCGGCGAGATCCTCCACGTCGACGGTGGCGTCCACGCCGTCGGGGCCGCCATCCGCTGACCGCCTGACCGGCCCCCGAATGCCGGACCAGGCGATTCCTGGAACACTGTCCCGATCGGCCGAGGGCGGCCGGGTGAACAACGGGAGGGCCCATGGGCCAGCACGACCACGACGGGGATCAGGCGCGCATCGCCGCACTGGAGAACGAGCTGACCGAGGTGCGCCAGCTGCTGGGCGAGCTGCGCGCCGAGCTGCGAGGCGGTACCACCGTGCCGGTGTCGCTGCCCGTGCCCCGTTCCGCCCCGGCTGCGGCGTCGGCACCCGCACCCGCCGAGGTGGCCACGGGGACCGCATCGAGGGCCGGGTCGGTGAGCCGGCGCGGGCTGGTGGTCGGTGCCGCTGGCGCGCTCGCCGCCGGAGCGGCGGCGGCGGTCGCCACGTCGACCCCTGCCGCCGCCAACGGGCAGGGCCAGTCCTGGACGCTGGGCGCCCAGAACAACTGCACCACCACGACCACGCTGTACTCGACCAACGTCGACCCCACCCTCATGATCACCAGCTTCGGCAACGACGGCAGCAACGCCGCCCAGTTCTACGTGCACGACGCCAACGGGTCCGGGGCCGTCACCCACCACGAGACCGCAGGCCTCGGCCCGGCGGCCGAGTTCATCAACCAGAACGCCAACAACACCACCCCGACCGTCAACGTCCAGACCGACGGCAAGGGGCCGGCCGGCACGTTCGTCCAGAGCAGCACGGCCAGCAACTCCAACGCCCTCGGTGTCCTCACCAACGGCACCGGCAACGCGTTCAGCGCCTCGGCCAAGGGCGGCAACGCTGCCTTCCTGGCCGCCACGGGAACCAACGCCGCGCTGTTCGTGACCATGAGCGGGGGCGGCAACGGTGCGTTCATCAACCACACCAACACCACCACCGGGAACCCGGGCGCCTTCGTCCAGGTGGCCGGTCCGGCCCCGGCCATCCGAGCCAAGGGCCCGGTCACCAACCTCAACCTCTGGCCGCGGACCGGCGGTGGCGCCCCCACCGCCGACACCGCCGGCCACGGCGCCGGTGACCTGGTCGAGGACGCCGCCGGCAACCTCTGGATCTGCGTCGGCGGCGGCACGCCTGGGCAGTGGCGCAAGCTGGCCGGGCCCGCCACCGCCGGCGCGCTCCACGTCCTCCCCTCCCCGGTGCGGGTCTACGACTCCCGGCCCGGCTCCACGCCGGCGGTCGGTGAGAAGACGAAGCTCGACAAGGGCGTGAACCGGGCCATCGACCTCACCGTCAACAGCTCCGGCGTGCCCAAGGACGCAACCGCCGCCATGGTGAACCTGCTCATCGTCGGCGCCTCGCCCGGCGACGCCAACTTCACCCTCTGGAAGAACGGGGTGGCCAAGCCGTCGTCGAACACGATGGTCTGGGGCGGCAGCGTGGGCCGGTTCTCGACCCTCGCGGTGACGGCGCTGGACTCCGCCGGCCGGGCCCAGGTCGCCACCAGCGTCCGGACCGACGTCGTCCTCGACGTCGTCGGCTACTACCGCTGAGCCCGAGACCGGTCGGTTCGTCGGACGCCCCCCATGGACGTCTGACCGCCTCCCTGCTGAGCGGTGCACCCGTGGCCGCTCGATCCGGAGGGTTGCGGACCGGGTGCACGGGAAGAGACACGTGTGAACGTCGTGGAACGGTCGATGCACCACATCGATGCCTGGCAGCAGAGGTCACCGTGGGCGTCGCCGGCCTTCGGGGTCATCCGCAAGTTCGGCGACGACCGCGGGCCATCGCTCGCCGCCCTGCTCACCTACTACAGCTTCCTGGCGCTGTTCCCCATGCTGCTCGTGATGGCCACAATCCTCGGGTACATCGGCAACGAGCGGATCGCCCAGTCGGTCCTGGGGTCCGCCCTCGAGCAGTTCCCCGTCGTGGGGGAGCAGCTCGGCCGGGACGCAGCGCAGCCGTTGCACGGGAGCCCGCTGGCGCTGACGGTCGGTATCGTCGGATCGCTGTACGGCTCGCTCGGCGCCACCCAGGTGGCACAGCGGATCATGGCCGACGTGTGGAACGTCCCGAACGTCGTGAGGCCCGGCTTCGTCCCGCGGCTGGGGCGCAGCCTCGGCGTGCTCGGCCTGTTGGCGCTCGCCACCGTGGTCGGCGCCGGAGCGGGGCTGGTCACCGGATCCGTCGACACCACCCTGCTGGCCCGCACCGGAACCCTCCTCCTGGTCACCGCGATCCACGTGGTCTTCTTCGCGCTGATCCTCCGCGTGCTGACCCCCAAGCAGGTGCCGAGCCGTGATCTCAGGGCCGGCTCGGTGGTGGGCGGGGTCGGCTACACGGCGCTGCTCGCCATCGGGAGCGCGCTCGTGCAGCACCAGCTCCGCCATGCCGAGGCCCTGTACGGCCAGTTCGGGTTCGTCCTCGGCCTGCTGGGCTGGCTCTACCTCCTGGCCCAGCTCGCCATCTACGCCGGCGAGATCAACGTCGTGCTCAAGCGCCGCCTCTGGCCCCGAAGCCTGATCCAGCCGCCGTTGACCCGAGCCGACGAGGAGGTCCTGAGCGCGATCGCGCAACAAGAAGAGCGTCGCCCCGAGCAGACCGTGGCCGTCGCCTTCGAGTCCCCACCACCGGACGACGGCGGCGACCCCTGACCCCGGCTCCAAGGCTGTCCGGTAGGGTCTCGACGCACTGCTGAGCGGGGAGGCTGGGCGGATGAGCGGACAGTGGAGCGCCGACCCGACGGGTCGGCATCAAGAGCGATTCCGCGACGACGGCGTCTGGACGGCGCGCGTCCGCGATCGCGGCGTCGAGAACGAGGACGCGATCGGGATGGCGACACTGGGCCCGGCGGCTCCCGCAGCGACACCCGCCTTCGGTCGCATCGGACCGGCGTCGCCGCCCCGACTGGTGGAACCTGCGCCCGGAGCTCCGACCGGTCCGAGCGATCCCACCGACCCCACGCTGCTCACCCCGATCTTCATCCCGCCGGAGGTGCCCCCAGAGGCGCCGGCGGTGGCGGAGACAGCCGCCGTCGCCGCGGTGCCCGCCACGTCCTCCCGCCGGTCGATCGTCATCGGCATCGGCGTCGCGGCGGTCGTCGTGCTCGTCGCCGTGGCTGTCGCCCTGTTCGCCACCGGCGGATCCGACGAAGCGGCGGTCGAGGAACCGAAGGAGCCCAAGGCGGTGAACCCGACCGTCCCCCTCCGGGCCGGCGAGACCGCCGTGACCGAGTCGCTCGCCAACTTCGACCGTGCATCGACCTGGCAGGCGTGGACGACGCAGCCGTCAAGGCGCTCGTCGGCATCGCCGCCATCGATGATCAGGTCGAAGACGTCAAGCGGATCAAGAGCCCAGCCGCCCGGGACGCCACCGAAGAGGCACTGGCCCACGAGCGCGAGCTCCTGGTGGCCCTCGGGGGCCTGCAGGGGTACACCGGCGAGAACTTCCAGCAATGGGTCCTCTTGTCGGTGACGGCGCAGCGCAGCACCGATGCCCTCCAGGTGCAGCTGGACCGGCTCAGCGAGCTCGGCGTGTACACCCCGAAGACGGACCTGGTCGACGGGGCCAACGCCACGCGATCGGCGGTCGAGACCAACCTGCGTGCCATCGACACCAAGCTCACGGCTTGGAAGGCCGAGACCGATCGGATCCAGGCGTCCAAGGCGGCCGAGCTCTCCACCCTGGACTCCTACGCATCAGCGGTGCGGGCGCAGGCGTCGCGCTACTCGAGCCTCCGCCGCACGATGCAGCAGTTCGTCGACCGGGTGGACACCGTGGGCGTCACCTTCGAGGAGGCCTACACCGCGCTCGCCGACGCTGTGTCGCAGCGCAGCTCGGTGCGGACCAACCTGGCTGGCGTGAGCCCGCCCGCCGCCGCGGCGGCCGCCCACAACGGCCTGCTCAGCGTGCTCGACACGGCCGTGAGCGCCGTGAGCGACGCCACCGACGGGATCCGGCAGTACCAGTCGACGAGCTACTACGACTCGTCCTACTACTGCGACGACGGGGGCTACTACGAGTGCGACACGAGCTACCGCGTGTACTACAAGGACACGCCCGGATGGCAGACGTTCGTGGCCAAGTCGGACTCGATCACCAGCACCTACGACGACGCCCTGCGCGCCTGGGAGAGCGCCGTCGCCACCGAACGGGCACGGATCGACGCAATTCCCCTCCCCCCGAAACCTGCCGTCTGACCGTCGGCCTCGGCCGAGGACTCCAACGGCCGTCAAGGATCCCGGGTCGTTGCTCGGGATGCTCGGAAGGACGCGGAGGACAGGGTCACCACCTCGGCCACGCCACGGACGATGGCCGAAGGCGGAGGGGATCCCTCGGCCCCTTCGGTGCCACGGCGAGGCGCCGGACGAGGGCCGAGCAGTGCGATCGCGGGAGCGAGCAGGGCGTGGACCAACAGGAACCCAGCGACGCCGGGCCGACTCCGACCAGCTGCGGCGTGCGCCCGGGCGAGCTGGGCGAGGTTGGCTCCCCTCACCGGCGTGACGATCACGAGCGGGCGCGGGCCCGCAACGCATCGGAGCTGCTCGAGGGCTCGAACGGGGTCCTCGGTCACGTGGATCACGTGGACCGCGAGCACCACGCCCCCGCGACCGAGGGCCTCATCGACGAGATCCGGGGTGAGCTCCTCGATGGCGTGGGCGCTGACCGGCACCTGCGGGCAGCGCTCCTGGAACCGTCGGCGCATCGCCGCGGCGGGCTCGGTCGCCACCACTCGCCGACCGTGGCGTGCCAGGCGCTGCGCCACCAGGCCGGTCCCGGCCCCGACCTCGAGGACGGGCTCGCCAGGCTCGATCGACGCCTCCACCGCCGCCACCACCTCATCGGTGAGCGGCGCGTCCCAGAGAGCGTCGTACGCCAGCGCGTAGATCGTCCAGAACGCCCGCTGGCGCCATGCCGTTGCGCGCCCCGGGCGACGGCGGTTGCTCCGTTGCGTCACCAGATCAGCCAGCGCCCGCCGAGCAGCCAGAGGTACGCCAGATAGGCGACGACGAGCGCGACCCCTCCCCACTGCCCGCCGGCGGCGAGCGCGACGCCGGCCGCTCCCCAGATCCCGGTGACGATGAGCCGGGCCGTGATGCTGACACCGGTACCGATCACGTCCCCCACGGACCGGCTCGGGCGCGCCGCGGCGGCCGGCCGGGCGGGCGGAGCCGTGGATGCCGCTGGCGGGGCTTCCACCCTCGATGCGACCATCGGGACCCTGGGCACGTCGGGAGCCGCCGGAGCGCTCGGGCCCCGCGCCACCGTGGGCACCCCGCCGAGGCCCGGCACCGGGTCCTGGTTGACCACGCCGTGGTCACGGACGCTGGCCGTCCACGCTCCGTTCGAGCGGAGGCGTTCGGCATGCCTGCCCGTCGGATCGTTCGCCCACTCCTCGGTCATCGTGCTCCCCCACCCAAAGCCCACAACGGTTCGGAAACCCTAGTGGGTGCCCCCGGCCGCTGATCACCTCACCGCTCCCCTCGCAGCCGGACCGATTCCGGCCTCGGCGGCGGGCGGAGCTCCCTGACGTCGCTCAGGTGGGACCGGGGTCGGCCGGCTGCGGCCGGTGCCGGCGGAGCTCGCCGGTGTCGTCGCGCACGGCCAGGAAGACGGCCTTGACGGACCCGACGAGCGGCGTGGCGACCAGCGCCCCGGGGACACCGGCCGCGGTGCCGCCGACGATGGCGGCGATCATCGTGGTCGGCGGCGAGAGGTTGACCGCCTTGCCGACGATCGCGGGGGCGATGAAGTAGTTCTCCGCGCTCATGTAGGCCACGAAGGCGGCCCCGGCCAGCGCCCCCGTCAACGCCCCCTCGGTGAGGGCGAGCACGACGAACACCGAGCCGCCGAGGAAGCCGCCGATCTGCGGGATCAGGTTGGTGATCATCACCCAGATCGCGGCGAGCACGATGAGCGGCACGCCGAGCACGAGCCCCACCGCCAAGATGTAGACGCCGTTCATCACCGCCAGCAGCAGCGAACCCGCGAAGTACCGCCCGAGGATGTCGTAGACGAGGTTGCCGCCTCGGTCCACGCGCGGCCAGAGGTGCGCGGGGATGACGCAGCGGGTCCGCTCCACGAGCGTCTCGCCGTCGAGGAGGAAGGCCAGCGTGAGCAGCAGGACCTGCACGATGCTGGCGATGCCGAGCACGAGCCGGTTCATGGTGTCGCTCACGCTGTCGACGGTGACGCTGCCGGGGAGCTGCTCGAGCCAGACGTCGGACTTGGCGGCGATGTCGGCCTCGGCCACACGGTCGCCCACGACCGGGAAGTCGTAGAACTGCTCGAGCGTCGTCGGCAGGTCGTCGGAGAACGCGCCCGCCTGGCGCACGGCCGGCGGGATCAGGAACACCACGAAGACCACCAGGGCGCCGACCAGCGTCAGGCTGACCACGGCGGTGGCCGCGCCGCGGGACGCACCCCGGTCCTGCAGCGCCCGGACCGGCCGATCGAGCGCCAGCGCGAGCACGCCCCCGATGACGATCTTGGTGAGCGAGTCCGTGGTGGACCCGGCGAACCCGGACACCACCAGCAAGAAGAGCACGCCGAGGGCCAGGTGGAGGTACGAGTGCCAGTCGACGACCGCCAGGATGCGCCCATCCTCGATGCCGATGTCGCGGGCCGAGGGGGTTGCGTCCGATCCGGGGTCGGTCATCATCGGTAGCCTACGACCGTGCCCCGACCGACGATGGCGAACCGCCCCCAGTGGACGGCGCGACGGGTCCGGGCGTCGGGTTCGTCGGTCGTGCTGGCCATCGCCACGATCGTGGCGGTCGTCGTCGCCCGCAACATCTTCGTCGCGGCGCGCCAGCCCATCGGCTGGGTCGTCGCCGCCGCGGTGACCGCCCTCGTCCTGTGGCCCATCATCGACCGCCTCGACCGCTGGGTGCCGCGGGGGCTCGGCATCGTGGTCACGCTGCTGATCGCCGCCGGGACGATCGTCGCCCTCTGGCTCGGCGTCACCCACGAGGTGCAGGGGCAGCTGAGCGAGCTCAAGCAGTCGCTGCCCGTCGCCGCCACCGAGCTGCAGGAGCGAGGCGGTGATGACGGCGTGCTGGCCCAGCTGCGGTTCGGGTCGCTGGTCGAGGATCTCGTCGACCAGGCCTCCGAGCGGGTCGCCCCCGAACCGACGTTGGAGGACGCCGCCGGCACGGTCCCGGCGTTCCTCATCAGCGGCATCCTGGTCATCTTCTTCCTGGTGTGGGGGCCGTCGATGCTCGACGGGGCCCAGAAGCAGATCAGCGACCCCGAGCGCCAGGAGTACGTGGGCCAGATCGCGGCGAGGGCCGCCTGGCTCACCCAGCGCTACGTCATCACCGCCGCCGCCCTCGGCACCCTCACCGGCTTGATCGGCGGCGCGCTCGCCTGGTGGGCCGGCCTGCCCACGCCGCTCGTGCTCGGCGTGGTGCTCGGCGTCGCCAGCGTCATCCCGTACGTGGGCATCCTCTTCGGCGCCATCCCGGTCCTCTTGCTGGCGGTGGCGTCGCAGTCCGATGCCGAGGTCGTCGGCCTCGCGATCGCGGTCATCGCGCTGCAGGCGGGCTACACCACCGTGCTCCGACGGCTCTCCCAGCGAGGCGTCCTCAAGGCCGGCCCGGCGATCATCGTCGTCGCCGCCCTCGCCGGCTCCGACCTCTACGGCCTCGGCGGCGCGCTGGTGATGGTCGTCGCCGGCATCTTCGCCGTCGCCGCCATCGAAGCCGACTCGGAGCTGGCCGGGCCCACGCCCCTCACCAACTGCTGAGCCCCACCTTCTCGAGCGGCCCCGCCCTGGTGGGCCGGGCGAGAACCCGAACCGGCCGAGTCAGAGGCTGCGGGACGTGGAGGTTCGGAACGGATTCGCATCTCGGAACGGTTCCATCAACTCCGACGCGGACGAACGGGTCTGCCGGGTCGTCAGCACCGACCTGACCGCCCGAGCGGACGGCGACCGGACCCGTTTGGCGGGACGAGCAGCGGGCAGATCGGGCATGACCGCGAGCACGACGGACGATCGCGCCGTCGACTTCGCCCCCCCGGGAGGCCCTGATGCCCAAGCCACAACAGCCCGAGCTCCGGCGCAACGGCTACGGCGCGACCGACGACGACAGTGCCAAGGTCCGCGCCGATCACATCGGCGCCAGCCCCTCAGAGGACATCGGCCCGGTTCCCCCCGAGAGTCGCGCCGGTCACCATCCCGAGACCGACCACGACAAGCCCACCGGTCCGCCGCCCCGACCCTCCGACGAACCCGACGCCGCCTGAGGCAGCTCTCTGTTCCTGCGCCCGCCAGCCGATCGCCCGGAGGGCCGATGACGATCAACGTCGAAGAACTGCACCGCCGCGCTACAGATGCGCTCGCCGACCTCCTCGGCCACGAGGAGCCTCGACCCGGACAGGTCGAGGCGATCGCCGGGCTGCTGGACGGACGCGACACCCTCGCCGTGCTCGCGACCGGTGCCGGCAAGTCATCGATCTACCAGGTTGCGGCGGCGCTGCTCCCCGGACCGACCGTGGTGGTCTCGCCCCTCATCGCGCTCCAGCACGACCAGCAACGGGTCATCGCCGAGTCCGACGTCGGTGCCGCCGGCGCAGCCAACTCGACGCGATCGGACCGGGCGCGGGCGGACCTGCTCGAGGCGGCCGAGGCGGGCGACGTCGAGTTCGTGTTCCTCGCGCCGGAGCAGTTCCGTCGGCCCGAGACGCTCGAACGGCTGCGGGCCGCCGCGCCCTCGCTGTTCGTGGTCGACGAGGCCCACTGCGTCAGCGTGTGGGGACATGACTTCCGTCCCGACTACCTCCGTCTCGGTCCGGTGATCGAGTCGCTGGGCCACCCGCCCGTGCTGGCGCTGACGGCGACAGCCGCGCCGCCCGTGCAGGACGAGATCATCGAGCGCATCGGCATGCAGGCGCCGGTTCGCGTGGTCACCGGCTTCGACCGCCCCCAGCTCCACCTCGAGGTCGTCACCTGCACCGACGCACGGACCAAGGCGCAGGGACTCCTCGACCGGGTGCAGCAGACCACCGGGACGGGCCTCGTCTACGTCGCCACTCGCCGCACGGCGGAGGAGCTCGCCGCTGCGCTCGAGGAGCGGGGAGAAGCGGCCGCGGCCTACCACGCCGGCCTCCCTGCGGCGCAGCGCAAGGAGACCCAGGACGCCTTCCTGGGCGGAGATCTGCGAGTGGTCGTGGCGACCAACGCGTTCGGCATGGGGATCGACAAGCCCGACGTCCGCTTCGTGTTCCACCACGACGTGCCCGAATCGCTCGACGCCTACTACCAGGAGATCGGTCGAGCCGGACGAGACGGCGAGCGAGCGGAGGCCGTCCTGTGGTGGCGGTCCGCCGACCTCGAGAAGCGCCACTTCGCAAGCGGAGCCATCGATCCGGACGAGGCCGAGCTGGCCCGACTGTGCTCGGCGGTTCGTGGCGGCGAGACCACCGTGGCGGAGGCAGCTGCTCGAACCGACCTCGCCCCCGGGCGCGCCGATCGGCTCGTCAACCTGCTCGTCGAAGCGGGCGTGGTGGAGCTGGCCGAGCCGAACCTGGTCACCTGGATCGACGGCGCAGACGACGCCTCCTCGGGCACCAGTAGCGGAGCGTTGGACGCAGCGGTGGCTGCCGCCGTCGGCGCCGCGCAGCGACGGCGGAAGCTCGCCCGCTCGAGGGTCGAGATGGTGCGGGTCTACGCCGAAGGTCGCGGCTGCCGCCGCGAGCGCCTCCTCTCCTACTTCGGCGACACATACCAGGGCCCCTGCGGCCACTGCGATCGGTGCGACACCGTCAGCGAGCCGGCCGCTCGAGAGGTGCTCGCCGACGAGCGGCCGTTCGCCGTCGGAGATCCGGTGGAGCACCGAAGCTGGGGGCACGGGCGGGTGGTCCAGCTCGAAGGCGTCGATCGCGCCACGGTGCTGTTCGACGACGTCGGTTACAAGCAGCTCCTCGTCCCGCTCGCTCTCGAGCACGGCATCCTCAGGCCCTCGCAGGGTTGAGGTGGCGTGGGGCCGCAGCGAGAGGGCGCTTTCCCGCGGAGCACGGCGCGTTCACTCAGGCGGGTTGACCCTCCTCACCCCTCTGACCTGCGCACTAGGCCGATCGACCCAATTCTGGCGAAGTTGACGACTTTGTCAGGTTCAGGCGTGGCCCAGGCGGCCCGCGGCGTGTAGAACCACTTTTGCTGGGCAGATGTCCGGCTTCGTGGTCGAGCCGCCCGGGCGCATGGCGATCGACCCAAGGTCCGTCCCGGGGAGGGGCGCGCAACGATGCAGGCTGTTCGACGTTCCATCACGAGTGCTCGACCGAGGACGGCAGGATCTCACCGCCGACCGCTTGCCCTCCTGGTGCTGGCCCTGCTCTCCGGTGTGCTGTCGCTCATCACCGTGGCCGCCACGCCGCAGCCTGCGGCCGCGGCCGAGGCCACGTCGCTCTCGGCCATCGCCGCCGGTTCCCAGCACTCCTGCGGCGTAACCGCGTCGGGGGCGGCGGTCTGCTGGGGCGCCAACTACGTCGGCCAGCTGGGCACGGGAACCACGTCGAGCACCCCGACCACGGCGCCCTCGCAGGTGAAGGGCCTGACCTCCGGGGTGACCGCGATCTCGGTGGGCGGCAGCACCTCGTGCGCCGTCGTCTCCGGTGCGGCCTGGTGCTGGGGCTGGAACGCGAACGGCGAGCTGGGGACCACTGGGGTCGGATCCAGCTCGACGGTCCCCGTGCAGGTGCCCGGCCTGACCTCGGGGGTGACGGCGATCTCCTCCGGCGAGAACCACTCGTGTGCGGTCGCCTCAGGCGTCGCCTGGTGCTGGGGCTTCAACAACTACGGCGCGCTGGGGAACAACACCACGTCAGGTGCCACCCCGCCGGTGGTGGCGTCGGGGCTGACATCCGGCGTGACGGCGATCTCCGCCGGCACCTCCCATTCTTGCGCCGTGGTGTTCGGTGCGGCGAAGTGCTGGGGCCTGAACGGGAGCGGTCAGTTGGGCACCGACTCCGTGCCCTCCTACTCACCGGTTCCGGTGCAGGTCACGGGGCTGACCTCGGGGGTGGCGGCGATTTCGGCCGGCGATGCGCATTCGTGCGCCGTCGTGCTCTTCGGCGCGAAGTGCTGGGGGAGCAACGCGAACGGCCAGCTGGGGAACGGGGCGACGGGGGCCGCGCCCGTGCTCGCGCCCGTTCCGGTGTCGGGTCTGGCCACGGGGGTCACGGCCATCTCTGCCGGCGAGGGCCATTCGTGTGCGGTGGCCGCGGGTGCGGTGGACTGCTGGGGCTCGAACGGTTCGGGTCGCCTGGGCAACGACTCGCTCACGGCGTCTTCGGTGCCGGTCGCCGTGCCGGGCCTGACGGCTGGGGCCTCGGCCATCTCGGCGGGACATGCGCGCACGTGTGCCGTGGTCTCGGGTGTCGCCTCGTGCTGGGGCAGCGAGATCGGCGGCGGGAACGGCAACTACACGGCGACGAAGTCCTCGGTACCGCTTCCGGTCTGGGGGTTGACATCGGGGGTCACGTCCATGGCCGCGGCTGCGACCAGCAGCTGCGCCGCGGTATCGGGCGCGGCGAAGTGCTGGGGCAGCGATGCGTTCATGGGGAACGGTGCGGTCGCAGGGGCGGCTGACTCGCCGATGGCAGTGCCGGTGTCAGCGCTCGGGACGGGCGTGACGGCGGTGGCCTCGGGACCCGACCACTCGTGCGCCGTGGTCTCGGGTGCGGCGAAGTGCTGGGGCAAGGGCGGCGACGGGCAACTGGGCAACAACGGGTTCAGCGACTCGACCGTTCCCGTCCAGGTGTCCTCCCTGACCTCCGGCGTGACCGCGATCTCGGTCGGGGCCAAGCACTCGTGCGCCATCGTGACCGGGTTTCCGGTGTGCTGGGGGTCGAACGCGAGCGGCCAGCTCGGCAACGGCTCGAGTACCAGCTCGTCGGTTCCGGTCGACGTGCTCGGTCTGTCCTACCCGGTGACGGCGATCTCCGCCGGCACCTCGCACTCGTGCGCCGTAGCGTCGGGTGCTGCGAAGTGCTGGGGCGCCGGCGGCTACCTCGGGAACGGCTCGTTCAGCGGCTCTTCGCTTCCCGTGCCGGTGACGGGCTTGAGCTCCGGAGTGACCTCGATCGTCGCAGGCCAGTACCACTCGTGCGCCGTCGCGTCGGGCGCCGCCAAGTGCTGGGGCATCAACACCTGGGGCAACCTCGGTGTCGGCCAAGGCATCTCCCAGACCACGGCGCCGTTCCAGGTGACGGGTTTGACGTCGGGCGTCAGTTCGGTCTCGGTGGGGCCCAAGCACTCCTGCGCGGTCGTGTCGGGCGCCGCCATGTGCTGGGGCAGCAACGACTTCGGCCAGCTGGGCAACCCCACGTCGCAGGCATGGGTCCCCGTGCCGGTGGAAGGCCTGACCGAAGATGTGACGGCGGTGTCGGGCGGCACCTCGCACACGTGCGCCGTGGTGGCCGGAGCGGGCCAGTGCTGGGGCTCCGGAGCCCGCGGCCAGCTCGGCGTGACCACCGGGGTGCCGGTCGCCGTCCCCGGCGGGCAGGTCTTCGCCAGCGCGCCGAACGCGGCGCCGTTGGCGCTCGGTGCTTCGCACGAGCTGCAGCGGGGTGCGGCGAACGCGATCACGTTCAACCTGGCGGCGGTCGACGCCGAGGGCGACCCGTTCGACGGCTCGGTCACGGGAACCGGGTTCACCGTCGTGGGGGGCGGCGGCCCTGGCCCGCTCTCGTGCACGAAGGCCGGCGTGTGCACCTTCTCGGCGTCGTCGGCCGCCCAACCAGGGGCCTACACGTTCCTCTGGACCGTGAAGGACCCCACCTCCTCCTCGGCGGCGATGACCGAGACGCTCGTCGTGAAGAACACGGCGCCGACGGTGGTGCCGCTGACGGTGAACGACGTGCAGCGCGGCCGTCCCGCCGCAGACGAGGCGTTCACGCTCCCCGGGTTCGACACCAACGGTGATCCGCTGTCCTACACCGTGGTGACGAGGCCGTCCGTCGGCACGCTGACCTGTTCTTCCGCCGGCTCCTGCACGTACACGGTTCCGGCGAACACGGCAGCGGGGAACCGCACCTTCACCTACCGCGCCAGCGACGGCAACGACACCTCGACGACGGAGACGGTGACCTTGGGCATCGCCAACACCGCCCCCGTCGCGAACAACGTCGGTCCGCTGCATGTGACGGTCGGTTCGGGGCGGTCGGTCACGCTGAGCGGTAGTGACTTCAACGGCGACACCCTCACGTACGCCGCACCGGCGACGGCCCCGTCGAAGGGGACGGTGTCGGGCACGGGGGCCGCGCGCAGCTACGTCCCGCTGGTCAACACCAAGGGCGACGACTCGTTCACCTACACGGTGTCGGACAACGGCCCGTCGACCTCAGCCCCCGGGGTGGTGTCGATGATCATCGACAACACCGCGCCCGTCGCCACCGCCGCCAGCGTGGTGGCCCCGCGCGGCGTCGCCACACCGTTCTCGCTGGCGGGAACGGATGCCAACGCCGACCCGCTCACGTACGCGGTGCAGACCTTTCCCACCAAGGGCGATCTGGTGTGCACGCCGGACGGGGCCTGCGCCTACACGGCCCGGGCCGGCCAGTCGGGGACCGACTCGTTCACCTTCGTGGCCAACGACGGCACCGCCAACTCCACGGCCAAGACCGTCACCATCTCGATCACCAACCAGGCGCCGGTCGCTGCGAGCCAGGCCGTCGCCGCCAAGGCCCACGTCGCCACGCCGATCAAGGTGACCGCCACCGACCCGAACGGGGACCCGGTCACCTATGCGGTGGCGACCCTGCCGGGCAAGGGTGGCGTCACGTGCGCCAGCTCCGGCTCCTGCACCTACACCTCCACGGGCAACAGCCTGGGCGCCGACTCGTTCACCTTCCGGGCCACCGACTCGTCCGGGGTCTCGAGCACCGCGACCGTCACGATCACGCTGTCGGCCGACGCGCCGACCATCATCGGGGGCCGGACCCCAGCGGCGAACGCGAACGGGTGGAACAACGAACCGGTGACCGTCAGCTTCACCTGCGGATCGGAGAACCTGGCGTCGTGCACGCCGCCGGTCGTCGTGAGCACCGACGGTGCGGGCCAGTCGGTCACCGGGAAGGCGACCGACAACTACGGGCAGAGCACCTCGGCCACGGTGCCGGGGATCTCGATCGACCGGGTCGCCCCGACGCTCGTCGGCCTGGCCTCGACGCCGCCGAACGCAGCCGGTTGGTACCGGGCCCCGGTCTCCATGACCTGGACCTGCAACGACGCCCGGTCCGGGATCTCCGAGGGGGTCTGCCCCACCGCATCGACGACCGTGGGAGAGGGCCCGGCGGTGTCGGTCTCGGCATCGGTCCACGACAAGGCGGGGAACCAGGCCTCGGCGACGTCGCAGGCGGTGAGGATCGACATGACCCGACCGTCCACGGGGGTGGCTTCACCGCCGACGTGGTCGAACACCGATGTGAGCCTCACCCTGGCGGCGTCGGACGCGATGTCGGGCGTGGCCAAGACCGAGTACTCCGTCGACGACGGGCCGGTCCAGACCGGCATCCACCCGGTGGTGCGGGGGCAGGGCCACCACACGGTGAGCTACTGGTCGACCGATGCAGCAGGAAACGAGGAGACCCACGCGTCGATCGGCGTGAACATCGACGTCGACGCCCCGTCGATCACCGCGCACGTGGCACCGGCTCCGAACCGGGCCGGTTGGCACAAGGGTGATGTCGAGGTGACCTTCACCTGTGGTGACGCCGACTCCGGCGTTGCCACCTGCACCGGGGACCGATCGTTCACCGACGAGGCCGACACCGTCGTCACCGGCACCGCCCGTGACCGAGCCGGAAACACCGCATCGGACCAGGCCACGGTGCGGATCGACCGCACGGCCCCCACGGTCACCGCCCAGGTGCCTCCGGCCAACACCCACGGCTGGTTCAACGAGGCGGTCCAGGTGCCGTTCGCATGCTCCGACACGGGCGGTTCCGGCGTCGACGCGTGCCCCGCACCACTGGTGATCGGGGGCGAAGGTGTCGACCAGCCCGTCGTCGGCACTGCCGCCGACGCGGCCGGCAACGAGGCCTCCTCGTCGGGCGCCTCGGTGTCCGTCGACCTCACCGCACCCACCATCTCGGGCGCGGCCGTCAACGGGTCCAACGGCAACGGCGGCCACTTCGGCAACGTCACCATCCGCTGGATCTGCGCCGACGAGCTCTCGGGCGTGGTGGCGTGCCCTGCCGACGTGGTGGTCTCCGGTGAGGGGAGCCACACCATCTCGGCGTCGGTCGCCGACCGGGCGGGCAACACCACCTCCGCCGAGGTCACGATCCGCATCGACCACGATCCCTCGACCGACCCGGGCATCGTCCACGGTCTGGTGTCCACCTCGGGGAGCGGCTCGCCGATCGCTGGGGCCTCGGTCACGTTGCGGACCACCGCAGGCGCGATCGTGGCCTCGACCACCACGGGAACCGATGGCGTCTACACGTTCCCGACGGTGGCTGACGGCTCCTACAAGCTGTACGTGGCCAAGAGCGGGTTCATCGGCGCCTACTGGCCGTCGAAGGCCGACGTGAGCGCGGCCACGGCGTTCACCGTCGCCCACGGCACCAACCTCACCCGGGACCAGGCGCTCGCCTCGACGCCGGTGTTGTCGGGCACCGTCCGCACCAGCGACGGCGTTCCCATCAGCGGGGCCACGGTCCGCGTCGGCCCGTCGGCGCTCGCCGCCGTCACCGATGCGTCCGGCGCCTATCGGTTCACCGGGCTGCTGCCCGGGTCCGTGACGGTCAGCGTCACCGCCTACCTCATGGTCCCGTCCTCGACGTCGTCCTTCGTCCTCTCCGGTGACCGGGTCCACGATGTCACCATGGTGGCGGCCGGTCCGGGCACCGGTGTGAAGGGCACGATCACCAACCGGGTCACCGGCGTCCCCAAGGCGGGTGCAACCGTGCGGGTGTGGCCGAAGGGATCGAGCACGATGGCGATGATGGTCACCACCGGCGCCAACGGCCGCTTCAGCGTGGCGTCGCTGCCGGTCGGGACCTACGAGTTCGACGTGATCGGCGACTTCCAGGTCCGCTGGTTCGGCGACGTCCTCTCCCGCTCGAGTGCGGTCCCCGTCCCCATCACCACCGGGTGCGCCGCCAGCGCCGACGCTGCTTGGGGCGACCCCTGCGCAGCGACCGTCGACATCCACATCGGCTAGCTCGGAAGTCCGGCCAGGTCACCGTGGCCCTCGCGGACCGCGAGGAAGATGGCTTTCACCGAACCGCCACCCCCCCCCTCGCAGCCTAACTCCTCCTCGGATCGCCGGCTCGACCGGTTCGACGCGCCCCGACTCCGATCGAGGCGCCGCACGAGCCACCCTCGGGCTCGAGATCAGCTCGCGAGCGGCAGGAAGCGGCGTCGTAGGATCGTTGGCTCAGCCGGTGCTCGAGCAACAACGGGGTTTTCTCCCACGTTCTCTACCGGCCCCGCCCTCGTAGCTCAGTTGGATAGAGCAACCGCCTCCTAAGCGGTAGGTCCCCAGTTCGATTCTGGGCGTGGGCACCAGGCACCCTTCGTCGGGCGCTTCACCTCCGGCGCCGAGCGGGGAGCGCCTTGGCGAGGGCCGCTCGGGCTTCGGACCAGTCGCCGTTGAGCGTGGCGAGGATGGCGTCGACGGCGGCGAAGGTCACCATGCCGTCGCTCAAGAGGACGAGGGCGCGGACCGGACCTTCCCTGAGCGCGGTGCGGACCATCTTGAGGGTGGCCTCGTCGGGGTCCGGGAACTCCGAGAGCGACTGGCGCAGTCCTTCGCGGACGACGGCGGCGCCGAGGAGCCGGCCGAGGCGGGTCGCCTCCAGGTCCTCGAGGGTGGAGTTGCGGTGGAACGGCCGGGCCGGCGGGACCACCGGGATCGGCCGGCCGAGCAGCGCGGCGAACTCGGCGTCGGTGGCGACCATGCCCGCCGGTCCCGGCACCGCGGTGACGACGTCGTCGGAGGCGATGTCGACCGGGAGCGAGGCGACGACGTCAACGGAGGACCGGGCGACCACGAGGTCGAACCGGCCCGCCTCGACCAGCCAGTCGTGGGCGGCGACGTCCCACACCGCGAACGCCCGGCGATCGAGCACGATCGCCACCTCCTCGGACTCTCCTGCCGCTAGGTGCACCTTGGCGAAGCCCTTGAGCTCCTGGGCCGGGCGGTGCACGGAGCTGACCTGGTCACGGACGTACACCTGGATGACGTCGCTGCCGGTCCGGTCGCCGGTGTTGGTCACCGTGAGGGCGACGGTGAGGTCGGTGCCCGACCCGGAGACGGCGATGGCGTCCCAGGCGAAGCGGGTGTACGAGCAGCCATGGCCGAACGGGAACCGAGCGGGCACGCCTGCGGTGTCGTGGAAGCGGTACCCGACGAACGGGCCCTCCCGGTACTGCGCCTGGCGCGGTTGGCCCGGGAAGTTCCGGTCGGCTGGGAGCTGGGCGACGTGCTCGGGGATGCTCTCGGCCAGGCGCCCGCCGGGGTCGGCGTCGCCGAAGAGGACGTCGACGGTGCCGCCCGCGCCCGCCTGCCCGCCGAGCCAGCACTCGAGCACGGCTGCGACCCGACCGGCGAACGGCAGGTGCACGGCCCCGCCGTTGCTCAGGACCACGACGACGGGCGCCGGCCCGGCGGCGAGCGCCTCGATGACCGAGATCTGGCCGGCGGGGAGGTCGAGGCTGGAACGGTCGAAGCCCTCGGACTCCATCGGCGCGGGGAGGCCGCCGCAGAACACGACGACGTCGGCGGTGGCGGCCGCCGCCATCGCCTCCTCGAGCAGCGCGTCGGTGGTGGCTCCCGAAGCCGGGTCGTAGGCCGGTGCGTAGGTGACCGAGGTCGCCGCCCCCACCCGGGCCCGCAGCTCGTCGAGGACCCGGTCGACCCGGGTCGGGTTCACCTGGGAGCTGCCCGCACCCTGGAACCGCGGGTGCTCGGCGCAGGCACCGACGACCGCGATGCGCTCGGTGTCGGGCGACAGCGGCAGCACCCCCTCGTTCGCGAGGAGGACCGATCCGGCCGCCGCCGCCCTCCGGCCCAGCCGGTGGTGGGCGTCGCGGTCGCTGGCGGGCCGGTCGCGCCGGGCCCGCTGGAGGAGGGCGACGACGCGCTCGGCGCAGCGGTCCACGGCGGCTTCGTCGAGCTCGCCGGAGGCGAGGGCCGCCAGCACGTCCGCGTCGTAGGCCCCGGAGCTGCCGGGCATCTCGAGGTCCAGGCCGGCCCGGATCCCGGCGACGCGGTCGTTCGCCGCACCCCAGTCCGTCATCACCAGCCCGTCGAATCCCCACTCGCCTCGCAGCACCTCGTGCAGGAGGTGGTGGTGTTCGGAGGCGTAGGTGCCGTTGACCCGGTTGTAGGAGCACATGACGGTCCAGGGCGCCGACTCCCTCACGGCGATCTCGAACCCGGTCAGGTACAGCTCGCGGAGGGTGCGCTCGTCGACCACGGCGTCGACCACGAAGCGGTGCGCCTCGTGGTTGTTCACCGCGAAGTGCTTCAGGCTGGTGCCGATGCCCTGGGACTGGATGCCCCGGATCATCGAGGCGGCGAGCCGGCCGCTGAGGAGCGGATCCTCGGACAGGTACTCGAAGCAGCGGCCGCCGGCCGGGTGGCGCTTGATGTTGATGCCCGGACCGAGGACCACGGCGACGCCCTGCTCGGCGGCCTCGGACCCCAGGGCGACCCCGACCGACCCGATCAGGTCGGTGTCCCAGGTGGAACCGAGCGTGGCCGCCGTCGGGAAGCAGGTGGAGGCCACCGATTCGGTGAGCCCCAGGTGGTCCCCGCCGCGGTGCTGCTGGCGGAGGCCGTGGGGGCCGTCGGCCACCTCGATGCCGTCGAGGCCGTGGGCGGGCAGGCCCTCGAGGGCGAAGCGCTCGGCACCCGAGAGGATCCGGACCTTCGTCGCCCGATCGAGGCCGGCCACGACCTGGGCGGGGGTCGGCGTCGGCGCCGCGGCGGTCGGTTCGCTCATGGGCGGCGAGCGTAGGGGAACGCGTTCGGTCCTAGATTGCGGTCGTGGGAGCGATCGAACGGAACAACGTGACGGTGACGGGCCGGACCGCCGGACCTGCGCTCGTCTTCGCCCACGGCTTCGGCTGCGACCAGCACATGTGGCGGCTCGTCGCGCCGTCGTTCGAGGACCGCTACCGCGTCGTCACCTACGACCACGTCGGGTTCGGAGGCTCGGACCTCCGCGCGTTCGACGCGGCGCGCCACGGATCGCTGCAGGGCTACGCCGACGACCTCCTCGAGATCGCCGCCGAGCTCGAGCTCGACGACGCCGTGTTCGTCGGGCACTCCGTCGCCGCCATGATCGGCGTCCGAGCCGCGGTCACCGACCCGGCTGCGTTTCGGGCACTCGCGCTCGTGTGCCCATCGCCCCGCTACATCGACGAGCCCGGCTACCACGGCGGCTTCAGCTCCGCCGAGATCGAGGACCTGCTCGACACGCTCGACAGCAACTACCTCGGGTGGTCGGCCGCGATGGCGCCGGTGATCATGGGCAACGCCGATCGGCCCGAGCTCGGCGAGGAGCTCACCAACTCCTTCTGCCGCACGGACCCGGCCATCGCTGAGGCCTTCGCCCGAGTCACGTTCCTCTCGGACTCGCGAGTAGACCTCCCGCTGGTGGCGGTGCCGACCCTGGTGATCCAGACCACCAACGACGCCATCGCCCCCGACGAGGTGGGACGCTTCGTGGCCGAGCAGCTGCCCCAGAGCGCGTTCACCCGGCTCGACGCCATCGGCCACTGCCCGAACCTCAGCGCGCCGGCCGAGACCGTCGCCGCGATCGAGGCGTTCCTCGCCACCCTCGGATGACCGCGTGATCGACCCGGCGATCGACCCGGCGATCGACCCGATCGCACCAGGGCAGGCCGCCCGGTTGGCCCTCGGCCCGGACGGCACGGTCACCGCGGTCGATGAGACCTTCCTCCGCTGGACAGGCCGCCGTGCCGACGATCTCATCGGCACCGCCCGCTTCAGCTCGCTGCTCACCGCCGGTGGGCGGATCTACCACGAGACGCACTTCGCGCCGCTGCTCCTCCTCCAGGGCGAGGTGCGGGAGGTGGCCTTCGACCTGGTGCGGGTCGACGGAACCCCGCTCGCCGTGATCGTGCACGCCACGTTGACCCGCGACGCCGACGGTGCCCCCGAGCGCATCGACGTGACCGTGCTCGATGCGACGGTCCGGCGGAGCTACGAACGAGAGCTCCTCCGGGCCCGCCGGGACGCCGAACGGGCCGAACGGGAGATCCGGGACATCGCCGAGGCGCTGCAGCGCAGCCTCCTCGAGCGCGCCGACCTGACCACCTCGGCCGTGGCCGTCGAGACCCGGTACCGGCCGGCCGTCGACCGGCTGGAGGTCGGCGGCGACTGGCACGACGCCTTCCTCCTCGACGAGGGCCGGGTGGGCGTGTCGGTGGGCGACATCGTCGGCAAGGGCATCCGCGCCGCCTGCGCGATGGGCCAGGTCCGCAGCGCGCTGCGCGCCCTCGCCGGCGTGGCCGGGGGCCCGGGCGCGGCACTTCGAGCGGTCGACCGCTTCGTCGGGTCGGTCCCGGACGCCTTCGCCTCGACCGCCGTGTACGCCGAGATCGATCTGGCGACGAGCGAGCTGCGCTACACCGCCGCCGGCCACCCGCCCCCGGTGCTGGTCCGGGCCGACGGGTCGAGCGAGATCCTGTGGGGCGGGCGCTCCGTGCCCATCGGCACCATCGCCGCCGATCGGGTCCGACCCGAGGCGACCGTCGCGCTCACCCCCGGCGACCGCCTCGTCCTCTACACCGACGGCCTGTGCGAGCGGCGGGGCCGAGGCCCCGACGAGGGCTTCTCGCTCGTCGCGCACCACGCCGTCCGCCTCCGCGCCCACCCGATCGGCGAGATGGCCGACCAGCTGGTCGAGGCCATGCTCGACCGCGACGAGGTGCGCGACGACACGTGCGTCCTCGTGCTGGAGATCCGTGTGGAGAAGTGACCGGGTGGGGTCGCTGTCGCGCCGCCGGTTCCTCCACCTCGGTGCCGTGGCTGCGGCGGGTGCCGCACTCGGGTCGTCCTGCTCGTCCGGCGGTCCGCCCGCCGACGCCGACCTCGACGGCATCCCCGACGGCGACGAGGCCACCACCACCACGCTGAGCGACCAGCGGCGGGGCCGCCTCGCCGATGTGCAGCACGTGGTCATCGTGATGCAGGCGGGGGCCTCCTTCGACCAGGTCTTCGGCACCCGCCCCCGATCCCGCGGGTTCGACGACCCCGACGTCGCCACCTCGGCCACCGGCGAACCGATCTGGTCCCAGCCCAACGCCGGCCGCGCCGACGGCCGCACCCTCCCGTTCCCGTTGGCGGTCGCCGGACCCGGCCTGGCGTGCGCCCCACGCATCGAGAGCAGCTGGACGGCGCAGCACGGCGCCTGGGGCAACGGGCGGATGGACGGCTTCGCCCAGCAGATGGGCGACCTGTCGCTGGGCTGCTACCGGGCTGCGGACCTCCCCTGGTACCGGGCGCTGGCGGACGAGTTCACGCTGTGCACCTCGTGGTTCTCCTCGGTGCTCGGCCCGGCGAGCCCCAACCGGGTCATGGCGCTGAGCGGCACGATCGACCCGACCAGCAAGGCCGGCGGGCCCGTCATCGACGACCGCAGCACCCGCTTCGGCTGGGAGACCTACCCCGAGCGCCTCGAGCGCGCCGGGGTGGGCTGGCGGCTCTACGCCGACGCCTCCAGCCGTCCCGCCAGCGGACTGTCGAGCTTCGTCTCGTTCCAGGAGGCCGCCGAACCGCACCCGCTCTGGGAGGCCGGCGTCCGCGACCGGACCCTCGAGGACTTCGAGGCCGACTGCGCCGGGAACCTCCTGCCCTGGGTGTCGTGGGTGGCCGTCCCGCCCGCTCCTGCCGCCGCCGGTGGGCTGGGCTGGATCGGCCAGCAGCCCTTCGTCGCCCGTGTGGTCGATGCCGTCATGGGCAACCCCGACCTCTGGAAGGGATCGATGATCGTGCTCACCCACGACACCAGCGGCGGCTTCTTCGACCACGTCGCCCCGCCCACGCCGCCGCCCGACGCCCGCACCGAGTTCGTCGGCGACGAGCCCATCGGGCTCGGCCCCCGCGTGCCGGCGATGGTGCTGTCGCCGTGGACCCGCGGCGGCGTCCGCCACGACACCGTCGTCGACCACACGTCGATCCTCCAGTTCCTGGAGCTGCGGTTCGGGGTCGAGGCGCCGCTCATCAGCCCGTGGCGCCGAGAGCGGACCGGCAACCTGCTCGACGTCCTCGACCTCCGCACCTTCGACCCGTCGGTCCCGGACCTGCCGGCCCCGACGCCGCCACCCGCGGACGGGATCTGCTTCGACGGTGCGTGGCCCGGCGCGCCCACGCCGCAGACGATGCCCACGACCGAGACCTGACCTCCCGGTACCATCGCCCGCGCCTGCCGCCGGCGGGTGACCCAGGAGACCCCCCATGCCACGCACCCGCCGTTCCCTCGCCACCGCCGCCCTCATCGCCTTCGCCACCATCCTCGCCGCCTGCTCCAGCTCGGCCGCCGACGAGGGCAAGGGCGGGTCCGACGGCACTGAGCCGGCCGCGGCGACCACCACCATCGTCACCGCCGCGCCCGTGGGGGAACGCGCTAACGGACCGGCGGTGCCCTCCGCCGGCTGCGGCACCAGCACCCAGCAGCCGGCCACCAAGGAGAAGCAGTTCATCGACGACAGCGACCGGTGGTTCCTGCTCACCACGCCCACCGAGCTCGACCGGGACGAGCCCCTGCCGATGGTGCTCGACTTCCACGGCCTCGCCGAGGGCGCCGACGTCCACGCCATGATGACGAAGCTCCCGGAGTACGGGCAGGACAACGGGTTCCTCGTGGTCAGCCCGCACGGGACCGGCACCCCCGTGCGGTGGGCCGTCGACCCCGACACCAAGGCCAACGCCGACCTCCGATACACCCAGGACCTCCTCGACCAGGTCGAGGCCGAGCAGTGCATCGACATCTCGCGGGTGTACGCCACCGGCCTGTCGAACGGCGCGTTCATGTCGTCGGTCGTCGCCTGCACCATGGCCGACCGGTTCGCCGCCGTGGCCCCCGTCGCCGGGCTGATCCGCCCCGACGGCTGCGACCCGAGCCGCCCGGTCCCGGTCCTCGCGTTCCACGGCACGGCCGACCCGATCCTGCTGTTCAACGGCGGGGTCGGCGACCGGCTCAGCAACGTCCTCCCCGGCGACGGGGATGCCACCAAGACCGAGGAACCACCCCTCCCCGCGGCCGACCTGGACGGCGCCGGCTACCCCGAGGCCGCCCAGGAGTGGGCCGACGGCAACGGCTGCACCGGCGAACCGACCGACGACGACCTCACCGACACGATCATCGAGCGCACCTGGGACTGCCCGCCCGACGCGGTGGTGGAGTTCCTCATCGTCGAAGGCGGCGGGCACACCTGGCCCGGCAGCGAGTTCAGCAACAACCTCGCCGACATCATGGGCGCCACCGACATGGGCACCGACGCCAACGAGGTCATCTGGCCCTTCTTCCAGCGCTTCCAGCTCCCAGAAGCCTGAGCGCCCCGAGGGAACGAGAGCGCCCAGCGCGAGGCAGGGGTTGTCGAGCGAAGCGAGCCCGGGGGGTGTGGGGGGCAGAGCTCGCGGCGCCCCCCACCCAGGGACGATCCGGCTTGCCGGTCGTCCCTGAGAAGGCGGCCGGGCGTCAGCCCGTCGATCGAAAGCTCGAAGAACGGAGCGGAGCGAGTGATGAGAAGGGGCGGAGCGAGCCCCCTAGCAGCGCCCGACGGAGACCGGGGTGTCTTCGGCGTCGGAGTCGCCGTGGAGGAGGCGCTCGGCGATGACGCCGGCCTGGATGCGGATCTCGGGGACGGCTGTGGTCTCCCACTCGGTCCCCCGGCGGAGCGCGCCCACCAGCCAGAGCCCGGGGGTGGGGCCGAGGCCGCGGCCCTGGGCCCGGCCGGCGCGGTCGACGGCGAGGCCGAGGCGGTGCGGGCCGACGACGACGTCGCCGCTCGCGAGGAGCTGCTGCACCACCGGGTCGCCGGACACGGCGAGGTCGTCGCTCGGCCCTGCGGCGTTGACCAGCAGGTCCGCCGGCTCGTCGGCGACCGTGGCCTCGGCGAAGCGGACGGTCAACCGGCCGTCGCCGGCACCGGAGTCCTCGGCCGAGGTGACCCGGCTGCGGACGATGCGGAGCTGCCCGCTGTCGAGCAGGGCGGCGAGCCGCTCGCCGACCGCAGGGGCGGTGCGGTGGCGGTGCACGTTCCACCACGGGAACCAGCGTCGCAGGATGTGGCCCTGTTCGCCGTACGCCAGCTCCCGCCAGATGTCGTTGGCCCGGGGGCGGACGTTGTCGACGACGGCCTGCCAGTCGTCCTGCGTCCGGCCGAGGCGGATCACGTGGTGCACGAGGTCGCAGCCGCCGATGCCCGGTTCGGGGAGCAGCGCCGGGTCGATGGTGGCGGGCAGGCCCGGACGGCTCGTCCGCGGGACCAGACCGCGCCGCGATGCCGCCACGATCTGGACACCGGGGTGGCGCTCGACCAGGGACAGGGCGACGTCGACCATGGTCAACCCCGTGCCGATCACCACCACCCGCTCGATGCCGGCCCCACCGAACGCGCCGGGCGACCACGGGTTGGCGACGACGCGCGGGTCGTCGAGCGGCGCATCGCACGGCGGCACCGGCCGGCCGGGGAACCCGGTCGCGAGCACCACGTCACCCGCGTCGATGGTCGAACCGTCGTCGAGGCGGACCGTCCAGCCCGCGTCGCCGCGTGCGAGCCCGGCCACGCGGCTGCGGCGGTGGTCGACGCCGACGAGGTCCGCGCAGCGTCCGGCGACATCGGCCAGGTAGTCGCCGTACATCGCCCGGCGCAGGTAGGTGTCGGCATCGGCCTTGATGCCGCGATCACCGAGCCACCCGATGAGGTCCTCGCCGCCGTCGCCATCGACCGAGAGGCGGATGCGGCACACGTTCATCAAGTGCACGGGATCGGGCGTGCTGTAGGCCACCCCCGGGCCCAGGCGCGGCGCCGGCTCCACGATGATGACCGGCCGCTGCGACCCGCCGTCTGCCGCCATCCGGTGGAGCAGGAACGTGGCTGCCGCACCGCCGCCGACCACCACGATGGGTCCTTCGCCTGGCGATGCCACCCGTGTGCCCCCGTCCCTCGTCGTGCCAGGAGGCTACGCCAGCCCGGAGCCGGCTTCGGACGAGCAGGTGACCACCGCACCTGTCAGCACGGCGGCCGGGCGGACGGGTCGGTTGTCACACGCAACGCACCGGAGGACGAGCTGTGGGATGCTCCCGGCCTTGCCGTCGGCGGGCCACCCAGCCGACCAGACCAAGGGGAACACCATGGACACGCTCGAAGCGGCTGCCGCGTCCGGAGACGCCATCAACGGGCTCGGCACCAAGTTCATGCTCGACCTGGACACGTACGTGTACGGCGCCACCCTCGGGTTCGAGGGCGCCGACTTCTACCTGTCGGGCCGGGGCGGCGCGCTGGGCGACGTGCCGGCCGGGGTGGTGGCGGCGGCGTTCGTGTTCTGGAACCCGGCGTTCGTCGCCGCCGGCTGGGACCGGACCGCCGGGGTGATGCCCCGCCGGGAGGCCGCCCAGGAGTTCGCCGGCGTGTGCCACCGGTGGGCCGAGGAGCACATGGGCAACGAGGTCGACACCGCCCGCCTGGCTGAGCTCGCCGGGCGGCTGAACGCCGCCGCCTCGCCGGCCTGTGCGCCGCTGTTCGCCGGTTGGCGCTCGCTCGACGAGCCTGATGCCGATCGCTCGAAGGCGCTGGCCCTCCACCGCGTCAACGGGCTGCGCGAGCTGCGGGGCGCGCTCCACGGCGCAGCGATCCTCGCCACGGGTGTGACTCCGCACGCGGCGGTCGCTCGCCGGACGCCCTACATGCTCGAGGTGTTCGGGTGGCAGGAGCCGCACCCCGACAAGGCCGACGTGCGCGCCCCGTGGGCGGAGGCGCAGGCGGCGACCGAGCGCTCGGTTGCCCCGATGTTCGAGACCCTCGACCCGGCAGAGCGCGCCGAGTTCGTGGACCTGGTCAACGCCCTCCAGGTCTCCGTCAACACCTGACCGACCCGACCTCTCGGTGAGCGTGGTTGCACGGCAGCCGTCTGCGCAGGAGGTGCGTCGGGGTTGGGGCGATGAGGTTGGCGGGTAGGGGGCGTCTCACCCCTGGCGGGCGTCGCCCGCCTCGTGTCCGAGGACCGCTCGCTAGCGTGGTCGGCACCGACTCCTCGTCGTGAAAGGCGTTCCGATGCACGCAACCCACCCACCGTTCGGCCTCTGATGGCCCGCCCCACCTGGTCCGGCGTCATCAGCTTCGGGCTGGTCAGCGTGCCGGTGAAGGCGTACACGGCGACCCGCGACAAGGACGTCCGCTTCCACCAGATCGAGCGCGACACGGGCGCCCGGATCAAGCAGCAGAAGGTCTCGGCGGCCACGGGCGAGGTGGTCGAGGACGAGAACATCGTCAGCGGCTACGAGCTGGCGCCCGGCAAGCACGTCACGTTCGAGCGCGAGGAGATCGCCGCCCTGCGCCCCGACAGCACCAAGGCCATCCAGGTGCTGGACTTCGTCGACCTCGACGAGGTCGACCCGGTGTACTTCGACAAGACCTACTGGCTCGGACCCGACGGCACCGCGGCGGTGGAGCCCTACGAGCTGCTGCTGGAGGCCATGGAGGAGCGCAACCGGGTCGCCATCGGCGCCGTCGTCATGCGCAACAAGGGGCGCCTGGCCGCCATCCGGCCCATGGGCGGGCTGCTCGCCATGTCCACCATGCGCTACGCCGACGAGGTGGTCGCCAGCGAGGACATCGACGAGCTCCCCGGCGCCCGGAACGACCCCGAGCCACGGGCGCTCGACCTGGCGCTGCAGGTGGTGGACACCATGACATCGGAGTGGGACCCCGAGCGGTACCCGAACACGTACACGGCCGAGCTGCTCGAGGCCATCGAAGCCCGCTCCGACGGCATCGTGGCCGAGCCGTCCGCCGAGGGCGAGCCGGACGCCCCGGTCATCGACCTCATGGCGGCGCTGCGCGACAGCGTCGACGCGGCGAAGAAGCGGGCCGCCGAGGGCTGACGCTGCTCAGGCCGCTCAGATGGCGGGGAGCTGCTGCTGGAGGCCGATCAGGTCGGCCATGGGGTCGCCGACCTCCGCCAGCCGGGCCGGGAGGGTGTGGATGGTCCAACGGTCGGGCGCGAGGTCCGCGTCGTCGAGCTCGTCCCAGGTGAGGGTGACCGACACCGGACCGCCCGATGCGGCGCGAGGGCTGAAGGGGCCGACCAGGGTCTTGTTGCGGATGTTCTGCGTGTAGTCGAGCCGTGCTTTCCCGCTGCGGTCCGCCTTGGTCCACGCCCAGCTGACGATGTCGGGCACGAGCTGGCCCACCATGAGCGACAGCTTCTCCACCCAGGCGAGGGTGTCGCTGAAGGCGAGCCCGGCCTCGATGGGGATCCAGATCTGGATGCCCCGCTTCCCCGTGACCTTGAGGCCGGCCCGCAGGTCCAGGTGCTCGAGCGCCGTCTGGTGGAGCTTGGCCAGGAGGATGACCTGGTCCCACGTGGTGTCGGGCCCGGGGTCGAGGTCGATGAGCGCCCAGTCGGGCTCCTGGCTGCGGGCGCAGCTGGAGGTCCACGGGTGGTACTCGACGGCGGCGAGGTTGCCCATGGAGAGCAGCGTGGCCGGCCGGTCGACCACGACGTACCAGCGGGTCTCGTCCTTGGCGGCGTCCTCGTTGGGCCACTGGGTCATCCACCCGGGTGCGTTCTTGGGGGCGGCCTTGGCCCAGAACCCGTGCTCGTCCGTGCCGTTCGGGTGGCGGACCATGTTGCAGGGCCGCCCGGCGAAGTACGGGATCATCGCCCCGGACACGGTGGCGAGGTAGCGGAGCAGGTCGCGCTTGGTGACCTCGGGCCGGCCGCCCCCACCGCCCCCGGCCGACGCCTCGACCGGCGCCACCGGCACGGCGGGGAAGAGGACCTTGTCGAGGTTGGTCACCGACAGCTCGACACCGTCGACCGCCCACCTCCCTCCCCTGCCCGGCAGGTCGTCGAGCGCAGCGAGCTCGGCGTCGGTGACGAGCATCGGGGTGGCCATGCGCCGAGGCTACGGCCGGCCGGGCGCCGGCCGCCCGGAGCGCGACGTGCCCAGGAAGGCGCCGAGCTGCGCCAGGGCGTGCGGCGTGGCCGGGATCAGGTCCGTCAGCTGCGGCGAGTGCACCAGGTAGGCCGTGTGCTGGGCGCGGGACAAGGCGACGTTGAGCCGGTTGCGCGACAGCACGAACGAGGCACCTCGACCGCTGCTGGCCGACGACGACGCCATCGACACGATCACCACCGGAGCCTCCTGGCCCTGGAACTTGTCGACCGTGCCGACGCGCACCTCGTCGAACCCGGCATCGTCGAGGACCGTCCGGATCAGGTTCACCTGCGCGTTGTAGGGCGCCACCACCAAGATGTCGCACGGGTCGAGCGGGCGATCGCCCTGCTCGGTGACCCACGTCCGGCCGACCACGTCGACCACCAGGCGCAGGACGGTGCGGGATTCTTCGATCGACGCCGTGCGGTTGCTGTCGTGCGCCACGAGCACCGTGTGCAGGCCGGGCTCGATCCCCTCGATCGTCCGCTTCGCAGTCGAGGGGTCCGCGTCCAGCCGGTCGTCGTAGGAGAGGTGGGAGGACACCGCGGCGAGCTCGGGCCGCATGCGGTAGGTGGTGTCGAGGAAGTAGCCCAGCTCCGGCGGGAGGGTGTCTCGGCCGTCGCTCAGCCAGTCGAGCGCCGCCTGTTGCACCGGAGCGGGGTGGCGGGCCTGGCTGACCTGCGGGAGCTGCTGGGGATCGCCCAGCAGGAGGAGCCGCGGCGCGGCCTGGGACACGGCGATGGTGTCGGCGAGGGCGAACTGGCCGGCCTCGTCGATGACCACCAGGTCCAGGCTGCCGGCCGGGATGCGGTTCTCGTTGACGAAGTCCCACTTGGTGCCGCCCACGAGGCAGCCGACATCGGGCTCGGTGACCTTGGCCCTGAGCTTGGCGTCGGACAGCTTCAGCCCCCGGTGGTCGCCGCCGCCCTGGGAGCGCTTCACCACCTGCTCGGGCGACACGCCGACGTCGATCACCTTCTCCATCATCGCCTCGATGGTCTTGTGCCCCTGGGCGACGATGCCGACCTTCCAGCCGCTGTCGACGAGGCGCCGGATGACCTCGGCCCCCGTGGTGGTCTTGCCCGTCCCGGGCGGCCCCTGGACCGCGAGGTAGGAGCGGTCGAGGGCTCGCACGGCGCCGGTGATGGCGGTGGCGAAGTCGTGCTCGTGGACGGCCGGGAGGGCACCGCTGCGCAAGCGGGGCGGGACCCGCCGGAGGATGTCGAGCGCCGGGTGCGGCCGGAGCTCGCCGAACAGGTCGAGCGCGCCGCTGGCGATGCCGAGGATGGCCGAGGCCAGCTTGCCGATGGGCGGCGGGCTGCCGGCGCTGATGGCGACGGGCACGGCGGCCTGCTCCGGCCCGGGCTCGTCGCCGATGCCGCCGGGCAGGGACTCGGTGAAGGTGATGCGGACCCGGTCGCCTTCGGGCTCCAAGGCGAGGAGCCGGGCCCCGCCGCGGTAGCCCCGGTCCGAGTTGGACGGCTCCTTGACCCGGGGCGGGAGCGGGGCGTCGTAGATGGTGTGGCACTCGCTGTTGGCCGACAGCTTGAACGAGCCGGGCAGCTCGGCCAGGGCCGTGAGCGTGCGCTGATGGGAGCGCTTGCCCTCGGGCACGTGCCAGTCGGCGACCACCTCGACGGAGCGCGGCGGCAGCACGGCCATCTCGCCATCGTGCTCCCAGTCCTCCACCGTGGCCGCGAGGCGTGCGAAGTGGGCCCACCAGAACGGCAGCGACTCCCGGCGGTGGAACAGGAGGGCCGCCGCCAGCAGCGCCACCGCCTGCTCCTCGGGCGTGCGCTCCCCGGGAGCCTTGGTCGCGAACGGCGCGAGCAGCTCCTGCTCCAGGGCGATGGCTGCAGCCTGCTCGGCCGAGTCCGGGGGCCGCTCGGCCGACGCCTCGCCGGTGCGCGGGGCCGGGCGCTGCCCGCCGGGCAGGCTGAGCAGCCAGTCGCGCAGGCGCAGGGTGGAGAGGCAGTCGTACTCGTTGTACGACGCCAGCTCGTCGAGCTGCGCCTGGGCCTCGGCCAGGTCGCCCTTGGCCCGGAGCATGGTGAAGTTGCCGTACCAGATGATGGAGTCGGCGCCGCCCGCGACCTCGCTGGTCCGCAGCTCGTCACCCATGTAGAGCGGCTCCAGGCGCTTGATGCTGTAGGAGCGCTCCGAGATCCGGATGGAGCGGCGGACGACGGAGTAGAGGTCCACGAACACGCCATCGATGAGCAGCTGGTCGAGCTCCGCGCTGCGGGTGCCGTAGCGCTGCACCATGCGCTTGAGCCCGGCGACCTCGTAGGGCGCGTAGTGGTACACGTGCATGCCCTCGAACCCGGGGGTGGCGCGCCGGGCCACGAGCCAGTCGATGTAGGTCTCGACCGCAACTTTCTCCGCCCGGCGATCGTGCGCCCACAGCGGCCAGTACGCCAGCTCGCCGCCCTCGGGAGGTCCGACGTGGGTGATGGACCCGAAGAGGTACTCGAGCCCGAGGTCGGGCCAGCCGGCTTCCACGAACAGCGGGTCGCCCTCGAAGTCGAAGAAGACGTCGCCCGGGTTGGGCTCGGGGATGAGGGCGATGCCCGCAGGGTCGGCCAGCTCCGCGGACACGACGCCGAGGGGATCCTCCTCGGTGCGGGTGGCGTCCTGGCCGGACTGGAGCACCGCCTGAGCACGGATCTTGTCGAACGTCTCCTGCTTGATGCCCGGTGGGCACCGGGTGGCGGCGGCCAGGTCTTCGATGGTGGCGATGCCTGCGGCGACGAGCTTCGGCCGCTGGTCGATGCGCACGCCGGCGACGAGGACGACGTCGCGGCTGTCCTTCTCCGCGGCGGCGCAGTGGTCGCACCAGCCGCACGCCCGCAGGTGCGGGTCACCCCAGACCGGGACCGACACGGGTCCGGCGAGCAGGTCGCGCAGCCGTTCGGACCGGTCGGCGAGGATCGGTTGCAGGTCCGCGTAGCGGTGCGACGAGACGTTGCCGTCGCCCAGCCACAGGTGGACCTCCCGGGGGGAGGGGAAACCCATGGCCACGAGCTGGTCCGCGTACGCCGCCAGCTGGAGCAGCGCCTCCACGCGGGCGTGGCGGGCGAGCTTGGTGTCCGCCGGCTCGTACCAGACGTAGCCGTCCTCATCGGCGACGCGGACGACGAAGTCCGCCAGGCCGTGGAAGCCGTCGTGGAAGAACGCCGCCTGGTAGACGACATCGGCCCCGCCCTTGAGGGCGGCGAGCGTCTGGGCGTGGGCGTCCTCGAGCTGCGAGCGCGACGAGGTGCTGGGCTGGGCGATGGACACCACCCCTCCGGGTTGACCCGGCGTGGCGGGGCCGTCCTGGCTGACCAGCCGGTCGAGCACGGTCTTCTCGTGGGCGAGACCCAGCGCAGCGGCCCGCTCCAGCACCAGATCCTCCGCCACATCGGGCGGGTCCACCAGGCCGGCCTTCTCCGCCCGCTTGTGCAGGACCTGGTACTCGCAGCGCAGCGCGGTGACCAGATCGGTGGCGCTGAACACCCAGTCGTCGTCGAGGCGGAACATCGGGTCCGAGTGTCCCACACCCCTGTGACAGCGAGGCGGGACGGGCGGTCTGGACGGGGAACGTTGGCGTTCGGCGCTCCGCAGGCAAGGCTGGGGGCGTGGCAGCCGATCCGTTCGACCAGCTGATGGCCTCGGCCGACCCCGCGATGATCGTGGTGACGGCGGCGGCGGACGACGACCGCTCCGGCTGCCTCGTGGGGTTCCACTCCCAGTCGAGCATGGACCCGCACGGCTACGCGGTGTGGATCTCGAAGGCGAACCACACCTATGGCGTCGTGCTCCGGTCCACCCACCTGGCGGTCCACTTCCTGGCCGACACCGAGGACGGCCGCCGTCTGGCCAAGGCCTTCGGCACGCGCACCGGTGACCGGGTCGACAAGTTCGACCGCATCACCTGGCGCCGGGGACCGCAGGGGGTCCCGATCCTCGCCGGGTGCGACCACGGGCTGGTCGGACGCAAGATCAGCACCCTCGACGACGGCGGCGACCACGTGACGGTCACCCTCGACCCGGTCGAGGTGTGGAGCCGCCAGGCGTTCACCCCGCTGCGACTGTCGGCCGTGCAGGACCTCGACCCGGCCCACGACGCGGACGAGCACCCCGACCACCCCCGCTGACCAGACCGGTCCGGCCGATCACCTGCGATCTGCCGAGCACTCGCGACCTGGTGCCGGTCAGGGCTCGCGGACCACGTCCCGGGGTTCCTTGTCCGGCCGGCGACCGAGGTAGCGGGGGTGGCGGAGGTGACCCGCCGCAGTCCACTCGCCGAAGCCGACCTGGACCACCATGGTGGGCTGGACCCAGTGCGAGCCCGGCTCGCGGATCCTCTCGGCGAACGGCGACGTCGGCTGCTCGATGGCGCGCAGCTCCTGGTGGAGCGCGTGCAGGGTCGCAGCGTCGAACCCGGTGCCGACCTTGCCGGCGTAGCGCAGCTCGCCGCCGTCGTAGACCCCCACCATCAAGGCGCCGAGCCCGGTCCGGGAGCCGCTGGGATCGGTGAAGCCGCCGACCACGACCTCCTGCTGGTGGACGCACTTGAGCTTGAGCCAGTCCTTGCTGCGTCGGGGCTGGTAGCTCGACGCCCGCCGCTTGGCGATGAGCCCCTCCCACCCGAGGCGGCACGCGGCGTCGAGGAGCGCGGCGGCGTCGCCGGGGAGCGCCTCGCTGAGCACGATCGGACCCCCGGGGCCGAGCACCTCGGCGAGCGCAGCCTGCCGCTGCTCCAGCGGCAGCGGGCGGATGTCGTGGCCGTCGAACCACAGCAGGTCGAACACGACGTACTGGACGGGGACGGTCGGATCGCTGATCTTCTGCTGCAGCCGCTCGAAGCTGGTCTGGCCGTCGACCATCGCCACGACCTCGCCGTCCACCAGCAGCGAGCCGTGCGCCCGCTCGGCCAGCGACCGGCCGACCTCGGGGTAGGCGTCGTCGAACGACAGCCCGTTGCGCGACCGGAGTCGGACGCCCCGATCGTCGACCCACGCGAGGCACCGGTAGCCGTCGAGCTTGCGCTCGAACGCCCAGTCATCGCCGAAGGCGCGCCGGTCGGTGGAGGTGGCAGCCATGGCCGTGACCTCGGCGGGGGGACGGGGCTCGGCCATCAGACGACCGCTTCGGTGTCCCCGCCGACCATCGCCGCGGCGTGCTCCCCCACGGACTCCAGGTGCTCGGACATGGCCGGACCGTAGCGGGGCGCCCCCGGGCCCTGCTGGAGGAGGCGACGGGTGGATGGACCTGGGGTGACCGGGGTACCGGAGCCGCGGCCGGACGGTCCGGCACCACGAGGTGGACCATGGCGAACAACACGCCCAAAACGCCCGACCTGGCCGGCGGCAGCGATCGGGAGGCGAGCTGATGGCCCGCCCCGTCTGGACCGGTTCGATCAGCTTCGGGCTGGTGAGCGTCCCCGTGAAGGCGTACACCGCGGCGCGCGACCACACCGTCCACTTCAACCAGCTCGAACGCGAGACCGGCGCCCGCGTCCGGCACCAGAACGTCTCGGAGCAGACCGGCGACGAGGTCGAGCGCGACGACATCGTCCTCGGCTACGAGGTGTCCGGGGGCCGGTACGTGACCTTCGAGCGCGACGAGCTCGACGAGCTGCGGCCGACGAGCACGCGAGCGATCGATGTCCAGGACTTCGTCGCCCTCGCCGATGTCGACCCGATCTACTACCAGAAGACCTACTGGCTCGGACCGGACGGCGATGCGGCCGCCGAGCCGTACGCGCTGCTGCTGGCGGCGATGGAGGATCGCGAGCGCGTGGCCATCGGGTCCGTGGTCATGCGGAACAAGCAGTACCTCGCCGCGGTCCGCCCCCTCGACGGAGCGCTGGCCATGTCCACCATGCGCTTCGCCGATGAGGTGGTGGACCGGGCCACGATCGACGAGATCCCCGACAAGGCGGATGAGGCTGACCCCAAGGCCCTGAAGCTGGCCGTGCAGATCGTCGACACGCTGACGGGTGACTGGGATCCCGAGCAGTACCACGACACCTTCGTCGAGGAGCTCCGCCGCATCATCGAGGCCAAGGCCGAAGGCGAGACCATCGAGGTCGAGCAGGGCGACGAGGGCGGCGGCGCCAAGGTCCTCGACCTGATGGAGGCGCTCAAGGCCAGCCTCGACGCCAGTCGAGGCGACGGCAAGGCAGCGGCACCCGCCGAGAAGGCTGCGTCGAAGCCGGCAGCGGCCAAGGAGAAGGCCCCGGCGAAGAAGGAGCCAGCCGCCAAGAAGGCCCCGGCCAAGAGGGCGGCCGCGAAGACGACGACGGCGAAGAAGGCCCCGGCCAAGAAGAAGCCAGCGGCGAAGAAGAAGGCACCCGCCAAGAAGCAGCAGGCCCGGAAGACCGCGTAGGCGGTGCGCCCCCACGACCCGGGCCCGTCCGTCGCTCGGACGAGCACGTCGGACCCGGGGATCAGTCCCTGGACTCGTGGTTGCCGTAGCGGATGGGGGTGCGGAAGCGGGCGATGTCCGGGTGATCCTGGGCGGCGCTGCCCCGGGCCCGGTTCCCCATCGCCGCGATGACCTCGCCGATGGAGTGGGCGTGCTGGGGGCTGGCCAGCGACGTGATCTCCCTGCCGATCTCCACCACCGAGGGCTCCTCAGTGTTCCCGTAGTCACCGAACACCGGATAGATCGAGGCCCCCGCCTGCACGGCGAGGAACAGGTCCTCGCGGGTGCCCCGGGCGAACGGCTCCATCACGATCGTCCCGTGCTCGTCCCTGGCGTCGCGGGAACCGGACCCGGCCTCGATGACGATGTGGCCGTGGTCCGACCTCATCAGGTTCAAGAACTCCTCCCGGGTGCGGGTGTTCTGCTTCTTGCGGAAGTTGCGGACCCGGCGGTTCAGGTCCTCGTCGGTGATGTCGCCTTCGTTGACCGCCTCGCCGCCGCTGACCGGGAACGTCTTGAGGACGCTCGACGCCTTGCGGAGGATGTCGTCGATCACGTTGAGCCCCATCACCTCCAGGTAGCCGAGCAGCCGCCCGATCATCAGCGTGGTGCGGGTGTCGAGGCGGTCGAAGCCGTGGAGGTGGGCAGCGCGGGTGAGGTACCCGAGGTTGAAGCCCACGTCCTGGAACTCCAGGTGCGATCCCACGAAGATGAACGACTGCCCGTCGGCGAGGCGCTCGAAGAACTTCTCCCGCGCGGCGAACGCCGAGAACACCTCGACGTTGGCCGGCGCCTGCGGTCCGTGGAGGACCTCGAGCAGGCCGAGCGCCGACTCCGTCTCGGCGCTGCTCAACGGGTTGGGCCCGAGGAACACCTGATCGTGGTTGATGGCGTCGGGCCGGGGCTTGGCCGACAGGCGCTCGGCGGCGATCGGGTTGAAGATGCTGGCGAACTCGACGCCGCCCACCTCTTGGGCCGACTGGTACAGCAGCTTGTCGAGCTGGCGCTCCACGCCGAACAGCTCGGTGAGCTGCTCGGCCGCCTTGTCCAGCAGCGAGTCGGGCTTGTGGGGTCCGTGCAGCGGAAGGTCGGACTGCGTGCTCATCGGTGGTCCGACCCGACTCCCTGCCCGGGCGTTACCCGGCGGGTGGGTTCACGGCGCGTAGCTCCCCGAGCCGAAGACCCACTCGGCCACCGAGGCGCCGGTGCCGGGCCCGGAGAGGAGACTGGCGAACTCGGAGGTGGTCGGCTTCCGCTTGAGCATGAAGATCACGCCGACCGCTGCGTTGACCGGCTTGACCTGGTCGGTCTTGTACTCGTTGCTCTCGGAGAAGCCGGCCATCACCTGGCCGCGATTCTTGGTCTTGTTGTCGAGCTTGCCGGTCCAGTACGCCTTGCCGCTGGGGTCGGGGTTGCGGTCGAAGAGGTTGTGGTAGATCAGGTCGACGAAGGCGGCGTTCGACAGCGACCCGTAGCGGGTCTTGAACTCGCTGGAGCTGGCGAACGACTGGCTGATGGTGTCGAGCTTCGCCCCCTTCCGCCGCTTGCCGATCCAGTACACGAGGCCACCGGCGTCGGGGATGCGCAGGAAGTAGGCGCTGTAGAGGCGGGTGACGGGGTCGACGTTGCTGACGTTCTCGCTCGAGGTCCGCAGCGCGCCCACGAGCGAGGAGCGGTTGGCCGTGTGGGCGTTGAGCTGGTTCACCCAGCTCGTCCGCTCGGCGGCGGTGGGCGCCCGGCCGAGGAAGTCCTGGTACTGCCGGTTGACCATGTCCGTGAAGTTGGCGAACGGGGCCGGGCCGGTGGACGGTGCCGGAACGGGGAGCCGCAGCTCGCCGGTGCCGTAGACGTTGTCGGTGCCGGCGGTGCCCCGATCGACGACCGAGGACCTGAGGTAGCTCGCGATCCCGGTCGGGGTGCTGGCGACGCCAGCCGACAGCGCGAGGGCGGCGGCGCCGGCCACCACCGGCGTGGCGGCGCTCGTGCCGTTGAAGCAGTTGGGTGCGTAGCTGGTGCTGCTCACGCACGACGGGGCCGACAGGTCCGGCTTGATGCGGCCGTCGTTCGTCGGGCCCTGCGAGCTGTAGTTGGCGATGACGCCGCCGCTCGCCGGGTCGACCGCACCGATGGCGAGGGCGCCGGCGTTGGCGGAATCAGCCATCGGCGCCGAGGACGCGTAGGGGTTCTGCCAGTACTCGAGCCCGACCCCGTTCACCATGTACTCGAGGACATCGCCCGCCGTGCCATTGCCATCGGCGATCTTCTTGACGGCGATGTACACGGTGGTGTTGGTGGTGCAGCTGAAGTTGTTGTTGCCCTCGATGGGCGTGGCGGCACCGGTGCTCTGGTTGCCGTTGCTGATGGCGATGAGCTGCTGCGACGAGTTGTAGACGTACACGTCGTAGTCGGTCTTGTTGGCGCCCCAGTCGCTCCAGCGCAGCCCGTTGAAGTACCAGCACCTGGTGGCGAGCAGCTCGTCACCGGCCGAGAACTCGAGGAAGCTGTCGCTGTCGGCGTCGACCCACGAGCCCCGCCAGTACGAGCCCTTGGTGCTGCCGCCACCGCCGGCGTTCCCGGCGGCGTTCAGGTAGATCATCCCCTTCGACACGGCGCTGTCCACCACCGCAGCGACCGGGCCGGTGCCGTTGCCGGGACCGTCGTAGATGGCGGTCTGCGAGCGGGTGACGACCTTGACGCCCTGGGTCTGGAAGTAGTCGATCGCCGCCTGGAAGTCCGCAGCGGTCCGGATGTTGGCGATGAAGAGCTGGGCGCCGGGCGCCATCTCGTGGACGATCTCGGCGACCGCCACGCCGTGGTTGCTGGTGCCCCAGACGGAGCAGGCCGCCCCCGTGTTGCGGCAGAAGGTGCCGGCCGGTTGACCGGTGAGGTCACCGCTGCTGACCGCGGCGTCCCAGGTGTCCTGGTTGAACGAGTCGATGATCCCGACCTTGACGCCGGCGCCGGTGATGCCGGCCGCCTGCCAGTCGTCGGCGTTCGTGAGCGTGACCTCGGACCCCGTCACCGCCTGTTCGTCCGGTCCGGCTCCAGACCGGCGGGGATCGGCCTGCGATGGTTGCTGCACGGCCGTGACCCCGGGCAGCACCTCGAGGTCCACCACCGCACCGGCGGGTAGCTCACCCTCGGTGCCGACGTCGGCGATCGGGCCGTGGACCCGGCCTCCCTGCGCCACGATCTCAGCCGCGACCGCATCACCGCGGCCGGGGTCGTGGAGGACCTCGACCGTCACGACTCGCGCCGGGTCGTCCTGCGCCTGGGTCCGCAGGACGCCATCGGACGGGAGCCCGTCGCTGCGCTGGTCGGCGCGTGTCGAGGGCACCGCCGGGGCCTGCTCCGCATGGGGCTCGAGGGCCAGATCGATCGTGGCCGACGGGCCGTCGGCGGGCCCGGCCGACGCCACCTGGGCGGGTCGCGCGCTCGCCGCCGGACCGGCCAGCCCCGCCACCAGGACGCCGGCGAGGACGATCGCCGCCACCCTGCCGCGCCCCGGCCTCCCCGCCTCGGTTTCGCCGCGTCCCGTCTCGTGCCCGTGCCCTCGCATCGCCCATCCCCCTCGTCGTCCCCGCCACCCTCCACGAGACGGCGCGAACGAAGCGCGAACAGGACTCGGGCCGCGGCGACCCGGATCAGGGCGAGGAGAAGGCGGGGATGACCGTCCCGGCGAACCGGTCGGGGGCGGGATGCCGCCCTTGCACTCGATGTCGCGTCGCTATATTTTTCGTTTCATAAGCCCCACCGGGGCGTGCACCCAAACCTGCGGCCGAGGTCGAGTCGGCCGCCCAGACGAAAGACGGATGATGACCATGGACCGACGTCGTTTCTGGGGCGGAGCCGCAGTGCTCGCCCTCCTCTTGGTGCTGAGCGGCACGCCTGCGGCAGCCGGGGGAGGCTTCAACTCGTCGATGACCGACTGGCTCCCTGGGCTCAGTTCCCGAAGCTGGAAGGACTCGGTCCACGACTCGAACCGGACGTACATCGCGCTCGCTGGATGCCGGCTGAAGACCGACGCGTCCCAGCGGGTGACCTTGCGGATCCAGTTGACGAAGGAGACGCCCTTCTACAAGCCGGACAAGGACCTGGGCCGCCACGATTTCGCCTGCCATCAACGCAAGGTGCAGCACAGCTGGTCTCCCCAGGTCGGCGGGAGCTACCACTTCACCCTCACACACGTGGACGGCAGCACGCATGCCCGGGACAAGGTGTCCGCATCCTCCGTCGGTGTGGTGTATTGACCGGGACCGTGGTCCTCGAAGGGGTCGGGTTCGCATATGGACGGCGGAAGCCCGCGGTGCTCGACGGGGTGAGCTGGCGGCCGGGGCGGGTGGCGGCGCTGCTCGGGCCGAACGGTGCCGGCAAGTCGACGCTCTTCGCTCTCGCCTGCGGGGTGAGGCGACCTCGATCTGGGCAGGTGCTCGTCGACGGGCGGCGGGTGCGGCCGGGTGCGGTGGCATGGATGCCGCAGACGGTCCGCGCCATGCCCGGGCTCCGGGCTCGAGAACAGGTGGCGCTCGCAGGCTGGATGCAGGGAAGCGGACGGGCAGCGGCCTGGAGCGCGGCTCGCACCGCCCTCGAGGCGGTCGACCTCCTCGACCAAGCCGATGTCCGGTCCGTGCACCTCTCCGGCGGGCAGCTGCGGCGGCTCGGCATCGCCGAGGTGCTGAGCGGAACGCCGTCGGCCATCTTGCTCGACGAACCGACGGTCGGGCTCGACCCGGTCCAGCGGACCGAGGTCCTCGACCTCATCGGTCGCCTCGGTCAGCGCTGCCAGGTCATCGTGGCCACGCACCTCGTCGACGACCTCGCCACCGCGTTCGACTCTGTGGGCGTCCTCGCCCGGGGGTCGCTGTGCTTCGCCGGATCGGTGGATGAGTACCTCGATGCCGGAGGCGTCGCAGGCGACCATGCGCAGCGCGCTGGTGCCGCCTATCGACACCTCGTCGGCGCACGGCCGCCGCGATGAGCACCACCGTCTTCCCCAGAGCCGCTTCGCGCCTGCGGCTCGAGCCGGCGATCCGCCTGTTGCCCGTCTCGCTCCCGCTCGGGTACCTGGTCGCGCTGGCCTTCGAGCCGCAGGCGACCGCGTATCCCCTCGCCGTCGCGGCCCGGTCCCACGAGGCGATCATCGTCCTTGCGCCGCTGGCAGCCGCGGCAGGGGCGTGGAAGGCGGGGCGGTGGCGACGGTCCGGCTGGCGGTCGCGGCCGTGGAGGCGAGCGACCACCCTGCCGGCCGCGTGGGACATCCTCCTCACGGCTGCGGTCCAGTTCACGGCCTACGTGGCGATCGCCGCCTGGGTGGCGGCCACCTCGGGACGCGCCGTTCCGCTCGCACCCGAGGTGCTCGCCATCGCAGCGGCGTTCCTGGTCGGCTGGACGGCGGTGGGTTTCGCCGTCGGCTGGTGGGTGCGGGCGGAGCTCGCCCTGCCGGCTGTCGTCGTCGGCGCCTACCTGGCGTTCGTGTACCCGCCGGCGATGGAGCCGCTGTGGCTCCGCCACCTCACCGGCACCATCGGCGACTGCTGCTTCCCCGACGCCACCCTCGATCTCGAGGCGGTCCGGGCGGCGATCATCGTCGCAGCCGCCGCAACCCTTGCGTCGCTGCTCGTGATCTCGTCCGTCCAGCAAGCCTGGTGCGCGGTCGCGGCCCCGATCGTGCTGGTGACCGCTTCCGTCCTCGCCATCTCGATGGTCGACGATCTCGGCGCTGACCCGGTCGCACCTCGGGTCGGGCCGGTCGAGTGCACCGGTGCGCCCGAGGTGTGCGTGTGGCCCGAGCAGGCCGGCGACCTGGCCCGCGTTACCGCCGTGGTGGAGCAGGCTGCGGCGCGGTGGTCCGAACTGGGTCTCGACGTCCCCCGCCGGCTCTCGCCCCGGCGATCCGACCTGACCCGACGTCAGGCTTCGGGTCTGGCGCTGTGGGAGCACCCGACCGACGAACAGGTCGTCCACGCGCTGGCGGCGGGCATCTTGCCGGACCCGCGCTGCGACGGCATCGACATCGGCACGATCTACGAATCCCGTGCCGTCGCCATCGCCTGGCTCACGATGGCCGGCGGGATCGGACCGGCCGAGGTCCGGTCCGCGACCGACCCGGTGGCGTTCCAGCATGCCGAGCGGCTGCAGGGGCTCGATCCCACCACCCGCATCCGATGGCTTGCTGCGGTCGAGCGAGCGGACCCGTGCCGAGGCGACGCCGTTCCGGTCCCTCAGTGAGCTGGTGGCTCCGCGCCCATCGGGCGCACCTGCCGGTCATCACGGCGGTCGCCGGGTCCTTCATGGCCTGGCTCGCTGGAGCCGGCGTGGCACTGGACGCCACCGTCGGCAGCCCGCTGAAGGTCGGCGTGGCGGTTCCGGTCGTGTTGTGGTGGCCCGTGGCCGTCGTGGGTTCCGTCTGCGCCTCGCTCGCCGTCGACGACGGTCGGCTCGAGCGTGGGATGACCGCCCGAGCGAACGGCCAGCTCGAGGCCTGGTTCGTCGCAGCCGTGGTCGCTGGCGCAGGCGCGGGCCTCGTACCCGCAGCGCTCGTCCAGACGAGTGCGGCCCTGGCCGTGGCCCGCACCACAGCGGGCCTGGTCGGTCTCGCTCTGGTGCTGCGACGCCGGTTCGGGAGCGACGGTGCGGCCGTGGTCGTCGCGGCGTACTTCGTCACGTGCGCCCTGCTCGGCGCCGGTCCCGATGGCGACGCGGCGTGGTGGGCCTGGCCCGTGGCCGAGCTCGACCTCGTGGACACGGCCCTCGCAGCGGGTCTCCTCGCGCTCGGCCTGACCGTCACCGCAGCCCGGCCCGGCATGCCCGGACCCCGGCGTGCTCTCGGGTGAGCACCGCCTTCCGCCTCGACCAGGACGAAGGGGAGCCCACAACGCCAACGGGGTCGGCACCGCAGTTCTGCTGGACCGTCGCCTCGGGCGTCAAGAAGGGTGGTCGCCAGCTCTGCGCTTGCGTGCGACGACCCACCGTCGGATCGAGTTCTGGAGCAGCGCGACCGTGCTCAGGCCTGCGGCGATGACCCAGAGGAAGACCCTGAGGTCGGTTGGAGCTGCGGCCAACGCTCCGAGCGTGTAGCTCATGATGCACAGCCCGTCGTCCGAAGAGTGGAACCCGCCGAACAGGATTCGGACGATGACGCCGATCGCCAGCAGCCCGAGGATCAGAAGCGTCTTGCGCCACCGGTCGCTCATGAGCCCACCTCGTCGGCCCCCGTGCTCGAGTCTCGTCGCAGCCGAATCACTTGCCGGCGCCGTTGCCGTCACCGTGCTGGGGCCGTTGCCACCACGACGCAACGGGCTGCAGCGATCGCGATCGTGAGGCGGTCGACCCCATCGTCGGTGGTGCGAGTCATGGTTTCCCCTGTGCAGCGTGGGCCAGCCCGAGATCGGGAGGCGCGTGGTCGTTGTGGCGACTGACGCTGGGACGAGCTGGTGCTCGCCCCGACAGGGGTGATCAGCCGGGTGCCGGCTCCAGAGCGCCGGGTTCCCTGATAGGACTACCCGCCTAGCGACGGTACGTCAAGGCCCGACGAGCGACAACGTTCGCCGTCTCGATTTCCGAACCGGCGGTCAGCCGGGCTCCTGACCTCGGATCAGAGGGCGGAGCGTTCCAGGACGGCGACGGGGATCTTGCGGTCGGTGAGGCGCTGGTACGTGTCGAAGTCGGGGTAGGCCGCCACGGCGAGGGCCCAGCACTCGTCGAACTCGTCGCCTTCGACCTGGCGGGCCGTGGTCCACCAGCGGTCCGGGCCGACCTGGACCTCGGTCTTCTCGGCGGCGAGGAGGTTCTTGAACCAGTTGGGCGTCACCGGGTTCCCGCCGTTGGAGCCGACCACGATGAGGTCGTCGCCGCGCCGGGCGAGCATCAGCATCACCGGCCGGGGCTCGCCGGTCTTGCGGCCGACGGTCTCCAACAAGAAGACCGGCTTGCCGAACATCTTGTTGCCCTTGGCGCCGTTGCTCTCCTTGAACTGCGCCACCTGCTTGTGGGTCCCCTTCGCCACGAGGTGGGGGAACCGCCGGCTCATGACGTTCGCTGCCCGTCCCATCAAGCTCATGGGTCGAACCCTACGACGCCTCGAGCTGTCAGTCGCCGGTGAGCAGGTGGTTGACGCGGGCGGCCTGGAGGGTCTGGTGCTCGCGCTCGGCGACGCTGGGGGCGTTGCGGGCGGCGTCGGCGTAGAGGCGGGCGGCCAGCTCGAGGTCGCCGTTGCGCTCGTGGAGGTGGGCGGCCACCGCGTCGCGACGGGGCACCCCCTCGGGCACGTCGGCCAGGGCGCGCAGACCCGCCGGCGCACCATCGGCCTCGCCGACGGCGACGGCGCGGTTGAGCCGGATGATGGGCGTGTCGGTGAGGCGGAGGAGCTCGTCGTACCACTCGACGATCTGCACCCAGTCGGTGTCCTCCACCCGTTGTGCATCAGCGTGGAGCGCGGCGATGGCGGCCTGTGCCTGGTACTCGCCGAGGCGGTCTCGCTCGAGCGCGGCCCGGAGCACGTCGACGCCCTCGGCGATCAGCTCGGTGTCCCACCTCGCCCGGTCCTGGGCGGCGAGCGGGACGATGCGGCCGTCGGGCCCGGTGCGGCTCGCCCGCCGTGCGTGGTGCAGGAGCATGAGGGCGAGCAGCCCGCCGACCTCGGGATCGTCGGTCAGCGTCGTGAGCTGCCGGGTGAGGCGGATCGCCTCCGACGACAGGTCGACGTCGCCCGAGTAGCCCTCGTTGAACACGAGGTAGAGCACTCGCATCACGGTCCGGGCGTCGCCGGGCCGGTCGACACCGGCCTCACCGACGGTGCGCTTCGCCCGGCTGATCCGTTGGGCCATCGTCGCCTCCGGGACCAGGTAGGCGGCCGCGATCTGGCGGGTCGTGAGGCCCCCGACCGCCCGCAGCGTGAGCGCCACGGCCGACGACGGTGTGAGGTCCGGGTGGGCGCACAGGAAGTAGAGGCGCAACGAGTCATCCGTGCTCGGCACCGCACCGGCCGGTGGCTCGGCGTCGAAGCGGTCCTCGCGGTCACGGCGAGACGCCTCGGACCGGGCGGTGTCGAGGAAGATGCGCCACGCCACGGTGACGAGCCAGCCCGTGGGGTCTGCAGGCGGATCGTCCTGCCAGGATCGCAGCGCCCGGATGAGCGCCTCCTGGACGGCGTCCTCGGCGGTCGCGAACGCTGCGCCGCGACCGACGAGGACGCTCAGGACCCGCGGGACCTGGGCCCGCAGCTCGACCTCGTCCACGGTCGGCGGTCAGTCGCCCACGGCGGGCGGGGCGCTCATGACCTGCCGGACCTCGAGCCACTCGTGGATCGGCTCGCCGCCCTGACCGGGGGCGTCGGACAGCTCCCGTGCGAGCTCGATGGCGCGTTCGTGGCTGTCGACGTCGATGAGGAACCAGCCGGCGATCAGGTCCTTGGTCTCGGCGAAGGGGCCGTCGACGACCGGCGGCTCGCCGTCGCGGCCCGAGCGCACCCAGGACCCTTCGGGCGAGAGGCCCTCGCCGCCGACCATCTCGCCCGACGCCTCGAGCCGGGCCGAGTAGTCCCGCATGAACTGGAAGTGGGCCTCGACCTCGTCGGGCGTCCACTGGTCCATCGGCGCGAAGCCGTTGGGCGTCGGCGTGGTGCCTCGGTAGTGCTTGAGCAGCAGGTACTTGGCCATGGGGTTCTCCTTGGTTCGTGCCAGCTCTCGTGGCTGGCTTCATCACGGGGACGAAGCTGCGCCCGGGTTCTCGACATCGTCGCCCGAGAAACCTGCGGGCGTCGCCCCGAGGCGAGGCGGGTCAGCGGAGCTGTCGGCGGCCACTGGTCGGCTGCCCGGTGATTCAATCAGCCAGCCGCGCGCCGAGGGCGGTCGGGCTCCAGCGGCGGTGTCCGACCTCGGCTGTCGGACCCCCTCAGTAGGGTCCTCGGCGTGGCATCGGCGCAGGGTCAGTGGGTCCGGTACGGGACCGAGGCGGCCACCGCGCTGCGCGCCCAGATCTCCCGCATCAAGGCCGATGAGGCGCTCGCACCGGTCACCGTGGTCGTGCCTTCCAACCAGGTCGGGGTGTCCACCCGGCGGCTGCTCGCCTCGGGGGCGGTCGGGTCGATCTCCGGCGCCGGGCCGGGCCTCATCGGGATCACCTTCGTGACCCCGTACCGGCTGGCCGAGCTGCTCGGTGCGGCATCGCTGGCCGCCCAGGGACGCCGGCCGGTGTCGGTCCCCGTCCTGGGTGCGGCCGTCCGCCTGGCCCTGGCGGAGGAACCGGGGACGTTCGGCCCCGTCGCAGACCACGCCGCCACGGAGACGGCCCTGGTCGCCGCCCACCGGGAGCTTCGAGACCTCGACCCGCAGGCCCTCTCCGCCCTCGCCGCCAGCAGCACCCGCGCCGGCGAGGTCGTCCGCGTCCACCAGGCCGCGCGCCGCCACCTGGCCGAGCGCTGGTACGACGAAGAAGACCTCCTGGCCGCGGCCGCCACCGCCGTGCTCAACGGCCAGACCCCTGCGGACCTCGGCGCGGTCGTCGTGCACCTGCCTCAGCGACTCTCGCGCCACGCCGCGGAGCTGCTCGTCGCGCTGGGCCGGGCCACGGAGCTCACGGTCATCGCGGGCGCCACCGGGGTGGCCAAGGCCGACGCCGACGTCGTCCGCTCGGTCGGGCGCCTCGGCGCAGACATCGGCCCGCCGCCGTCCCGGTCGGCGCTGCCGGACCTCGTGGATCCGAACCGGACCCGCATCATCACCGCGTCCGACGCAGACGACGAGGTCCGCGCCGCAGTCCGGACCGTGATCGATGCGGTCCGCGCCGGCACCTCGCTCGACCGCGTCGCCGTGCTCTACGCCGCTCCGGAACCGTACGGGCGCCTCCTTCAGCACCACCTCGACGCCGCCGGGGTCCTCACCAACGGCACCGCCACGCTCCCCCTGGCCGGGCGTGCCGCAGGGCGGACGCTGCTCGGGCTCCTGGACCTGCCGGCCACCGGTTTCCGCCGCCAGGACGTGTTCGCCTGGCTGTCGGGAGCACCCATCCTCTTCGAGGGTCGGCGGGCGCCGGTCACCTCGTGGGAGCGCGCCTCGCGCGATGCAGGCGTCATCCTCGGCCGGTCGGAGTGGGACCGTCGTCTGCAGCACCTCGCCGCACGCCGCACGGAGGTGGCCGACGCGCGCCAAGCGCAAGGCCCGGATGATGAGCCGCCTGGGTGGCGCGTCACCCGCGACCGGGATGAAGCCGTCCGAGCGCTGGAGCTGCGCCGCTTCGTGCTCGGCCTCGCCGACCGGCTCGCGGCCGCTGCCAACGCCCCGGCCCCGTGGTCCGACCGGGTCCGCTGGGCCAAGCGCCTCCTGACCGAGCTGCTCGGCGGACCGGCCCGCCGCGCCGGGTGGCCCGATGCGGAGCGGCGCGGCGCCGAGCGCGTCGAGCTGGCGCTGGACCGCCTCGCCGCACTCGACCAGATCGAGGGGCCGGTGTCGCTCGCGGTCTTCGGGCGGGCGCTCGCAGGGGAGCTCGAAGCTGATCTCGGTCGGGTCGGGCGGTTCGGCGAAGGCGTGCTCGTCGGACCGGTCTCGATGGGCGTCGGCGTCGACGTGGACCTCGTCGTCACCGTCGGCATGGCGGAGGGCACGTTCCCGGCCACCCTCCGCGACGACTCCCTGCTCCCCGACGACGATCGCGGCGCCACCGCCGGGGAGCTGCCCCTCAGATCTGGCCACGTCGACCGTCTCCACCAGCAGTTCCTCGCGGTCCTCGCCGGCGCCCGGACCCACGTGCTGTGCGTGCCGAAGGGCGACCTCCGCCGCAGCCGGAACCGGGTCGCGTCGCGCTGGGTGCTGGAGATCGCTTCGCTCCTCGCCGGTGAGACGCTGTGGAGCGATGCCCTCGCCACCCACGAGGCGCCGTGGATCACGCACCACGCATCGTTCGACGACACCCTGCGCACCGCCGCGCCGGCCACCGACCAGGAACACCGCCTGCGCCACCTGCTGGCCCTCGCCCCGCGGCGCACGGATCTGGAACCGGCTGCCGCCGAGGTCGACCCGTCGGGACCGCTTCTCGGTGGGGTCCACGCCCTCGGCCAGCGCGGCAGCGCGCGCTTCACCCGCTTCGACGGGAACCTCACCGGGCTCGACGTCGCGTCGCTGACGGAGCGAGGCACGTCGGCCACGAGCCTCGAGCAGTGGGCCCGGTGCCCCCACGGCTACTTCATCCGCCAGGTGCTCGGCGTCCGTCCCCTCGAGCAGCCCGAGGACTCCCTCCAGATCACCCCCATCGACCGCGGGAAGCTCGTGCACACCGCGCTCGAGGACTTCATCCGCGAGGCCATCGACGAGGACCGGATCCCGGCGCCGGGACACCCCTGGTCCGCCGCCGACCACCAGCGCCTCGCCACCATCGCCAACGACCACTGCGACGCAGCCGAGGCCGGCGGGCTCACCGGCCGAGCCCTGTTCTGGCAGCGCGACCGGCTCAAGATCCTGGTCGACCTGGAGCGCTTCTTGCGGTCCGACGACGACCACCGCGCAGCCACTGGAGCGCGCCCCATCGCTGCCGAGCTCGCCTTCGGGGGCGACGAGCCCTGGCTCGAGTTCCCGCTGGGCGACGGGCGCACCGTCCGCCTCCGAGGCAACGCCGATCGCATCGACCGAGGCGCCGACGGCACGCTCCACGTCCTCGACTACAAGACGGGCAAGGCCGACAAGTTCACCGGCATCAGCGCGGCCGATCCCCATCAGGGCGGCCAGCACCTCCAGCTCGCGGTGTACGGCCTCGCCGCCCGCCACGCCGTCGGCTCGCCCGCCGCCCCGGTCCGGGCGGACTACTGGTTCACCTCCGCCCGCGGCGGGTTCCGCAAGCTCGGCTACGACCTCACCGACGAGGTGCTCGACACGGTCTCCGCCGCTGCCGCCACCATCGTCGACGGCATCGGGTCCGGGCTGTTCCCACCCCATCCGTCGCCGCCCACCACGTCGCCGTACGTCGACTGCCACGCGTGCGACCCCGACGGTCTCGGGACCACCGAGCTGCTGCGTCACTGGGACCGCAAGCACGACGATCCGCTCCTCGCCCCGTACGTCGCGCTCGTCGAGCCGGCCGACGCCGACCCCGTGGGAGCCCCGGCGTGACGCTCTTCGACTTCCTCGACGACGAGCCGCCAACGGGGACCGAGCCGCCGCGGCGCGCCGACGGGCCCGGCGAGCCACGTGAGCCGCGTGAGCCCGCCGATCAGATGCAGCGGCGACGCATCGAGGTCGAGCTCGACCGCACGCTGTTCGTGGAAGCCGGCGCCGGGTCGGGCAAGTCCACGGCGCTCGTCGGCCGCGTGATCGAGCTCGTCACCGCAGGCCGGGTCCCCCTCCGCGACATCGCCGCCATCACCTTCACCGAGAAGGCGGCGGCCGAGCTCCGAGACAAGATCCGCCAACGGCTCGAGACCACGTCGGAGCAGGCCCGGACCTCGGGCGACGACGTGGTCGTCGAGCAGTGCGCCACCGCGATCGACCAGCTCGACGGGGCCGCCATCGGGACGCTCCACGCGTTCGCGCAGCGGATCTTGGCCGAGCACCCCATCGAGGTGCAGCTCCCGCCCCGCCTCGACATCCTCGACGAGGTCACCTCGGACGTGCAGTTCGAGGCTCGCTGGCGGGCGTTCCTCGACGCCCTCCTCGACGACCCGGCCATGGAGCGCACCCTGCTGCTCCTCTTCGGCGCCGGGGTGAAGCCGCCGGCCCTGCGCGCCCTCGCCCTGGAGTTCGACCGCAACTGGGACCTCGTCGCCGAGCGGGTCCCGGTCGACGCCCCCGAGCCGCCGCCGCTGCGGGCGCAGGTCCTCGTCGTCCTCGACGCCCTCGACCGCACGTGCCGCCGCATCGACGAGTGCACCAAGGACGATGACACCATGGTGGCGCGCCTCGGCGCCTTCGCCGCGTGGTCGGCCGCGCTGCGGGACCTCGACGACGAGATCGACCTGCTCGAGGAGCTGAGCGGCGCCGGCGCCCTCACCCGACCCAGCTTCCGGGTGAAGAAGACGGGAAGGGCCACCAGCTGGACCTGCGACATCAACGAGGTCCGGGCCGAGCTGGACGCGGTCGAGACCGTCCTCGAACAGGTGCGAGGGGAGGTGGCCCAGGCATGCGCCCACCGGATCGCCGCCGCCCTGCGCACCTTCACGGTCGAGGCTGCGAACGCCCGACGGGAAGCCGGCCAGCTCGCCTTCCACGACCTCCTCGTGCTCGCCCGGCGCCTGGTGAGCACGAACGCGCCGGCCCGCCAGCGCCTGCACGAGCGGTACCGGAGGCTCCTGCTCGACGAGTTCCAGGACACCGACCCGATCCAGATCGAGATCGCCGTGCGCATCGCCGCCGACGACCCCCGATCCGAGGAGTCAGGCGCCCTCCCCTGGGACCAGGTCGAGGTGACCCCGGGGCAGCTGTTCTTCGTGGGGGACCCGAAGCAGTCCATCTACCGGTTCCGCCGCGCCGACGTCTCGCTGTTCCTCGAGGCCTCGCGCCGCTACGGCGGCCGCGAGCCGGTCCGCCTGACCACCAACTTCCGCACCGGCGCCGAGATCATCGACTGGGTCAACCACACCTTCGGCCGCCTGCTCGCCGAAGCGCCAGCGGTCGACACCCCGGTCCCCTCGCAGCCGGCGTACGTCGACCTCACCCCCTGGCGAACGGAGCGGCCCGGCGGACCCGCGGTGTCGGTCATCGGCCGCACGCCCCTCAGCCAGGGCACCGCGGGCGAGCTGCGCGAAGCCGAGGCCCGACAGGTGGCGGCCGCCATCGTGCGGATCCGGTCCGAAGGCTGGACGGTGGAGGACCGGACGGGAGGGTGGAAGCCGGCGGCGCTGGGCGACATCACCGTGCTGGTCCCCGCCCGCACCTCCCTGCCCTTCCTGGAGACCGAGCTCGAACGGGCCGGCATCCCCTACCGGGCGGAGTCGAGCAGCCTCGTGTACGTCTCCCGCGCGGTGCGCGACCTGCTGATGGCGCTGCGCGCCGTCGACGATCCGTCCGACCACCTCGCCGTGGTCTCGGCGTTGCGCTCGCCGCTGTTCGCCTGCGGCGACGACGATCTGTACCGCCACAAGGTCGAGCAGCACGGCCACTGGAACCACGCAGTCTCCCAGCCCGCCACCGTGGAAGACGGCCCGGTCCTCGCCGCGCTCTCGTACCTCGGCGGCCTGCACCGGGATCGCCACTGGACCTCCCCCGCGGAGCTGGCCGACCGCCTCGCCCGGGACCGCCGCGTGTTCGAGCTGGGGTTCGCCGAGGGCCGGACCCGCGACGTGTGGCGCCGCCTGCGGTTCGTCATCGACCAGGCGCGCGAGTGGGGCGAGGCCACCGACGGCTCCCTGCGCGAGTACCTGCAGTGGGTGACCCGCCAGAGCGCCGAGGGCAGCCGGGTCGCCGAGGCGGTGCTCCCCGAGTCCGACGACGACGCCGTCCGCATCATGACCATCCACGCTGCGAAGGGCCTCGAGTTCCCGATCACGATCGTGAGCGGCATGTCCACCGCGCCCATGGGCCAGCGAGCCGCCGCCCAGGTCGTGTTCCCGCCGCTCCAGCCCGACGGCACGGGTGGTGGGGTCGGCTACCGGTTCGGCAAGCACGTCACCACCGACGTCTTCGAAGACTGGATCCCGATCGACGACCAGATGGCGTTCGACGAGCGGGTCCGCCTCTTGTACGTGGCCACCACCCGGGCCAAGGACCACCTCGTCGTCTCGCTTCAGCGCAAGACCCGGAAGTCCGCCGTCGACCCGACCCGGCGGACCAACGCCGAGCTCCTCGTCGACGGCATCGGCCCGGACCGCCTCGACACCCTGCCCGACGCGGTCGAGGATGACATCGAGGCCGTAGCCGTCGCCCTGCCCGACCCTCCGTCGCTCCCCGCCCCGTTCGCCGAGTGGCGCGCCGAGCTGGACGCGGCGCTGGCCGCCGGCTCCCGTCCGACCACCGTGGCCGCCACGGCCCTCACCGCGGAGGGCACGCCCGACCCGGCGCGCGACGAGATCGAAGACACCGACCCTGCGGATGGCGTCGACGACGACGCCGGGTCGGTCGTCGTCGACGATCCCGCCGAGGCCGGGCTGCACAAGCGGCCCCGCGACCTCGACCTTCCGCCGTGGCTCAAGGGCCGCTACGGCACGGCGGTGGGCCGAGCCGTCCACGGCACCCTCCAGACCATCGACCTGGCCGATCCCGCCGGGCTCGGCGGTGCGGTGGCAGCCCAGTGCGAGGCCGAAGCGATCCCCGACCGCACCGCCGAGGTGGCGGAGCTGGTGCGGGCCGCGCTCGCGTCCCCGGTCATCGCCGCCGCCACCGCCGGGCCGTACTGGCGGGAGGTCTACGCCTGCACCCCCACGGCGGGCGGACGGCTGCTCGAGGGCTACATCGACCTCCTCTACCGAACGGTCGACGGCATGGTCATCGTGGACTACAAGACCGCGGCCACGAACGATCCCCTGGAGCTCCAGCGTCGGGTCGACGGCTACCGGCTCCAGGGCGGTTCCTACGCCTTGGCCGTGCGCGAGACCACCGGCGAGCCCATCGCCCGGGTGGTGTTCGCGTTCCTCACGCCAGGAGGCGCCGTGGAGCTCGAGCTGGCCGATGTCGAGGCCGCCGTCGGCGAAGTCGAAGCCCTGGTCGCAGCGGGTGCGGAGCAGGTCACCGCGTAGCCGCAGGCCACGCGCCATCCGTTTCGCTGTCACACCCCCTCGGTACGTTGCAGAGGTCCCCTACGAGGCGATCTGACCCATGCCCTTCTCCTTCCTCCACGCCGCAGACCTCCACCTCGACACCCCGTTCGCGTCCGTCGGCGGGTTCCCCGACCAGGTGGCCACCACCCTGCGAGAAGCGTCGCTGCGGGCCTGGGACGCCCTCGTCCGCACGGCCATCGAGCGAGAGGTCGCCTTCGTCCTCCTCGCCGGAGACATCTACGACGGGGCCGAGCGGGGCATCCGGGCCCAGCGGGCGTTCCTCGAGGGCGTCACCCGCCTGGCCGACCACGGCATCCGCACGTTCCTCGTGCACGGCAACCACGACCCGGTCGGCCAGGGCTGGACCGCCATCGACGGCTTCCCCGGGTTCGTCCACCCGTTCGCGTCCTCCAAGGTCGAGTCCATCGAGTTCGAGGCCGGCGGCGAGCGCGTCGTCGTCCACGGCATCAGCTACGCCACCTCCGCCATGGAGGAGAACCTCTCGCTCCGCTTCCCCCGGGCCACGGGTGGCGGCTTCCAGATCGGTCTGCTGCACGCCAACCTCGGCGGTTCCGCCACGGGTCACCAGGACTACAGCCCGTGCAGCGTCGATGATCTCCGTCGCCCCGGGTACCAGTACTGGGCGCTCGGCCACGTCCACAAACGCCACAACCCGCTCGAGGGCGGACCCTGGGTGGTCTACCCCGGCAACCTCCAGGGCCGGACCACCCGGCCCTCGGAGCAGGGCGCCAAGGGTGCGGTGATCGTGGAGGTCGCCAACGGTGTCGCCTCGGCCCCGGAACTGGTGATCCTGGACCAGGTCCGCTTCGCTGATGTCGCGATCGCCATCGATCACGTGGCCGATGTCGGCGCGCTGCTCAGCCACCTGGAGCGGGAGGCGTCGCCCGCCCGCCACGACGGTCGGGCCATGGTCGTGCGGGCCACCATCGCCGGCAGCGGCCCCCTCCACCAGGAGCTGTCGTCGCCTCGCCGCCGCCTCGAGATCATCGAGGAGCTGCGCCGCTCGGGCGCCGAGTCCACGCCCTTCGTCTGGTGGAACCAGATCGTCTGGCAGACGCGCCCCGCCGGGGAGGTCATCGACATCCGCCGCCGGGACGACTTCGTGTCGGACCTGGTGCGGTTCATGGACGACACGGCGTCGCACCAGCGCACCACGTGGGCGGATCTGCTGCCGGCCGACGTGCTCCGCGAGTTGGGCGACCTCCTGCCCGAAGCCGACGACGATGCCATCTGGCAGGCCGCCCGCCTCGCCGCCCTCGACGCCGTCACGGGGGCCTCCTCATGAAGATCGATGGCTGGCACATCGATGGCTACGGCGTCCACGCCGACCTCCAGGTGACCGGGCTGCAAGATGGCCTGACGATCGTCGCCGGACCCAACGAGTCCGGCAAGACCACGCTCCAGCACTTCCTCGTCGGGATGCTGTTCGGCTTCACCGCGGTCAACCGGCCCGACCACCACCCCCCGCTGCGAGGCGGGTCGTACGGCGGCCGCCTCTTCCTCACCACCGACGACGGTCAGCACCTCACCGTCCACCGCAGCGCTCGCAAGTCATCCCTGAAGATCACCCATGCCGATGGGTCGGTGTTCGAAGGCGACCTGGCCGAGATCCTCGGCGGAGCCACCAAGGAGCTGTTCCAGAGCGTCTTCGCCGTCCACCTCGACGATCTCGCCGAGCTGCGGGCGCTCACCGAGGACCAGGTCCGCGACCGGGTCTTCTCCGCCGGCATCCTCGGTGCTGGTCGCAGTGCCCAGGCCGCGCTCGCCCAGCTCGGCAGCGAGCGCGACGCGCTCCTCAAGCCCCACGGCCGCAGCGAGCGCTACCGGATCAAGGAACTGCGGGCCCAGCTCGCCGAGGCCCGCCTGCGCCTCGATGAGGCCCAGCGGGAGTCGCGGGCCCTGCCCGCCCATCTGCGCCAGCTCGAGCTGCTCGCCGAACGGGCGGGGAACCTCGGCGCCGACGCCGACGAGATCCGCTCGGAGCTCAACCTCGTCACTGCGGTCACCGACCTCTGGCCCCGCTGGAGCACCGCAGCTGACGCCCGCCACCAGCTCGACCAGCTCGGTCCGGTCGCCGCGCTGCCTACCGATGCGCCCGCCCGGTTGCACACCGCCATCGAGCGCCACCGCTCCTCCGCCGATGCCGCCACCCACGCAGCCGACGAGCTCAACGCCGCCGAGCAGCACCTCGCCGGGCTCGACGCACCGGTCCTCGACCTCGGCTCCATCGACCGCATCGAGCGCCTCGCCCGCCAGATCGAACCCGAGCGCGACCGCCTCCAGCGCATCGAGCAGCTCCGCACCCGTGCTGCGCACCAACAGGCCGAGCTGGAGCAGGGCCTGCTCGTGCTCGGCGACGCCCGAGATCTCGCCTGGCTCGAGGCCCGGCCGGTCGGGGCGGCCGACGCAGCCGGTCTCCGCCAGGCCGCCGCCGGCGTCGCCGAGGCCCGCGCCGACCGCCGAGA
>JAOBWH010000058.1 GCA_025463265.1 Ilumatobacteraceae bacterium
TGTTCCACTTCGACAGCTTCCCCTCGTCCTCGGTCCGGGCGACCGGCTGCTCGATCCAGAGGTGCGCCGTGGCCCGAGACGCCGAGTGGACCACCGTGGTGTCGTCGCGCAGCTTCTCGAGCGCCGAGATCAGCCCGGGCGGGTAGCGGGTCATCTCGATCGCCGAGACGTCGGCGAGCGACTCGCGCGACCGGCTCACCGAGGCCTGCATCAGCTTGGCCAGCAGCGGCGACAAGACGAGCAGCGCCAGGCCGAAGATGGCGAGGAACGGTGCGGCACCGCCCTCGCGGTCGCTGCTGCGACCGTTGCGGCCGCCGTTCCACCACATCATGCGGACGCTGATGTCCGCCGCCAGCGTGATCATGCCCACCATGGTGACGGCGAGCGTCGACACGAGGATGTCGTCGTTCTTGATGTGGCTCAGCTCGTGGGCCAGCACCCCTTCGAGCTCCACCCGCGTCATCATGTCCAGCAGTCCGGTGGTCACGGCGATGGCGGCGTGCTTGGGATTGCGCCCGGTGGCGAAGGCGTTCGGCGCCGGGTCGACGACGATGTAGATCCGCGGCTTCGGCAGGCCGCTGGCGATGCAGAGGCCCTCGACCAGGTTGTGCAGGCGGGCGTACTCGTGGGGGTCCGCCGGGACGGCCCGGCTCATCTTCAAGGCGATCTGGTCCGACTTCCAGTACGCCGCCCACGCCGACGCGATGGCGACGATGGCTGCGATGCCGATGCCGATGAACCCCAGCTTCAGCAGCCAGAGGATGACCGACAGCACCAGCGTGGTGAAGAGGACGAACCCGATGACGATGACGGCGGATCGCCGCTTGTTCTGCGCGACTTGGTCGTACACGAGTGCGAGATCAGAACTGGACGGACACGGGACCGCGAGCTTCGCCCGCAGCCTCGAAGTACTCCCGCTCGGTGAAGTGGAACATGCCGGCGATGATGTTCGACGGGAGCGACTGGATCTTGGTGTTGTACTTGTTCACGGTGTCGTTGTAGAACTGCCGCGAGTAGGCGATCTTGTCCTCGGTGCCGGTGAGCTCCTCCTGCAGCGCCAGGAAGTTCTGGTTCGCCTTGAGGTCCGGGTAGGCCTCGGAGAGGGCGAACACCGACTTCAGCGCGCCGGTGAGCACGTTGTCGGCGGCGGCGGCCTCGGCGGGCCCGGAGGCCGCCTGGGCCATGTTCCGGGCCTGGATCACGGCGTCGAGCGTCTCGCGCTCGTGGGCGGCGTAGCCCTTCACCGTCTCGACCAGGTTCGGGATGAGGTCCGACCGCCGGGTGAGCTGGACGTCGATCTGGGCCCAAGCGGCCTCGACCTTGTTCTTCAGGGCGACGAGGCCGTTGTACATGACCACGAAGATGATCACGAGGACGACCACGATGATGATGAGCACCAGGAGGATGAGCACGGGCGACACTCTACGGCTTCCAGCCACCTGATCGAGAGCGAAGCCATCCCCGGGCCTGGGGTGCCGGGGTGCAGACCCGCTCGTAGAGGCGCAGGTAGTGGTCGGCGAGCTGGTCCATCGAGAACTCGCAGGCGCGTCCCGCAGCCGTCGCCACGAGCGACGCTCGCAGGGCCGGATCGGCGAGGACCCGGTTCAGCGCGGCGGCGAGGGCGTCGGCATCGCCGGGAGGGACGAGCAGCCCGTCCTCGTCCGGTCGGGCCACCAGCCGGTAGCCGCTGAGGTCCGACGCGACGATGGCGGCGCCGGCGGCCATGGCCTCGAGCAGGACCACGCCGAAGGACTCCCCGCGCAGCGATGGCGCGCAGAACACGTCGGCGGCCTTGAGCCGCCGGCGCTTCTCCTCGTCGGAGAGGCGCCCGAGCCACTGGAGCCGGGGGTCGCCGGCGTGGCGGACCCGGAGGCGCTCCGTGTCCGGGCCGTCGGAGCCGATCCACACGGTGACGTCGGCGGGCAGCATCGGAAGGGCGGCGAGCAGGACGTCGAGGCCCTTGCGCGGCTCGTGGCGGCCGAGGAAGAGGACCGTCGGGCCCTCGGTGGGCCACGGGTCCGCGTCGGCGAAGCGGTCGATCTCGATGCCGTTGAACAGGTGCTCGTAGGTGCCGCCGATGTGCTCCTCCGCTAAGGCCTCCGCCTCGGCGGACACCACCACCCGCACGTCGAGGCGGCCCGCCAGCCAGCGCAGCGCCGGCGACAGGTACTCGTAGGAGGCGCTGTTGCCGGCGGCGTGGAACGTGCCGACGAGCGGCGTCGGCTTGAGCAGGGCCGCGGTCATGCAGGCGCCGGGGACCATCGGCTCGTGGAGGTGGAGCACGTCGAAGCCCTCGTCGCGCACGGCGCGGATGAGGCGCAGCTGGGCCGACGGGTCCGGAGCGATCGGGGCGACCGACCCGTTGGCCGCGGTGGGGATCGAGTTGCCGAGCGGCGTGACCCAGCCGTCGGGCGGCGGACCGTCGGACGGGGCGAGGACGCGGGTGGGGTGGCCCTTGGCCCGCAACGAGCGGGCAAGCCCGAGGACCTGCTCTTGGACCCCGCCCGGCACGCTGATGCTGTACGGGCAGATCATGCCGATGCGCACGGGCTACCTGCTCGACTCGGCGATGGCCCGGTCGCTGGGCCAGTTGGGCTGGAGGAGGTGCCACTGCTCCGGCGCGAGGCGGATCAGCTCCTCCAGCTCGTAGGCAAGGACCTGGGTGACGCGGGCGACGTCCTCGCGCAGCTTGCCGTGGCGCGTCGTGTCGATGGGCGGGCGGACCACGCCTCGGTGACCGTCGCCGTCGAAGTAGCACGTGGCCGCCATGAGCGGAGCGCCCGAGCGCAGGGCGAGGGTGGCCGGGCCGGCCGGCAGGGTGGTGAGCTCGCCGAAGAACTCGACCTCCACCCCGCCTCCGGCGATGTCGCGGTCGCACACCAGGGAGAGGAGGCGGCCGGCCTTGAGCGCCTTGGCGACGCGCGCCCCGGAGTCCGGCCCGAGGGGCACGATCTCCATGCCCATGCGTTCGCGCAGCTCGATGAACCAGTCGGCCAGCTCGGGGGGCTGCACCGGCTCGACGACCGTGGTGACCTCGACGCGCTCCGATGCGGTCAGCCAGAACGCCGCCCACTCCCAGGCACCGAGGTGGGGCATGGCCGTGATGACCCCGTTGCCGGCGTCGTAGGCGGCTCGCACGTGCTCGTAGCCCTCGGTGACGAGCCCTCGGTCGAGGGCCTCGGCGGACGTGCCCGGCAGGCGGAACGACTCGATCCAGTACTGGGTGTAGGACCGGAAGACCTCGTCGACGGCGCGCTCGACCTCCTCGGGCGTGAGATCGGGTCGGACGCGGAGCTGGTGGCGGACCACCATGTCCCGCCGACCGTCCATGGCCCGCGCGGCCGCCCAGCCCGCGAGGTCGGTGAACGGCGCGATGACCGGTTTCGGGAGCAGGCGCGCAATGGCGCTGCCGGCGCGGTAGGCCGCGTAGCTGGGATCGGGCAGCACGGGTGCGTCAGCGAGGAGGACGCAGCTGCGACCGGCGTCGGACCTGGCGCTCGGTGGACCGGGCGACCCGACGGTCGGTCTGGCGGCGCGTGCGGGAGCGCTCGCGCATCGTCGGCCGGGTGGGCACCTCGGCGCTGGCCTGCTTCCAGACCTTGATGAACCGCTGACCGGCGGTGACCAGGGTCAGGGCGAGCATCACCCAGAGGATCGGGACCAGGAGGCTGTCGAACAGGAGCCCGAAGCCCAGGGCGATCAGGCGCTCGGCCCGCTCCATCAGCCCGCCCTTGGCGTTGTAGCCGAGGGCCTCCGCCTTCGCCCGCTCGTAGGAGATGAGCATGGAGGCGCCGAGGACGGCCATGGGCAGCAGGGCGATCTTGCCGGGCTGGGTGTCGGCCAGGTACCAGGCGACGCCGAGGAGCAAGAGGGCATCGGTGAACCGGTCGGCCACGGAGTCGAAGAACGCGCCCCGGGGCGATGCGGTGCCGGAGGCCTTGGCCACTGCGCCGTCGAGCACGTCGGGCAGGGCGGTGAGGATCAACAGCACCAGGCCGGCGCGCAGGGCGCCGGCGCCGATGGCGATGGCCGCCGCAGCCGCCATGGCGATGCCGAGCATGGTCAGGTGATCCGCGCGGATGCCCGTGCGCTTGATCTGCGCACCCACGGGCTTCAGGGTGCGCTCGGCTTCGGCTCGAAAGCGGCCGTCGAACATGGGGGGCTCCTCGTTGCAACCAGAGAGTGCTTGCAGAAGTTAGCAGTTTGACCGGTTGCTGGGAAGCAGTCTGCCCCGTGGGGGCCGTGCTCACTCGCCCGTCTGGGTGCCGGCGGTCTCGAGCTTGCCGTCGAGATCGCTCCAATCCTCGGGGTTGTCCTCGGTGAACGCGGCGACGATCTCGGCGTCGACCCCGTCGACCAGCACGAGGCCCCGGCGCGTGGGCGGGTCCTCGGCCGAGTACAGCAGGATCCGCCAGGTGGGGCGGCTGAGCAGGCCCCGCCAGCCGAGCTGGGCGGAGGCGTGGCCGACGGGGAAGGCGACGCGTCCGGTGGCGGCGACGAGGGCGTCGCGCTCGTCGACATCGAGGTTCCAGCCCGCCACGAGGTGGTAGGCGCCGATCAGGATGAGGCTGGTGCCGGCGGCGATGAACCCGGCGTTGACCAGCACGCCGTCGACGCCCGCCACGAACACGGCGACCAGGCAGCCGAGGCCGATCAGGATGTAGAGGTACCCCGGCACGCGGCGCCGGTTGTTGTTCGGGAAGACGTAGGGACCGACGAACTCGGAGACGTTCAGGTCCTCCGGGAGCGCGTCGCGAACCTCGGCGTCGCTGGTGGGCGCCTCGGCGGATGCGTCGATCGGGTCCTCGTCAGCCATGACCCGACGGTAGCGGCGGGGTCAGCCCTCGGGCCAAGCCCCACGGATCCGGGCCCAGGTGACCGCGAGGGGCTCGTTGAGGACACGGGTCTCGGCGACCGTCGTCATGAAGTTGGTGTCGCCCATCCAGCGGGGCAGCACGTGGACGTGGAGGTGGTCGGGGATCCCGGCCCCGGCGCCGGCCCCCAGGTTGATGCCCACGTTCACGCCCTCGGGCTCGTAGACGGTGCGGACCGCGGCGACCGCGGCCTGCACGCCCACCCACAGCTCGGCGGCGACCTCGGGTGGGAGGTCGGCCAGGTCGGCCGCCGCCGCCTTGGGCAGGACCATCAGGTGGCCGGACCCGTACGGGAAGGCGTTGAGCACGGCGAAGCAGCCGCTCCCCCGCCACAGGATGTAGGTCTCCTCGTCCGGCAGGCCGGAGTGGAGGATGCGCTCGAACAGGGAGCGGCCGTCTCGGTCCGGTCGGACCTCGGCATCGTCGGTGGTGATGCGGGTGATGTACTGCGACCGCCACCCCGCCCACAGGCGCGCCAGCGCCGGCAACGGGCCGCCTCCGGCCTCGGCCGCGGTGGTCACGAGACGTGCTGCTGGTCGTCGACCTCGTCGGCCACGCGCTGGGCGAACGCGTCCAGCGGCACGCCGCGGTCGACCTCACCGCCGCGCGGGTTCACGCCCACGGTGCGGGCGGCCACGTCGTCGTCGCCCACGACCAGCACGTAGGGGACCTTCTCCCCCTTCGCCTTGCGGATCCGGTTGCCGAGCTTCTCCGACGCGTCGACCCAGTCGACGCGCAGGCCGACGGCCTGCAGCTCGTCGACCACCTCGCGGGCGTAGGCGTCGTGGTCGTCGCGGACGGGGAGCACCCGGACCTGCACCGGCGCGAGCCAGGTGGGGAACGCCCCGGCGTAGTGCTCGAGGAGCACGCCGAAGAACCGTTCGATCGACCCGAACAGCGCCCGGTGCAACATGATGGGGGTGTGGCGGGCACCGTCCTCGCCGACGTACTCCAGGCCCATCCGCGTGGCCATGTTGAAGTCGTACTGGATCGTGGAGAGCTGCCAGGTCCGCCCGATCGCGTCCTTGACCTTCACGTCGATCTTCGGCCCGTAGAAGGCGCCGCCGCCCTCGTCGACCTCGTACGCCAGTCCCTCGGCCTCCAGCGCGGCGCGCAGGTTGTCGGTGGCTTCGGCCCAGCCCTCGTCGGTGCCGACCGTCTCCGCCTTGGCGGGCCGCGTCGAGAGGTTGGCCTCGAAGTCCTCGAAGCCGAAGGCCCGCAGGACCGACAGCACGAAGTTGAGCAGGCCCCGGATCTCGTCGTGGGCCTGGGCCGGCGTGCAGTAGATGTGGCTGTCATCCTGCGTGAAGCCGCGGATCCTCATGAGCCCGTGCAGCGTGCCGGACCGCTCGTAGCGGTAGACCGTGCCCAGCTCGAAGAGCCGCAGCGGCAGCTCCCGATAGGAGCGCTGGCGGGCGCCGAAGATCAGGTTGTGACCCGGGCAGTTCATGGGCTTCGGGTAGTAGGTCCCGTTGTCCATCTCCATCGGCGGGTACATGCCGTCCTCGTAGAAGCCGAGGTGACCCGACGCCTCGAACAGCTTCCCGTTGGCGATGTTGGGCGTGTACACGAACTCGTAGCCGCCCTTGGCGTGGCGGCTCCGCGAGTAGTCCTCCATGAGCTTGCGGATGATGCCGCCCTTCGGGTGCCAGACGGCGAGTCCGCCGCCGAGCTCCTCGGGGAACGACAGGAGATCGAGGTCCTGGGCGAGGCGGCGGTGGTCGCGCTTGGCGGCTTCCTCCAGCTGGAGGAGGTGGGCGTCGAGGTCGGCCTTGGTGGCCCACGCCGTGCCGTAGATGCGCTGGAGCATCGGGTTCTTCTCGTCGCCGCGCCAGTAGGCACCGGCGATGCGCATCAGCTTGAAGTGACCCAGGAACGCCTTGGTGCTGGGCACGTGCGGGCCGCGGCACAGGTCGATGAACCCGGGGTAGCCGTGGAACGGCGGATCGGCCGAGGGCGTGGCCGGCGGGTTCTCGTAGGTGCGGACCAGGCCCGACTCGGTGGCCGACGTGGGGTCGTCGGCTTCGCCGTCGATGATCTCGAGCTTGAAGCGGTGGTCGGCGAACACCTCACGAGCACGCTCGCTGGTGAGCTCGTCGCGGATGAACGGCTGGGACTCGGCGAGGATCTCGCGCATGCGGGCCTCGATGCGCTCGAGGTCCTCGGGGACGAACGTGCCGGGCCTGCCGTCCGCACCGGGCGGCAGCTCGAAGTCGTAGTAGAAGCCGTTCTCCACCGGCGGGCCGATGGCGAAGGTGGCACCAGGGAAGAGGTCCAGCACCGCCTGGGCCATCACGTGGGTCGTCGAGTGGCGGATGGTGAACAGGCCACGCTCCGAGTCGGCCGTGATGATGGCGACCTCGTCGCCGTCGGCCAGCTCCCACACCAGGTCCCGCTCGATCCCGTTGACCGAGCCGATCACGGCCTTCTTGGCGAGGCCACGGGCGATGGCCGCAGCCAACCCGCCGACGGTGGTGCCCGCGGGGACCTCCCGGGCACTTCCGTCGGGGAGCGTGATCGTGATGTCGGCCATGAGGCCGAGCGTAGGCGAGCGTCCTCAGGCGGAAGAACGGCGAACGGGCGCCTTGAGCGCGTCGGCCGAGGACCTGGCCTTCGTGCTCTGCACGAAGGGGCTGT
>JAOBWH010000181.1 GCA_025463265.1 Ilumatobacteraceae bacterium
AACCAGCTGGCGGCGCAGATCCTGTACCTCGATGGACAGGACTCCGAGAAGGACATCTACCTCTACATCAACTCGCCCGGCGGCTCCATCAGCGCCGGCATGGCCATCTACGACACCATGCAGTTCGTCACGTCCGACGTCGCCACCGTGTGCATGGGCCTCGCCGCCAGCATGGGCCAGTTCCTGCTCTGCGCCGGTGCCCCGGGCAAGCGGTCGGCGCTCCCGCACAGCCAGATCATGATGCACCAGCCCTCGGGCGGCATCCAGGGCCAGGCGTCGGACATCGCCATCCAGGCGGAGCGGATGGTCTACATCAAGCGCCTCATGGCCGAGAAGATCGCCGAGCACTCGGGTCAGCCGGTCGAGCAGATCGAGGAGGACTCCGAGCGCGACCGGTGGTTCACCGCTCCGGAGGCCAAGGACTACGGCCTGATCGACAACGTGATCACCCGCCGGGCGGCCATCGAGCCGTAAGCGGCCGAGCAGCCGAGCAGCCGACCTCCACGGGCCGGCGGATCAACCGCCGGCGGACGTCGTGGTGGTGGACGGCGCGGTGATGATGGTGTCGACCTCGGTCGTCGACGTCGTCGACGACGTCGTGGTGGCCCCGACCCCGTCGGAGAGGGTGGCGTCGAGCTGCACGTCGCACTCCTGCTGGGCGTAGGCGGCCACCGCAGCGCGGTCGGCGTCGACGCCCTTGTGATCGGCCATGGCGGTGCGGAGCTGGGCGGCGGCCTTGGCCGGGTCGGCGGGGTTCTCCTCGACGGCGCTGAGGATGGCGTCGACGAGGCTCACGACCTGGTCGGTCTCGTCGCCGATCTCGTCGGGTGCGGCGGCGGCGAGGCCGTCGTAGGCGTTGCGGGCCTTGTCGATGCGGTCCTGGAGCACGTCGGGGTCGGCTTCGCTGAAGCGCGACAGGACGGTCTCGAGCGACGGGACCTGCTTCACCTGGGCGCAGAAGTCCTCGGCGGATCCGCTGTCGCTGGTGCACGCCGCGAGCGCGCCAGCGGCCAGGAGGGCGGCGAGCGCGGTGGCGACGGTCCGGAGGGGGCGGCGCATCGGTCAGGCGGCCAGGATGGCGGCCTGGGCGGCTTCGGCGCGGCGGCGGAGGTCTCCCACCGCGTGGGCGAGGCCGGCCGGGTCGCGGAACAGAGCGCTGCCGGCCACGAAGACGTTGGCGCCGGCCGTGGTGGCGGCGGCGATGGTTCCGGGGGCGATGCCGCCGTCGACCTCGATGTCGACGTCGAGGCCCCGATCGACGATGAGCCGCCGCAGCGCCGCGACCTTGGCCTCCTGCGAGGCGATGTAGGCCTGCCCGCCGAACCCGGGGTTCACCGTCATGATCAGGACCATGTCGACGAGGTCGAGCACGTGCTCGATGGCCGAGATCGGCGTGGAGGGGACGATGGTGACCGCAGCACGGGACCCGCCCTCGTTGATCTGCGACAGGCAGCGGTGGAGGTGGACCGTGGACTCGGCGTGGATCGTGATGAGCTGGCAGCCGGCCTCGATGTACTCCGACAGCAGGACCTCGGGCGTGTTCACCATGAGGTGGGCCTCGAACGGCAGGTCCACCGAAGAGCGGCACGCGGCGATCATCGCCGGCCCGAACGTCATGTTGGGGACGAACTGACCGTCCATGACGTCCCAGTGGATGCGGTCGCAGCCGGCGTCGGCGAGGGCCTTGAGCTCCTCGCCCATCTTCGAGAAGTCGGCGGGCAGGACCGAGGGGGCGATGTGGATCGGACGGGAAGCGGCATCGGCGGGCACCCGGGCATCCTACGGCCCCACCGGGGACCGGTAGGCTGCGGTTCGTGACGAGGGTGGAGCTGAAGACCACCTCGATGGCGGTGGGGGGAGAGGCGGTCGCCCGAGAGGATTCGGGCCGCGTCGTGTTCGTCGCGGGCGCGCTCCCGGACGAGACCGTCGTGGTCGAGCTGTCCGAGGAGAAGACGTCGTTCGCCCGAGGCTCGGTGGTCGACGTGGTGGTGCCGTCTCCCGATCGGGTCGAGCCGCCGTGCCCCAACGTGGCCCGGGGGTGCGGCGGGTGCGACTGGCAGCACATCGAGGAAGATGCCCAGCGACGGCTGCGCCGCGGGATCGTCGCCGACGTCCTCGCCCGCGCAGGCCGGGTCACCGATCCCCAGGTCGCGCCGGGCGCGCCCTTGCCCGCCGAAGGCCTCCGCACCACCGTCCGGGGCCATGCCGACGCCGACGGGCGGTTCGCGTTCCGACGGCGGCGGTCGCACGACCTCGTCGCGGTGGACTCGTGCCTGGTGGCCCACCCGGCGGTCAACGAGATCATCGCTTCCAGCACGTTCGCGCCCGGTTCAGAGGTGGTGATCCGCGTCGGAGCCCGCACGGGCGACCGGATGGTGGTCTCCTCGCCCAAGCGGGGCCGCACCCGGGTGCCCGAGGGCGTGACGGCGGTCGGTGGGGACGAGCTCGAGAAGGGCCACCGGGCCTGGATCCACGAGCAGGTCGCCGGCCGGACCTGGCGGGTGTCGGCCAAGGCGTTCTTCCAAGCCAGCCCGGAAGGGGCCGAGGCCCTGGTGGCGGCCACCCAGGAGCTGATCGACCAGCACGCCCCCGGCGCCGAGCGCGTGGTGGACCTGTGCTGCGGTGTCGGCCTGTTCGCCGGCACGGTGGGCCAGGGGACGTCGGTCGTCGGGGTCGAGCGCAGTGCCGCCTCGGTCGCGGATGCCCGGCAGAACCTCGGCGACCTCGACGCTCGGATCGTGAAGGTGGCCCTGGCCCGCTGGCGCCCGTCGCCCGCCGATGTCGTGGTCGCCGACCCTGCCCGCAGCGGTCTGGGCAAGGAGGGCGTGGCCGCCGTCGTCGGCACCGGAGCCGGCCTGTGCGTCCTCGTGAGCTGCGATCCCGCAGCGCTCGGGCGAGACGCCGGCCTGCTGGCCGATGCCGGGTACGAGCACGTCGGCTCCCGCGTGGTCGACCTGTTCGGGCACACGAGCCACATCGAGGTGGTGTCGGGGTTCATGAAACACGCGGACGTGGGTAGAGGCGCAGGGTGATACCACCCACCACCCCGCCCGACGAGTCATCCGCCGCCCGCCCCGGCTCCGTAGACCCGGCTGTGAACGACATCCGCGAGGTGAGCGACGCTGCGCTGGTGATGGCGGTCTCCCGCTACAACCAGGACGCGCTCGCCGAGGCGTACCGGCGTCACGCCGGTGCGGTGTTCGGCCTGGCCCGACGCCTCCTCAACGACGCCACGCTGGCCGAGGAGATCGTCCAAGAGGTGTTCGTCCGCCTCTGGAACAACCCCGACAAGTTCGATCCGGCCCGCGGGTCGCTCCGTTCGTACCTGCTGGCGCAGTGCCACGGCCGTTCGGTCGACCTCCTCCGGTCGGAGTCGTCCCGGCGCCGCCGGGAGGAGAAGGACCTGCGGCGCAGCGCCGAGGCCGGCTACGACCTCGAGCGCGAGGTCTGGGACCTGGCGCTCGCCGACCACGTCCGCGACGCGCTGGACACCCTGCCGGAGCTCGAGCGCGACGCCATCCGCCTCGCCTACCTCGGCGGGCACACCTATCGAGAGGTGGCCGTGATGCTGAACGAGCCTGAAGGCACCGTGAAGAGCCGGATCCGATCGGGCCTGAAGAGGCTCCGGACGGAATTCGTGAGCGCCGGGCTGGGTTTGGGGGAGTTGACGTGAACGAGACCTACGACGAGTTCTCCGAGCTGCTGGGCGTCTACGCCCTCGACGCTGTCGAGCCCGACGAGCGCGAGCGCATCGAGCTCCACCTGGCCGACTGCCCGCGGTGCCGCGCCGAGGTGGCCGAGCACCGAGAGGTCGCCTCCTACCTGTCCCAGACCGGGGCGTCGGCTCCTGAAGGCGTGTGGGACCGCATCGCCTCGGAGCTGTCTCCCGCCGCGCCGCCGATGCGCGTGCAGATCATGGCGGCCGGCGAGGCCGTGCCGGCCCGACCGGACCCGACCATCAGTGCCACCGATCCGGCGGTCGCCGACGCGTCGGTGCGCCCCATCGGCTCCGCGCCGAGCCGCCGCTCCCGTCCGCTCATGGCCGTCCTGGCGGCCGCGGCGTGCATCGTGGTCCTGCTCGGCGTGTTCGCCGTCGCCCAGGCCCAGCGCGACGGCAAGGGCCAGACCATGGAGGAGATGGCCAGCGACGCCGCCGCCGACTCCAAGCTCAAGGTCGACCTCGCCGGCGACGACGGCTCCGCCCAGGCGGTGGTCGGCTCCAACGGCCAGGGCTACCTGATCATGGACGGCGTCGCGGCGCCCGCCGACGGCGACGTCTACCAGCTGTGGGGCAAGGTCGACGGCACGGTGCTCTCCCTCGGTACGTTCGGCGACACCACCGTCGTGCCGTTCTCGGTCGACCCGTCGAGGATCGGCGACATCGAGCAGTTTGCCGTCACCCAGGAGAAGGCCCCCGGGGTCGTCTCCTCCGGCGAGATCCCGGTCATGGCCGGCACCGTCTAGCGAAGCTCCCCCCACCTGGCGCGCCGAGCGTCCCCCCACCTCGGCGGTCGCCTCAGCACGGTGCCGGGCCTTCGGGCCCGGCACCGTGCGCGTCTGGGGTCGCGTACCGTGCGGGCCATGACCGCCCCTTCGACGTCGCGCGCCTACCGCCTGCTCGCCTGGGAGCAGCCGCCGGCGCTCGTCGAGGTGCCCGCCCCCGTCGCCGGGCCCGGTCAGGTCGTGGTGCGCGTCGCGGCGTGCGGCCTGTGCCACTCGGACCTGGCGATGATGGCCATGCCGGCCGCCATCGGCGACGGTCTCGGCTGGCAGATCCCCTTCACGCTGGGCCACGAGTCCGGCGGCTGGGTCCACGAGGTCGGCGAGGACGTGGACGGGTTCGCCGTGGGCGACCCCGTCGCCGTGGCCTCGCCCGCCTCCTGCGGGAGGTGCCGGTGGTGCCGGGCCGGTCAGGAGAACGCCTGCGCCAGCGGTCTCGTGGGGCGGGGGTACGGACGCGATGGGGGCCTGGCCGACCTGCTCCTGGTCGATGACCTCCGCAGCCTGCTCCCCACGGGTGGGCTGGACCCGGCCCTCGCCGCGCCGCTCACCGATGCCGGCGCCACCTCGTACCACGCGGTGCGCCGGATCCTGCCCCGCCTGCGCGACGACGGCACGGTCGTGGTCCTGGGGGTCGGAGGACTCGGCGGGTTCATGGTCCAGATCCTCCGGGCGCTGTCGCCGGCCCGGATCGTGGCCGTCGACCCCGATCCCGGCCGTCGGGCCCTGGCCCAGCGGTACGGCGCCGACGCGGTCCTCGACGGCGTGCGAGCAGGGACCGGCAGGGAGCTGGGCGCCCTCCTCGGGCCCGACGGTGCCGACGCCGTGCTCGACGTGGTGGGCATCGACGACACCATCGCCTGCGGGGTGCGGGCGCTGGCCCCGGGCGGGGCCTTTGGCCTCGTCGGCGCGGCGGGCGGCACGCTCCGCAAGCCCTGGTACGGGACCCTCCCCCGAGACGGTGAGCTGTTCACGTTCCAGGGCTCGGACCTCGCTGACGCCCGCGCGGTCCTGGAGCTCGCCGCCGCTGGCCGCCTCGCGGTCGACGTCGTGCGCTTCCCCCTCGACGAGGCCGCCGACGCCTACGCCGCCCTGGCCGCCGGCGGCCTGGAAGGCCGCCTCATCGTCGAGCCCTGACCGCCTCCCGGCTGCTCCCGGACGCCACCAGCAGGGCGGACGCGATCCGGCCCGGTCGCAGGGACCGGGCCGGATCGACGGTGGTGCGCCCCGGGGGATTCGAACCCCCAACCTGTGGATTAAGAGTCCATTGCTCTGCCGTTGAGCTAGAGGCGCGGAGCGACACTAGCCGACGCCCCCCTGGCGGGCGCCAACCCGTTCGGGGGCGAAAACGACGGATGACCGGCCATCTCGGAGGAGACGACCGGCCATCCGATTGGGCTGACCGAGGGGATTCGAACCCCCGACATCCGCGACCACAACGCGGCGCTCTGACCAGCTGAGCTACGGCCAGCAAGGACTGGTCACCCTAGCGCGAGGGGTGGTCGTGGCTGAATCCGCTTCGTGCTGCGGCCCTCAGGCGTACCGCTCGATCAGCTCGCGTCCGACGATGGCGAGCGCGGCGCGCAGCTCCGGCGGATCCACGATGTGCAGGTGGCGGCCGAACCCGGCGATCTCCGCCGCGAACGACCGGATGTCGTGCCCGCGCATCTCGACCTCGACGCCGTGGCGGGTCACCTCGCCGAAGGTGGCGCGGGTGCCGAGGGCGTGCTCGAGCACCCCGACCAGCTCCGGGTCGACGGTGCCGTGGGCGGTGACGTGGAACCGGATGTCGTCGACCCGCTCGAGCACGTCCTCCCAGGCCTGGGCCAGGTCGAAGCCGTCCGGTCGGACGGCGGTCTCGCCGGTGGGCTCCAGGCTGGTGATGCGGTCGACGCGGAACGTCCGGCGGCCGTTGTCGGTGTCGGCGATGAGGTACCAGGTCTGGCCCTTGGCGACGACGCCGAGCGGGTGGACGGTGCGTTCGGACGCGTCGCCGCGGCCCTGGTAGCCGAGACGCAGCTCCTCGCGATCGATGACGGCCCGCTGCACCGCAGCGAGGTGCGGGGGCGCGGGGGCGCGCGACGCCCGGCTGCCCCAGGCCGTGGGGTCGAGGACGACGGCGTCGGAGGCGGCCTCGGCGCGCTCGCGGAGGGGCTCGGGGAGTGCTCGGACCAGTTTGCGCAGCGCGGCGCGGGCCTCGGGGGTGAGCTGGGCCTGGGGCCCGGCCAGGAGGAACAGGGCGCGGGCCTCGTCTGCGTTGAGCCCGCTGAGGTCCGTCCGCCCGCCACCGGCGAGCCGCCACCCGCCGTTGCGGCCACGGATCGGGTAGACGGGGATGCCGGCCATGCCGAGCGCCTCGAGGTCGCGCCGGGCGGTGCGCTCGGACACCTCCAGCTCCTCGGCGACCTCGGCCGCGGTCACCTGCTCTCGGCGCTGGAGCAACAGGAGGATGGCCACCAGGCGGTCGGCTCGCATGCCGATGAGGTTCTCACACAAACAGGTCACGAGGTGTCCGGTTTCAGGGTGCACGGTGGCTCCCATGACCAACGACACGCTGACCCCCGAAGCCCCCGCCCACCTCCTGGCCGATCCCCGGCCGGCCCTCACCTCCGCCCTCGCCGCCTGCGGCGACCTCATCCACACCGTCCGACCCGACGAGCTCGACCAGGGCACGCCCTGCGGCACCATGGACGTGCGGGCTTTGCTCGGCCACCTGGTGATGGTCGCCCGCCGCATCGAGTGCGCCGCCCGCATGGTGCCCACCCACGAGTGGCCGTCCGACGCGACGGGCCTGGCCGACGACGAGTGGGCGCCGGCGTTCCACGAAGCGGCATCCGACGCCCTGGCGGTGTGGAGCGACGGCCGGCTCCTCGACCAGGAGATGGCGCTGCCGTGGGCCACCATGCCCGGCCGCGAGGTGGTCGGCATCTACACGAACGAGGTCGTCGTCCACGGTTGGGACCTGGGTCGGGGGATCGGTCGCGGCATCGTGTGGCCGGGCGACGCGTTGGTGGTGGCCGAGGTCGCGATCCGCAGCCAGCTCCCCGACGCCGATCGGGGACCGATGTGGGCCGAGGTGCAGGCGTCGCTGCCGCCGAGCATCCCGTGGCAGGCCCCGTTCGCCAACGCCGTCGACGTTCCCGCCGACGCCGCACCGATCGACCGCATCGTCGCCTGGAACGGCCGCCGACCCTGATCCGTCCCTGCCGGTGACCCGAGGCCCTCGTCAGCACCGCTGGCGGGGGCCTCGTCGCGCCCGGCCTCGATCAGCGGTCGAGCGGGCGCTTCATCCCCTCGTGGGTGGCGGTGAACCCGAGCGACTCGTAGAAGCGCAGGGCGTCGGGCCGGGCCTTGTCCGTGGTGAGCTGGATGACGCCGCAGCCCTGCTCCTGCGCCCACGCGAACGTCCAGCGCAGCAGGTCGGCGCCGATGCCGGCGCCCCGGTGGCGGGCGCCGACCCGGACGCCCTCCACCTGGGCCCGGCGCCGTCCGCCGTGGGTCAGGCAGGGCAGCACCGTGGCCTGGAGGCACGCGACGACCTCGTCGTCCACGATGCCGACCACCAGCAGGTGGCGGGGGTCGGCGTCGATGTCGGCGAACGCCGCCTCGTAGGGCGCCAGGTCCGAGCGCTCGCGCGAGGCGCCGAGGACGTCGTCGTGCAACAGGGCGATGATGGCCGGCAGGTCGGCCCGCTGGGCCCGCCGGAAGGAGGGGTCCATCGGCTCAGGAGCCGGTGGTGCTCCAGTGCCAGGACTCGCTCGGGAGGTTGTAGAAGCCGTACTGGGCGGCGTGGGCCTTGAGCCAGTTGTACTGGGCGCTGCCGTAGCCGCACGGGCTGAAGTCGATGGCCAGACCGACCTCGTGCTGGCTGCTGCCGGGACGGGCGGTGGGCGGACGGCACGACGACGACGGCATCTGGTAGATGGCGTAGTAGCTGCTGCCGCAGTGGGCCCGGCGGAGGGCGATCTGCTCGGCCGGGTCGCGGTAGCCGCCGCCGGCGAGGGTGACGCCGTCGGCCCGAGCGGCGTTCATCATGGCGGACAGGGGGACCTGGATCGAGCAGTTGACCTGGATGCCACCGACCCAGCACAGCGAGATGCCGCCGGTGCCGGTGCCGCCACCCGTGGGGGTGTCGATGGGGCCGACGGGGGTGGCTTCGCCACCGCCGGTGGGGTTCTGGGTCCCGCCGCTGGGCGGACGAGCCGCAGCGGCTGCGGCGGCGTCGGCGGCCGCCTTGTCCTGCGCCGCCTTGGCGGCAGCGAGGCGGGCGACGAGCGCAGCCTGCTCCTGGGCGATCTGCTTGGAGAGGGCCCGGTCGGTCTTGGCGAGCTCGACGCTGCGCTGGAGCTGGGCGTTGATCGTGGCCTCGAGGCTCTCGGCGATCGCCTGCTGCTGGCCCTTGGCGGTGCGGACCGCATCGGTGCGCTTGGCCTGCTCCGCCTCTTTCTCCTCGGCCACCTTGCGGGCCGACTCGGCCTTCTCGCGCTGGTAGTCGATCTCGGCCATCGCACCGTCGAGGCGGTCGGCGATGTCGGCGTCGTCCTGCGACTGGAGCTCGATGTAGAACTTGCGGGTCGAGGCGGTGACGAAGTCGTTGGTGTCGAGCACGGTGAGCACGTCGTCGCCGGGCGGGCTGACGAAGGCGTTGACCGCCCGTTCCTTGACGAGCTGCTTGAGGGTGTCGATCTCGCCCTTGAGGCGGTCGATGGCGGCCTCGGCGTCGGCGATGTCCTTCTTGGCCTGGGCGACCTCGCCCTGCACGCGGGTGAGGGCGGCCTCCTGCGTGGCCAGGTTCTCGTTGATGACCTGGAGGGCGTCATCGATCTCGGCCTTCGACGCCTTGGTGGTGTCGAGCTTGGCGGCGTTGGCGGCCTGCTCGGCGCGGACCTTCTCGCGCTGGGCGCGAGCGTCGCCCTTGGGAGCGGACGATGCGAGGTCCGGTCCGAGGATTCCGACCGTCAGGACCACGGCGGCCATGACGACCGCGAGCGAGTGTCGACGCACGAGTTGTTCTCCTCACCAGGGGGTCGGGGACTGCGACAGTCCGAAGCCGTCACGAAACCGTAACAGATGAAACACGATGAGCAAACTGCACCCCTGGCGACGGTAGTGCCACCATCGACGGGATCGGGGCACCCTCTGCGTCGCGCGGCCCACGGGGAGCGAGGTCGCGTCCTGCCCGATCGGCACGGTCCGGCACGCCTGAAGGAGAAGTAGTGGCAGGTACGGTGTCAGCACTTCGGCGCCGACCGGTGCGCCGCCGGCGCTGCCGGTGCGGAGCGAGCGAGGAGCCAGCGATGAGCGAACCCGGGCCCGGCGTCTCGGCCGACGGGCGCACGGCCCGTCGCGACCGGAACCGCGATGCTGTCCTCGACGCCGTGCTCGACCTCTTCGCTGATGGGTCCCTGACCCCGCTGCCCGCCGAGGTGGCGGAGCGGTCCGGCGTCTCGCTGCGATCCGTCTACCGGTACTTCGACGACATGGATGCGCTGGTGCGGGCGGCCATCGCCCGCAACCTGGCGCGGATGGGGCCGCTGTTCGACCTCGAGGATGCGGGAACCGGCTCGCTCCCCGGGCGGGTCGAACGGATCGTGGCGGCGCGGCTCCGCCTCTACGACGCGCTCGCCCCCATGGCGCGCGCCGCAGTGGCCCGGGCGCCGCACAACCCGATCATCGCCGAGCGGCTCGAGGAGACCCGCCTGCTCCTGCGCCGTCAGGTGGAGGAGATGTTCGCCCCGGAGCTGGGCTCCCTGGACCGAGGAGCGGCCGGCGAGGTGGTGGCTGCGGTGGACGTGCTGCTGGAGCTCGACGCCGTCGATCACCTGCGCCGGCACCGGGGGATGGGCGAGGAGGAGGCCGGGCGGGTGCTCGTCCGGGCGGTGGAGGCGCAGCTGAGGGCGGCCGCACCGGCTTGAGCGCCGGGGTCGAGCGGGCGACGCCGCTGCGCCCTACGATGTTGTGGCAGTGATCTGGACAGAAGATTCGGCACGGTCGATCTCAAGGGGACCCGATGAAGGACTACGAAGGCTTCCAAGGCTCGATCGAGCGCTACCAGAAGGACTCCACGGCCTGGTGGCCGACGCCCCCGCACCCGGGTGAGGACGCCCCGAACGTGGTGATCATGCTGCTCGACGACACCGGCTTCGCCCAGCTCGGCTGCTACGGGTCCGACATCGCCACGCCGAAGATCGACCGGCTGGCCTCCCAGGGACTCCGCTACACGAACTTCCACGTGACCCCGCTGTGCTCCCCGACGCGGGCGGCCCTGCTCACCGGGCGCAACCACCACGAGGTGGGGATGCGGGCGCTGGCGAACTTCTCGTCGGGCTTCCCGCACCTGCGCGGCCACATCTCGAACAACGCGGCCACCGTCGCCGAGGTGCTCCGCGACGAGGGCTACGCCACCTTCGCCCTCGGCAAGTGGCACCTGTGCGCCATGGAGAACGCGTCGGCGGCCGGGCCGTTCGACCAGTGGCCGTGCCAGCGGGGCTTCGACCGCTTCTACGGGTTCATGGAGGGCGAGACGGACCAGTTCAACCCGGCGCTGGTCTACGACAACCACATGGTCGACGCCCCCGAGACGCCCGACGAGGGGTACCACCTCACCGAGGACCTCCTCGATCACGCCATCTCGTTCATCCACGACTCCAAGTCGATCCGTCCCGACCGTCCGTTCTTCACCTACCTGGCCTTCGGCGCGATGCACGCACCCCACCAGGCGCCCGCCGAGTACCTGGAGAAGTACCGGGGCCGTTACGACGAGGGCTGGGACGCGGCCCGCGAGGCGTGGTTCGCCCGGCAGATCGAGCTGGGCCTGATCCCCGCCGACACCGAGCTGGCACCACGCAACCCGGGGGTCGAGGCGTGGGACGACCTCTCCGAGAACGAGCAGAAGCTGGCGGCCCGCCTCCAGGAGGCGTTCGCCGGGTTCCTCGAGCACACCGACGCCCAGATCGGCCGGCTCCTCGACACCCTCGAGCAGCTCGGCGAGCTCGACAACACGATCATCGTCTTTCTCTCCGACAACGGCGCCAGCCAGGAAGGCGGCCGGTTCGGGTCGCTGCACGAGATGAAGTACTTCAACCTGATGGAGGAGGATGCCGACGCCGCGGTCGAGCGCCTCGACGACATCGGTGGCCCCCACAGCCACACCAACTACCCGTGGGGCTGGGCCCAGGCCGGCAACACGCCGTTCAAGTACTACAAGCAGAACACCCACGAGGGCGGCGTCCACGTGCCGCTCATCGTGCACTGGCCGTCGCGCATCGCCGACGCCGGATCGGTCCGCCACCAGTTCCACCACGTGAACGACCTGGTGCCCACGATCTACGAGGCCATCGGGATCACCGCGCCCGACACCTACCGGGGCTTCGAGCAGATGCCGGTGACGGGCACGCCGATGAACTACACGTTCGACGCACCCGACGCGCCCGACGCCAAGACGGTCCAGTACTTCGAGATGGGTGGCCACCGGGGCATCTACGCCGACGGCTGGAAGGCCGTCACGAAGCACCAGCCGGGCACGCCCTTCGAGGACGACGACTGGGAGCTGTACCACCTGGCCGAGGACCGCTCCGAGTGCCGCAACCTCGCGTCCGCCGAGCCCGACCGCCTCGCCCAGCTGATCGACCTGTGGTGGGCCGAGGCCGAGGAGCACGGCGTGCTCCCCCTCGACGACCGCACCGTCGAGCTGTTCGGCGCCCGGTTCCGGGACCGCTCCCCGCACCGCCTCGACCGCCACTACACCTACCGCCCTCCGATGTCGCCGATGCCCGGCCAGGTCGGCCCCGGCCTCGGTGGCCTGGCCTGGGACCTGTTCGCCACCATGGAACGTCCCGCAGGGGCCGGCGGTGTCCTCTACGCGATCGGCACTGAGAACAGCGGGATGACGGTGTACGTGAAGGACGACCGCCTCGTCTTCGACTACAACGCGTTCGACGACCACTCGATCGCCACCTCGGACCGGCCGGTGCCGGAGGGGCCGAGCGTCATCGGCGTCGAGTTCCGCCGCACCGGTTCCGGAGCCACCGCCACCCTCGTGATCGACGGGGAGCCCGCCGGCTCGGTCGACATCCCGTTCGTGATGTTCATGATGTCGAGCATCGGGCCGAGCGTCGGCCTCGACCACGGCTCGGCGGTGAGCTCGGCGTACACGGCACCGTTCCGCTTCGAGGGCCGCCTCGAGCGCGTGGACATCCAGCTGTACCGGAGCTTCGACGAGCTGGCGGAGAAGGCCGAGGCCGAAGCCCGGGCCCGCGCCGAACTCCGTCGTCAGTAGGCGGGGGACCCCCCGCCCACCCGCCACGCAGAGTGGTGGGTGACAGGTTTCACCCCTCAGAGTAGGGTTCGGCCGGTGGGAGGAAACCGATCCGTCGCGCGGCGCCCCGGTGGCGCCATGGTGGTCGTCGCCATCATCGTCGCGGTCCTGGTGCCGCTGCTGAGCGCCGATGCCGGCGCCAGCGACGAGCCGGCTCACTGGCAGCCGGTCCCGATCTCGTCGTGGCGGGTCGACGGCACCGGCCTCACGACGCTCGTGGTGGGAGGCACGGTGTACGTCGGCGGTGACTTCACGACCGTGCGCAGCCCCGACGGCGCCACCGTGGTGCCCCGCCGGAACCTGGCGGCCTTCGACCTGGCGACCGGCGCGCTCGTCCCCGGCTTCCAGGCCGACACCAACGGGGTCGTCCGGACTCTGGTCGCGTCGGGGAGCACCCTCTACGTCGGCGGCTCGTACACGTCGATCCGCGGGGTCGCCCGAGGTCGTCTCGCCGCCGTCGACCTCACGACCGGGGCCGTCTCGCCCACCTTCGCCGCCGACACGAACTCGAACGTGTACTCGCTCGCCCTGGGTCCCGGCCGGCTCTACGTGGGCGGATCGTTCACGGCGATCCGCGGTGCCGCCCGATCGCGGCTGGCCGCGCTCGAGCTCGACACGGGGGCGCTTGCGCCGTACGCCCCCGAGCCGGACGGCACCGTCCTCTCGCTGGCGGTGTCGCCGACGGGAGGCGAGGTCTACGCGGGCGGCAGCTTCGCCACGGTCGGCGGTGCGAGCAGCCCCTGGCTGGTGAAGACCGACCCGGCCGGCACCCGCATCCCGGTGAGCTGGGACCAGCTGCAGGGCCCGCCGCTGGACCTCGAGGTCAACACGAGCGGGACCCGGCTGGCCGCGGCCCAGGCCGGCTCCGGGAACCAGGGCACCTGGTACAACACCGCCTCGGGCGCCCGCGCCTGGCGGCAGCGCTGCGACGGCGACGCCCAGGCGGTGCACATCGTCGACGGGACGATGCTGACCGGCTTCCACGAGGCGTGCGACGGCGACGTAACCCAGCGGCTGACCGCCAACGACACCGTCGACGGCGGCCGCGACCCGGCATTCAAACCGACGTTCGACCAGTTCTGGGGCATCTTCGCCATCGACGGCGATGCGAACCGCCTGGTGGTCGCCGGCGACTTCACATCGATCTCGGGTGTGCCCGTCCGGGGCTTCGCCATCTTCGACCGGCGCGTGGTCCCGCCGCCGCCCGTCGCCCTCTCGGGTGCTGCCACCTGGAAGTACCTCGTGAGCTCGGCCGCGCCGGCGCCGGGCTGGGCCCAGCCCGGCTACGCCGACGAGTCCTGGCCCGCAGGACCGGCGCAGCTCGGCTACGGCGACGGCGACGAGGCGACGGAGATCGGGTTCGGCCCGAACCCGAACGCCAAGTACGTCACGACCTACTTCCGCACCACGTTCAACGCCCGGGCCGTACCCGACACGCTGACGCTCAACCTGTTGGCGGACGACGGCGCCGCGGTCTCGGTGAACGGCGTCGAGGTGGTCCGGGACAACCTGCCGGCCGGCGCGCTCACGGCGGCCACCCGGGCCTCGTCGGGTCGATCCGGCGTCGACGAGGCCACCGTCCGCTCCTTCGCTATCCCGCCTGCGCTGGTGCAGGTCGGCGCCAACACCATCGCCGTGGAGGTCCACCAGGAGAGCCCGTCGAGCAGCGACCTGAGCTTCGCCGCCTCGCTCACCTCGACCGGGTCCGTGCCGCCCGCCTCCACCACCACGACCGCCGCCTCGACCACCACGACCACGGCCGCACCCACGACCACGACGACCGCCGCCCCGACGACCACGACGACCACGACGACCGCACCCACGCCGACGACCACCACCACCACCACCACCACCACCCTGCCGCCCACCGCGCCGTTGTTCACGCAGTCGTTCGGCGGAGCGAACGGTGCCCCCTGGGCGGGCTGGTCGACGGGTGCGGGGTCGGGCTCGGCCGCCATCGCCCTCGATGCCGGCCAGCTCGCCATCGACGACGCCGCCAACGCCTTCGCCCGTGGTCAGCTCACGGCCCTGGCCGCTCGGACCGACAGCGAGGTGCGCTTCTCCTACCGCTGGTCCTCCACGGCGGCGGCCGCCTACCTGAACGTCTACGCCCGGGGCTCGGGCGGGTGGGCCAACGCCTACCGCCCTCGCGACGGGTACGGCCTCGAGCTCACGTCGAACAGCGGCGCGGTCGCAGTCCGCCGGGTGAGCGGGGGCACTGCGACCACGCTGCGCTCCGTGGGCGGTGGCCAGGCCGTGACCACGGCGAAGCAGTGGCTCGCCCTGCGGGTCGTCGGCGCCACGATCCAGTTCAAGACATGGGTCGACGGAGCCGTCGAGCCCGCGGCGTGGACCGCCACCGAGGGCGACGCGACGGTCACCGCGCCCGGCCAGCT
>JAOBWH010000015.1 GCA_025463265.1 Ilumatobacteraceae bacterium
GAGTCGCCCTTCGAGGTGGCCGCCACCGCGCTGCTGCCCGAGGAGATCTCCCGGCTGCTCTCGCCGCTCGATGAGCGCGAGCGAGAGATCTTGAAGCTGCGCTTCGGCCTCGACCGCGGGGAGCCCCGCACGCTCGAGGAGGTGGGGGAGCACTTCAACCTCACCCGGGAGCGCATCCGCCAGATCGAGGCTCGCGCCATGAGCAAGCTGCGCCACCCGTCCTCGGACACCGGCGCTCGCGACCTGCTCGCCGTCTGACCAAGACTCGAGGGGCCGGCCGTCCGCAGCGATGCGACGGCCGGCTCTTGTCGTTCTGCCGCTGGTTTCGCAGCCGGTTCGCGGTCGGCGTCGGCTGACCCGGTCAGCGCGACATCCGGACGAGGTGCTCCTCGGCGTCCGGCTGGTCCCGCACGGAAGGCGGGGCCGGAGGAAGGTCAGTCGGCGACGTAGCCCAGGGGGAGCGGCGGCTGCAGGGTGGGCGGTGCCGGCGGGTCCAGCTCGTAGATCTTGACCCGGGTGCCGCGCTCGGTGAACTGGTGGACGAGCTTCAGCCCGGCCGGCGAGCCGGTCTCGCGCATCAAGATGTCGTACACCTCGGGGCGTCGGCGCTTGATCGTGTTCTCGTCGGCGACGAGGTACTTGACGCCCATGCGGCGGGCGAACTCGAGCATGGCCCGGTACTCGGCCGACGGCATGGCCACCACGTCGCGGTGGGAGTAGCCCTGCACGTGGAACGAGCGGGTCATCACGCGAGCGTCCTCCGGCGTGTTCGCCGCGATCCACTCGCCGGCGGTGCGCTGCTCGGTGCGCTCCGGGGTGCTGCTGAGGGGCAGGAGGTTCCAGGCGGCGACGACGAGCGACAGCACCATGAGCCCGCCCATGACCCACCACGCCAGGCGGCGCTTCCCGAGGGCGAGGCGGTTCGTCCACTCGACCAGGCCCCAGGCGCCGAACGGGATGAGCACGGCCGTGGTCATCATCAGGTAGCGGGGCAGGGCGAAGAAGAGGAAGCAGGTGGCGAGCGGTGCGGCGCCGAGGCCGACGAACAACAAGGTGCTGCCCTTGTGGCGCGTCCGCCACATCTGCCACACGGCCGGGACCAGGAGGAACAGCGGGATCAGCTCCCAGGTGGGGCCGGTCTCCCACGGGCGGCCGACGTAGTCGCCGACGATGGTGGTGCTGTTGATCCAGGCGATGGTCAGCCAGTTCCGGGGGTGCTCCCGGGCGATCTTGGTGAGCGACACCGTCTCCGGCCCGAGGCTCACGCCGTCGGGCTGGATGGAGTACAGGATCTGGTCCCGCTCGAGGCGGTCGTCCTGGGCGACGGCGCGCCATGCGTCGATGGAGGCGTCCTTGGTCTTCGACGTGAGCGACCACGACCCGCTGTTCGAGTGGGTGTAGTTGACGTAGGGGGCGACGAAGAGCAGCGCAGCGAACCCGAAAGCGGCGCAGTTGCGCAGCACCAGCTTGGCGCGCCCGGCCCAGCTCACGTCGGGCTGGCGCAGGGCGAACAGGAACACGGCCAGGCCGATGACCGCACCGGGCATGAGCGCCTCGGGCCGGGTCAGGTACGCCAGGCCGACGAGGGCGCCGGCGCCGACGAGGAGCCCCACCCGTCTGGCGGTGGAGCGCTCGGCGGTGCGGTCGACGGCGAGCAGCGTGAGCAGCGCCGAGGCGATCAGCATCACGACCACGGGCAGCTCGCTCCCGCTGCCGGCGCGGATCGAGAGGGTGACGACGCCGGGCACGGCCACGGCGATCCAGGCCGTGGCGACGACCACGTCGTCCTTGCGGCTGATGAACCAGGCGACCGCGGTCAAGATGAGCACGGCGGCCAGGGCCCAGAACAGCTCCCACGTGCGCAGGGCGAACATCTCGTTGCCGGTGAGCTTCTCCAGCAGGCCGAACGACACGGGCGCCACCGGCGGGAAGTGCATCTCGGGTGCGCCCGCCCGGGTGTAGCCGTCGCCGTTGACGAAGTTCCGGCCGGTCTCGAAGTACGACATGGAGTCGACCGACGGGATGCGGTCGCCCACGACCAACATGAGCTCGACGAGGAACGCGGTGAGGAACGGCCACCGGAGCCGCTTGCGCAGCGACGTGGGCTGTCCCTCCTGGGGGGCCCGCGCCGGGTCGGAGGCGCCGGCGGCCTCGACCTCGGGCGAAGGGGGTACCGCAGGGGTTGCGTCGAGCAAGAGGGAGCCGCCTCGGAAGTTCGGGGCCGGACGCGAACGGGCGATCCAACAGGTGGTCAGGAGTCTACGGAACGTGAGGTCACCGGGGGGAGTCGGCCGGGTGCACGGCACGGGAGCGTTCACCGAGGCAGGCGTGGATCGAACGACCTACACTCACCCTCCATGAAGAAGCTCCTCGTCCTCCTCGCCCTCATCGCTCTCGCTGCCGTCGCCGCCAAGAAGGTCCGCACGGTCTGAGGCCGGCGGCGACCGAGCGTCGCCGCACGACAACCCGAACCACTCGATGAAGGCGACCCTCGCCCGAGGGTCGCCTTCGCCTTGCTCGGGGTCGGTTCCTCCGCTCCTCATCAGTGGTTGAGCGACCCGAGCCGCGCACGTAGGGTCGCCCTCGCCTTCCCGCAGGTCCTCGTTCCTGGTGCGGAGGTGTGCGGTGCTCGTGTGTTGGTCGGTCGGCGGTGGCGTCGGCACCTCGGTGGTGGTGGCCGGGCTGGCCCTCGCCGCGGTGTGCGGCGGTGAACGGGCCCTCGTCGTCGATGTCGGCGGTGACCAGCCGACGCTGTTCGGCGCGCCGGATCCGCCGGGACCGGGCATCGGCGACTGGCTGCGCGCCGCACCCGGCGTCCCGGCGGACGCCCTGGCCCGACTGGAGGTCGACCTCGTCCCCGGCGTCGCCCTGGTCCCCCGAGGATCGGGCGATCTTTCCGCAGACGAGGTCGGCGGCCTGGTCGCGGCGCTCGAGGCCGAGGACCGCTTCACCGTGGTCGACGCCGGGTGCACCGGCGGGGGTGCGGCGGCGTCGCTCGTGGCTGCGTCGGCCCGGACGCTGCTCGTCACCCGGGCGTGCCCGGTCGCGCTCCAGCGGCTCGAGCGGCTCCCGGTCCCGCCCACGGGCATCGTCGTGGTCCGGGACCGCCGGCGGTCGGTCACCTGGCAGGAGGTCGCTGCTGCCAGCGGCGCACCGGTGGTGGCCGAGCTGGAGATCGACCCGGCCGTCGCCGCCGCGGTCGATGCCGGGCTGGCGAAGCGGCCGCTGCCACGGTCGTTCCTGCGGGTGCTGGACGGCCTCCGGTGAGCGCCCTGGAGGACCGCATCCACCGGGCGCTGGTCCACGGTGCCGACGGTGTGCTGCCGGAGCCGGAGACCATCGCAGCGATGGTGCGGGAGGCCGATCCGCTCCGAGCGCCCGACGACGTCGCCCGGTCGGTCGCCGCCATCCAGGCCCAGCTCGACGGGCTCGGCGTGTTGGAGCCGCTGCTGGCTGACCCCGGCGTCACCGACGTGATGGTCAACGGTCCGGGAGCCGTGTGGGTGGAGCGGCACGGGCAGCTCGTCGAGACACCGATCCACCTGGACCGGTCGCAGATCGAGCTGCTGGTCGAGCGGATCGTGGCTCCTCTCGGCAAGCGGGCCGACCCGGTCCACGCGCTCGTCGACGGCCGTCTCGCCGACGGGTCGCGGGTCCACGTGGTGGTGCCGCCGCTGGCGGTCCACGGCCCGTGCATCACCATCCGGCGGTTCTCGGTCCGGCCCATCGTCCTGGAGGAGCTGGCGGCGCCGCCCGTGGCCGCGCTGCTGCGCTGGGCGGTGCGGTCGCGGTGCAACGTGGTGGTGTCGGGCGGCACCGGCGCCGGCAAGACCACGCTCCTGAACGCCATGGCGGCCGACGTGCCCGACGGCGAGCGCATCATCACGGTGGAAGATGCCGCCGAGCTGCGGCTGAGCGCGCCGCACGTGGTCCGGCTCGAGAGCCGTCCACCCTCCTCGGACGGTGCGGGCGAGGTCACCATCCGAGACCTGGTGCGCACCGCCCTGCGGATGCGGCCCGACCGGCTCATCGTCGGCGAGGTCCGCGGGCCAGAGGCGCTCGACCTGCTCACCGCCATGAACACCGGCCACGACGGCTCGCTCTCCACCGTCCACGCCAACGGGGTCGACGATGCTGTGCGCCGGCTGGAGACGCTCGTCCTCATGGCCGGCGTCGGGCTCCCCGCCGCATCGGTCCGAGAACAGCTCGGCTCGGCGGTCGACCTGATCGCCCACCTGGTCCGCTCCGCCGACGGCGCGCGACGGGTGGTCGAGGTGGCCGAGCTCGACCTGGACGAGGCCGGTCGGCCGGTCGTGCGGCTGGTGGCCGAGGGCGACGAGGTGGTGGCGCCTCGCCGGGTAGACGGGCGTCGACCGGTGGCGGCGTCGTCGTGAGCGCTGCGGTGGTGGCGCTGGTCTTCGCCGCCGGGTGGTCGGTGCGGCGGGCACGGGTCGGGCGCC
>JAOBWH010000042.1 GCA_025463265.1 Ilumatobacteraceae bacterium
TGGTCACCCCGTACGGGCAGAGCCCGGCCGACACCCGGTCGCCCGAGGCCCTGACCGTCGGCGCCGGCGAGGCCTTCGTCTACACCAACGGCAAGGTGATCCACGGCCGGTGGGATCGCCCGGCGGAGGACAAGCCGGCCGCCCTGTTCGACAGCGCCGACCAGCCCATCCTGCTGACCCCCGGCCAGACCTGGATCGAGCTGCCCCGAGCGGGCGGCGTCACCAACATCGGCTGACGGCGGCGCCCGGATCGGGCCGCTTCCCACTTCGGGATCAGAGGCCTCGGTCGGTAGAGTGCGGGCATGGCCGAATCGTCCTCCACCGCCGCTCGACCCGCCTCGGAGACCGGTACCCAACTGGTGAAGCGGGGGCTGGCGGAGATGCTCAAGGGCGGCGTCATCATGGACGTGGTCGACCCCGACCAGGCTCGCATCGCCGAGGACGCCGGCGCCGTGGCGGTCATGGCCCTCGAGCGGGTGCCCAGCGACATCCGGCGCGACGGCGGCGTGGCCCGCATGTCGGACCCGGAGATGATCGAGGGCATCCAGGCCGTCTGCACCATCCCGGTCATGGCCAAGGCCCGCATCGGCCACTTCGTCGAGGCCCAGATCCTCGAGGCGCTCGGCGTCGACTACGTGGACGAGTCCGAGGTCCTCACCCCGGCCGACGAGGCGCACCACATCGACAAGTGGGCGTTCACCGTGCCGTTCGTGTGCGGAGCCACCAACCTGGGCGAGGCGCTGCGCCGGATCTCCGAGGGCGCGTGCATGATCCGGTCCAAGGGCGAGGCCGGCACCGGCAACGTGGTCGAGGCCGTGCGCCACCTGCGCTCGATCCTGGGCGACATCCGCAAGGTCACCCAGGCCGACGGCCCCGAGCTCTTCGAGTGGGCCAAGCGGCTCCAGGCGCCCCTCCCGCTCGTGCAGGAGATCCACGAGACCGGCAAGCTCCCGGTCCCGCTGTTCTGCGCCGGCGGCCTGGCCACCCCGGCCGACGCCGCGCTCGCCATGCAGCTCGGCGCCGAGTCCGTGTTCGTCGGCTCGGGGATCTTCAAGTCCGACAACCCGTCGCTGCGGGCCAAGGCCATCGTCGAGGCCACCACGCACTTCAACGACCCCGCCATCTTGGCCAAGGTCAGCCGCGGCCTCGGTGCGGCCATCCCCGGTCTCGAGATCGGCAAGCTCGAGACCACCTACGCCGACCGCGGCTGGTAGCCGTGGCGGTCGGCCTGCTCGCCCTCCAGGGCGCCATCGGCCCCCATGCCGACGCGCTCCGGGCGCTGGGTGCCACCCCGGTCGAGGTGCGCACGCCGGACCAGCTGGCCGCCGTCGACGCCCTCATCATCCCCGGCGGGGAGTCCACCACCATGTCGAAGCTGCTCGACACGTCGGGCCTCGCCCAGCCGCTGCGCGACCGCCTGGCCGACGGCCTCCCCACGTTCGGGACGTGTGCCGGGATGATCGTCCTGGCGCGCACCGTGCTCGACGGTCGGGCGGACCAGAACTCCTACGACGGCATCGACGTGACGGTCCGTCGGAACGCCTTCGGCCGCCAGGTCGACTCGTTCGAGGCGGACCTCGCCATCGACGGGCTCGACACCCCGTTCCACGCCGTGTTCATCCGGGCCCCGTTCGTCGAAGAGGTGGGCGAGGGGGTCGAGGTGCTGGCCTCGGTCGACGGCCACCCCGTGCTCTGCCGGCAGGGCCGGGTCATGGTGTCGGCCTTCCACCCGGAGCTGACCGGGGACCTGCGCCTGCACGAGCAGTTCCTGCAGCTCGCCGATATGGCGTAGAAACGACCCCGCACGCATCGGTTCTGACGAGGAGATCGCATGTCCGGCCATTCCAAGTGGGCGACGATCAAGCACAAGAAGGGCGCCACGGACGCCAAGCGGGCGAAGGTCTTCGCCAAGCTGATCCGCCAGGTCGAGGTCGCGGCGCGAGAAGGCGGACCCGACCCGGAGATGAACCCGTCCCTGCGGACGATGTACCAGAAGGCCCGGGACTCGTCGGTGCCGCTGGACACCATCGAGAAGGCCATCAAGCGGGCCACCGGCGGCCTCGAGGGCGTCAACTACGAGCAGATCACCTACGAGGGCTACGCACCCGGCGGCGTCGCCCTGCTCATCGAGGTGCTCACCGACAACCGCAACCGCAGCGGCTCGGACATCCGCTCCACGTTCACCAAGCGCGGCGGGTCCATGGCCGAGCCCGGCGCCGTGGCGTGGCAGTTCGACCGCAAGGGCGTGCTCGCCGTCGACGGTTCGGCCGACGAGGACGAGCTCATGTTGGCGGCCATCGACGCCGGAGCTGAAGACATCGTCCGCGAGGGCGACGTCTGGCGCGTCACCACCGACCCGCACGATCTCCACCCGGTCCGCAGCGCCATCGAGGAGGCCGGCTTCAAGGTGGAGTCCGGCGACCTCGCGATGGTGGCCCAGAACCTGGTCGCCATCGAGGAGAGCGGCTCGGCCAAGAAGGTGCTCGAGCTCATCGACCACCTCGAGGACCTCGACGACGTCCAGGACGTCTACGGCAACTTCGACATCTCCGACGAGATCCTGGCCCAGCTGGACTAGCAGGCGCTCGGGTCAGGTCTGCGCCGGGGTGTCCCGGTTCGTCCAGCCCGTGCTGGGGTCGTAGCGCGGGGACTGCACCAGGTCGGCGGCGGCGTCGAGGGCCGTGAGGTCGGAGGGGGTGAGCTCCACCGACGCACCACCTGCGTTCTGCTCCAGGTACGCCACGCGCTTGGTGCCCGGGATCGGGATGAGGTCGTCGCCCTGGGCCAGGATCCACGCCAGCGCCACCTGGCCGGGCGTGGCGCCGTGGCCGTCTGCCACCTGGGCCACCAGGTCCGCGACGGCCTGGTTGGCGGCCAGCTGGTCCTCGGCGAAGCGGGGGTTGCGGCGGCGGAAGTCGTTGTCCGCCAGCTGGTCGGTCGACGTGATGGTCCCGGTGAGGTAGCCGCGTCCGAGCGGGCTGTAGGGCACCAGCCCGACGCCCAGCTCCCGGCAGGTGTCGATGATGTCGCCCTCGATGTCGCGGCTCCACAGCGAGTACTCGGTCTGCAGGGCGGCGATGGGGTGCACGGCCACGGCCCGGCGGACGGTGTCGGCCGAGGCCTCCGAGAGGCCGAGGTGGCGGACCTTGCCCTGGGCCACCAGGTCGGCCATCGCCCCCACGGTCTCCTCGATCGGGATCTCGCCGGAGGGCCGGTGCAGGTAGTACAGGTCGATGTGGTCGGTGCCGAGGCGGGTGAGGGAGCCGTCGATCGAGCGGTTGACGTGCTCGGCCGACCCGTCGACCGACAGGAACGTGGGGGAGTCGGCATCGAACACCAGCCCGAACTTGGTGGCCAGCACCACCTCGTCGCGGCGACCGCTGATGGCGCGGCCCACGACCTCCTCGCTGGTGTACGGGCCGTAGATGTCGGCGGTGTCGAGCAGGGTGACGCCGAGGTCGAGCGCCCGGCCGATGACCTCGTCGGGGTCGGTGCCGTCGAACCCGCCGTAGATGGGGCTGAAGCTCATGCAGCCGAGGCCGATGGCGCCGGCGGTCAGCCCGGAGCGTCCGAGGGTGCGCGTGGGAAGGGTCATGGACGCCGACGATACGGCCGACCGGCCCGGTGCGCGCTGGGTTCGCAGGAGCGGCCGCGGCATAAGGTCGGACCATGGCTGTGACCGCCGGCGATCCGGCCCCCTCGTTCTCCGTCCCCGGGACCCTGGGCGGCGAGCGGCGGACCTACACGCTCGAGGAGTTCGCCGGTCGACCGGTCGTGCTGGTCTTCTACCCGGGCGACAACACGCCGATCTGCACCGAGCAGCTCAACAGCTACACCGATGACATCGACCAGTTCCTGGCGCTGGGCGCGCAGCTCCTGGCCATCAGCCCCGAGGACCTCGACAGCCACGAGGGGTTCGCCGATCACCAGGGAGGCTTCGCCTTCCCGCTGCTCGCCGACACGGACAAGTCGCTCGCCCGGTCCTACGGGGTGCTCGGCCCGGTCGGCTTCTACCGGCGCTGCGTCTTCGTCATCGATGGCGGCGGTCGGCTCACCTACGTGCACCGCGGCTACGCCGGGTCCACGTTCCGCACCACGGGCGAACTGGTCGAGGCCATCCACGCCGCCCGCAGCGCCGCGCTGGGATAGCGTCCCGTCGTGGCGGAACCGACGGTGGGCAGGCGGGCGCAGCAGCGGCAGATTCTGGCGCTCCTGCTGGCGATCGCCGCGCTCACGCTCCCGGTGGCCGGGGCCGTCTTGTACCACGACGTCTTCGGCCCAGACCCGGCGCAATCGGCCTGGCTCGTCCTCTTCATGGGCGCGGCGAACCAGTCCGACCTCCTCGGGCCCGTCCTGCTCGCCGGAGCCGTGGGCCTCGGGGTCCTGGTCGTCCGTGGCGAGCGCGGAGCGGATGCTGTGCCCCGCTCGCTCCTGGCGTCCCTGCTGGTGATCGCTGCGGTCGTCCAAGGCGCAGCGTTCGCCGTGGGTGCGTTCGACCTGGCGACCTCCGACGTCTACGACATCCCCTCCACTGGTGCGTGGACGGCCGCCCAGTGGTCGATCGTCGCTCGCTTCGTCATCCAAGCCGTGGTGTGCGCCACGGTGATCGCCTTCGGGATGCGGTGGTTCGCTCCCGATGACCGAAGGGCCTCGTCATGACCGTCCCCGTCGCCCCTCCACCGGCGCCGCCTTCGTCACCAGCCCCCACGGACGAGACCGAGCCGTGGCAGCAGCGGCTCGAGGTCCTCGCCCTGCTCCTGGTGCTCTCGGTCGTGGCCGTGCTCGTCTCCGGGCTGGTCTCAGCGAACGCCCAGCTGGGGTCGGTTGCGAGCGACCCGTCCGGGGTGGAACCGCCCGCCGTCGGGATCGACGAGGTCGTGCGGGTGGGGGGCGCCTCGGCGAACCTGATCGTCGCCGGGGCCCTGCTGGTGGCCCTGCTTCTCGTGACCTTGGGACCTGGCGACCGCATCGGTCGACGGGGCAGCACCGTCCTGCGAGGTTTGGTCGGGGTCGGTCTCGTGAGTGCCGGTCTGGCGGGGATCAGCTCGGTCCTGACCGTGATGTACGACCCCGATGAGCTGTCCGGAGCCCGGCTGTCGACCGACTTCGTGGCGGAAGGCCTCGTCGGGCGGCTCAGCGGCGTCGCGCCGCTGGTCGTCGCCGCCGTGATCGCCGGGTACGTCGCCTGGTGCGCGTTCTCGACGCTGGGCGAGGTGCCGCCGGAAGTGGTGGCGCCCGACGACCCAGACAGGGACCTCGGCACCGAACCCGAAGGGGCCTGGGCGCCCGCCCCCGCACCGCTGCAGTAGCCGCCTCCCCAGCGCACAGCCCTCAGCGGTCGAGCCCGCGTCGAGCCCCATCCGTTCTCGGCGGCGATGGCGTCACTGGCACGTGAGCAAACGGCCGTGCTGGCGTGGGCCGTACGCGGCGTGTGACCGAGTGCGCTCACGAGCCCCCTAGGCCGGGAGCGTGACGCTTGGGCGAACGACTTGGACGGGCACGCCGTCGGCCTGGATGCGGGACGGTCGTGGGGCCGGCTCCGCTTCAACGTCACGTTCCACGACATTGTGGGTAGAGGGGCGGCAGCGATGGACGGGTGAGGTCCGCGTGGAAGCGGATGATCGAACGGCAAGGGACGGAACATGCGGGAGTCGCAGGCGGCGTCGGGGTTGGCAGAGGCGTTGCGACCAGGCGGGGTTCGAGCGGACTACCAGCCGTTGGTCGATCTCGAGACGGGCCAGGTGCTCGGGTACGAAGCCCTGGGGCGGGGCCCAGCCGGGTCGCCGTTGTCCTCGCCGTTGGACCTCCTCGCTGCGGCCCGGCCCGCAGGGCTGCTCTCCGAGATCGACTGGGCGTTTCGCGCCGCGGCCCTGCGCGGAGCCCTCGATGCTGATCTCGGCAACGGGTGCACCCTGTTCGTGAACGTCGAGCCCGACGTGGCGGTCGGCGCACCGCCCGAGCACGCGGCGCTGCTCGAGCGGGCCGGCGCTGAACTGCGCATCGTGCTCGAGGTGACCGAGCGTGCCGTCATCAGCCGGCCAGCAGAGCTCCTGCGCCTCGTCGACTGGGCCCGAGACCAGTCGTGGGGCATCGCGCTCGACGACGTCGGCACCAACCCCCTCTGCCTCGCGCTGATGCCCTTCCTCGAACCCGACGTCATCAAGCTGGACCTGCGGATCGTCCAAGGGCGGCCGACCTCGGAAGTGGGCCTCATCGTGAGCGCGGTCATGGCCGAGGCCGAGCGCAGCGGCGCAACGGTGGTTGCCGAGGGCATCGAGACCGAGGAGCACCGTCAAGCCGCCCTCGCCCTCGGCGCTGTGGTCGGCCAAGGTTGGCTCTTCGCTCACCCGGGACCGCTTCCCGCACCCGTGCAAGCAGCCGCCGACACCATCCCGCTCCTTCGCGTCCCCGGCACCCCATCGGAGCAGACACCGTTCTCGGTCGTTCGATCAGCTCGTCCGATGCGCCGAGCGGACAAGCGGCTCCTGCTCGGCATCGCCATGTACCTGGAGGAGCAGGCCACGGCATGGCACGACGGCCCCGTCATCTTGTCGACCTTCGAGCACCAGGATGAGATCGACGTCGCAACGCTGAAGCGCTACGAGTGCCTCAGCGGTCAGGGGTCGCTCGTGATCGCCCTCGGGGCCGGCATGGCGAAGGAACCTGCGAAGGGGGTCGTAGGAGCCGAGATCCCGCTCGAACACCGTCTGTGTCGTGAGTGGTCCGTCGTGGTGGTCGGGCCCCATTACGCGGGAGCGCTCGTCGCCCGGCAACGCACCGCAGCGCACGATGACTGGGACTTCGCCGTCACCCACGATCGCAGCCTCGTCGTCGCTGCAGGTCGTGCCCTGCTTCGCCACGTCGCACCCGACGAACAGCGACTCGACGAGTTCAACACCTCGGACCCCGCAGGGTGACCATGTCTTTCCTGCGTCTGACCCGAGGAGAAGACCACTTCCGCCGAACGATGCAAGGCCGTCCCTGGAGGCTCGCCGCGCCGTCGCTCACGGCAACGACCCCCTTCACCTCAGCCCGTTGCGAGATCAAGCCGCCACGTCCAACGCTCCCCGTCGGCTGACACCGCCAACTCCCACTCCAGTAGGTCGCCGGGGCCGACGGTCAACGGTTCGCCGATCGGCAGGAAGCTCTGGGCCCAGCTCGAGTCCGATCGGCTTGGGTCGTTGTCCACGGTGACGCCCTCGCTGAGCAGGGAATCGAACCAGCAGGTCAGGCCGTGCAGCCGGCCCGCCCGCTCCACGCGCATCTGGCCTGACGCCGTGATCTCCCGATCGGGCGCCGTTCTCAGATCGATATCGGCGGCCAGCGAAGGTTGCGTCAAGATCTGCTCAGGCGCGATGTCCGCATGCCACAGCGTCCGCTCTGCTCGGTGTCTCACCGCAGCGAGGTCGAGCCCGATCGAGGGCAGCGACCAGTCCGATACGAGGCAGTGATCATCGAAGGACTCGACCCCGGCGGTCCACAGTCGGAGCCTCCGGGGCAGGATCTGCGCTCCGGGTCGCAGCAACCGAGCTCGAGCGTCGGCGGTCCAAGCCAGGATCCCCTCGTCGAGCCCGGCGTTGCCGATCGTCTCGCTCACGAGCACGTCGGCCAGATCGGGGAGGTCCACATTCGTGGACCAGTCGTTGATGAACACGACACGGTCATCGAAGCCGTTCTGTCGGGCCAGCTGACGGGCCACCTCGATCACGGGCCCGCCTTCCACGGCGTACACCCGAGATGCGCCCGCCTGACATGCCATGAAGGAAAGGACCCCCGTCCCCGCACCGACGTCCAACACCACATCGCCAGGCCGGACCGTCGCGTCGATGGCCCGCCGGAAGGACTCCATGCGGGCCTCGTCGAGAAGCATGCTCAGGTGGTAGTCGAGCACCTGGGCATGGGCGCTGCCCTGGAGCCACGCGGATCCTTCGGTCGCCGGCGCCATCGACGAGAACGGTAGCCAACCGGGCGCGGTGGGCCGGCGGTGTCGCGAATCGGTCCGCCACCGCGGCCGGAGCGCCGTCTCGATCGCATCGAGCTGCGGCAGTGGCCACGGACCCGACGCATGCGGCAGACGCTGGGGTGATCCGTCGCACCAGGACGATGTCCGGTGAGATCAACCCACGTGGTCGACGAACTCCTGAAGGGCGCTGTCGATGATGTGGTCGTGCCCGGACTGCGCGACCGGGTGCGCCCATCGCTCCAAGCGCCGGAGCCAAGGGTTGACGGCATGGAGGTCTGCCACGAGCAGGAGATCGGTGCCCGTCCGGCGTGGCACGAGGTCGATGCGTGCGCTGCCAGCGATGTCACCGTCCAACGTCGCAGCCACGGACGATGCGGTCTCCACCTCGTGCAGTTCGATGATGAACCTGACGCGGTACGGCAGCGGCGGCTTGACGGTGCAGCGCCAACGATCGCCGGCAACGAGGCGATGACCGTCGAAAGCTCGAAGCCATGACCACCACTCCTGGTAGTCCTCGACCCGCAGGATCGCAGCCCACACCGACGCCGGGGAGGCCTCGATGAACGTCCGCCGCTCCGAATGCATCACCCGCGCGTCGCTGCCAGGTCGAGGCGCGGGACGTGTCATGACCTGCCCTTTCCCGAGCTGAAGGTCAGATAGACCTCGTCCCTCGGCCTCGTCACCGAGCGGTTGGCCCGACACGGCGAGCGAGCTCGCGCGATGGGCAACGCTCTCGTCGCATCGCGGTCGTCGGAAGAGGGCTCTCCCGTGAACGCCCGGTACCGGGTGCGGCGTGGCGGTCGGTCCGGCGCTCGTCCGACGGGTGGCGGTAGGTTCATGTCGCGACCGGGTGGGACGTGCGATGCACGCGCCTCTCAGCGGGCGCTCCCACCCCCTCCGAACGAAGCGAGAGCTCTCATGCGCCGCAGCGCCGCCGTCATCATGCTCATCTTCGCATTCGCGATCGCAGGCTGCGGGTCGGGCACCGACGACGGACCGGTCGAGACCACCACCTCGCAGGTGGCGACCACCTCGTCCGACAGCACCACCACCTCGCCGGCGACCACCACCACCGGGGCGGCGAGCGAGGCCGAGGAGTGCCCGGCACCCGAGACCCTCGAAGCAGAGGGCTACACCTGCGACAGCGAAGGCAACCTGACCCCGATCGACGAGAACGAGGCCAAGGAGTGCCCGGCGCCCGAGACCCTCGAGGCCGAGGGCTACACGTGTGACAGCGAAGGCAACCTGACCCCGATCGACCAGAGCGAGGCCAAGGAGTGCCCGGCGCCTGAGACCCTCGAGGCTGAGGGCTACACCTGCGACAGCGAAGGCAACCTCACCCCGATCAACTGACGCATCCTGCTCGTTCGGCTGTGGCAGCTGATTGACCGATCCTGGGGTTGCCGGGAGCTGCAACGCCGGCTCGGGGGCCATCTCGCTTGGGCACAGGTTCGGGTTCCACGGGCCACCCCCGGCCTGTTTGGGGTGGGTGGTGCCGGGAAGCGCGGGGCCATGTCCGACTCCGAACCCGATCCGCTGGAGAACGCCGACGCCGAGCACCTCGGTGAGCTCGACCAGAGCAGCACCGCGTCGCCCGCCGAGCGCGCGAGCGGCTCCCCAGGTGACGCTGCCGCTCCCGATGCGTCCGGTCGGGCTGCCGCCTCACCAGGTGAGGACGGGGACGAGCCGGGCCGAGATGGAGGCGAGCGCTGATGGCCTACATCGGGATCATCGTGGTGCTCGTCGCCGTGGTGGGCGTCGCCATCTGGATCGGCGGAACCGCAAGCCGCTCGAGAAGCGGAGCATCGGACGGCAATGCGGATCATGACGTCACGTCCACGGACGTCAAGCCGCCAGCGCACCCGAGCGAACCGGTACCTGGCAGCGCCACCGCCCAGGACCGCGATCCCCAGAGCCGACAGACGTCCACGAGGCAGCCGGCGTCGGTGGCCGTTGTGGCCGCCGTCGCCGTGCGCCAGCGCAGGGGCTCCGACGAGCTCGCGCCCTGATCCGGGGACCAGCCCCGAGGCACGACCACCGTCGGGTCGAGCAACGAACGGCTCTCCGTGCGAGGGTGGCGGCCCGGCAGCGCCCGGAACCGCAGGCGACGCGCAGCTAGACGCCGTCGTTGACGCCGAGGAGGCGGGAGCGGCTCACGGCTCGCATGCCCCGGGACAGGCCGATGATGGCCAGGACCCAGGCGACGATGCCGATGACGATCCCCGACGAGCTAGCGCCGAACAGGGCGCCGGTGCTCTGGCTGTAGGCGATGGCGATCATCGGGAGCGTCACCAGCCCGGCCGCCTGCTGGGCGGCCGCAGTCGACTTCACCCGGGCTGACAGCCGCAGGACGATCGAGAGGGTCAGCGCCAGGAACGGCGGCACGACCCACAGCATGAGCGTCCACCACGACGCGGTCGGGAAGAACCAGCCGCCCACCTCCGGACCGACGAAGAAGTTCACGATCAGCGAGTACACGCCGAAGCCCACCAGCGTGGTCGCATAGCCCGGCACGAGGCTCGCGATCAGCTTGCCGAGGTAGATCTCCTTCTCGTGGGCGGGGGAGTGGGCGAGGAACTCGCCGGTCCCGCGCTCCCGCTCGCCGACGATGGTCGACGCACCGATGGCGGTCGAGATGGTGAGCGGCACGACGATGGCGATCGGCGCCAGCAGGAAGACGGCCAGGGCGTAGGCGGTCTGGCCCTCGGGCGACTGGCCCTGGATCTGCGCCTTGGCCCCCTCGGGCAGGACCTCGAGCGTCTTCGACATCTGGTTCACGACCTCGACGTCGCCGATCTTGGTGATCGTGAGCAGCAGGACGGTCGGGATGATGAGGAAGAAGATGGCGCCGAGGAACACCATCGGCATCCAGAAGCCCTTGTCCTCGATGAGCTGGCGCATGTCGGAGCGGGCGACGATCTTGACGCGCCGCCAGCTCAGGTCGCGCCAGCCGTCGCGGGCGGCGCGGGGTGCTGGGGCGTCGGTGAGGGGGAGCGAGGGGGCGGTCATCGGGATCCTTCCGATCCGGGCCATCCGGTGAGGGCGGCCACCTGGCGGTTCCGGTCGGTGACGGCGGCAGGTTCGCGGTCGTCGTCGCCGGTGCGATCGCCGTCGGCGAGGCGCCGACCACCGTCCTCGGCGATCTCACCGGCCACCCGCTTGGTGCGCACCGCGAAGTAGAGGTCCTCGAGCGTCGGGCTGATCGGCTCGATGCGGGTGAGGCGGACGCCGTTGGCG
>JAOBWH010000079.1 GCA_025463265.1 Ilumatobacteraceae bacterium
GCTCGCCCCCGCCGCCGGCCCCGGCGGCCAGCGGCGACGTCCTGCTCACCGGCACCGGCGTCACCGTCAGCCACGGCCACCGCACCGTGCTCCGCCCCACGGACCTGACCGTCCGCCAGGGCGAGATCATCGCCGTCCTCGGCCGCAACGGCTCCGGCAAGACCACCCTGCTGCGCGCCCTGGCCGGCGCCGACGCGCCCACGGCCGGCACGGTCGAGCCCCACGTGCCGGTGGCCTACGTCCCCCAGGAGCCCGACTCGCTGCTGTTCAGCACCACCGTGCGCGGCGAGATCGAAGCCACGCTCGGCCTGCTCGGCCGCCGGGACCCGGGAGCGGTCGACCGCTGGTTGCGCACGCTGCGCCTCGAGGACCTCGCCTCCCGCCACCCCCGGAGCCTCTCGGTCGGGCAGCGCCAGCGCGTGGCCATCGCGGCGGTGGCGGTGGGCGACGCCCCGGTCCTGGTGCTCGACGAGCCCACCCGCGGCATCGACGCCACGTCCCGTCACGCCCTCGAGCACGCCCTCCGGGACCACGCGGCGGGTGGCGGCGCCGTGCTGCTCGCCACCCACGACATCGAGCTGGCGGCCCGGGTCGCCACCACGGTCCTGGTGCTCGGTGACGGCGACGTGGTCGCCCACGGCGACGCTCGCAGCGTGCTCGCCGGCTCGCTCTTCGCACCGCAGGTCCTCCGGGTCCTCCCGCCGCTGCTCACGGTGGCCGAGGTCGAGGCGGCGGTCACCGCATCGGCGCCCTCGGAGGCGGCCCCGTGACCGCCACCGCCGCCCGCCCCGACGCCACCGACCCCACGGACGCCACCGGCGAGCACCTCCCGCTGCTCATCGGCGGCAGACCGACGTTCGCCTCCCGCGCCCGCTCGGCCGCGGTCTACGTCCTGGTGCTCGTCATCGGCGTCGCCGCGTTCCTCTACCCGTTCTGGCTGCCGTCGTCGGCGCTGCCGAACCAGGCCCACGCCGGTGACGCCCCGCTCGTCGCCGCCGTCGTCGGTGCGCTCGCCGTGGGCGCCGTCGCCCTCGAGATCCGCCGGGGCACCATGACCGGCACCACCGTCGCCGTGCTCGGCATGCTCTCGGCCATCGCAGGCCTGATGAAGCTGCTCGACCTCCCCGGCGGCGGCAGCGGCCTGTTCTTCCTGGTGATCCTCGCCGGCGCCGCCTTCGGCCCCCGCTTCGGGATGATCCTCGGCATCACGTCGTTCGTGGTGTCCGCCGTCCTCTCGGGCGGCATCGGGCCGTGGCTGCCGTTCCAGATGCTGGCCCTCGGCTGGATGGGCGCGGGCGCCGGGTTCCTCGGCGTGCTCACCCGGCGCCTCAGCCCGTGGGGCGAGGTCGGCCTGCTCGCCGCCTACGGCTGGGTGTGGGGCTTCGTGTTCGGCGCCATCCTCAACCTCTGGTTCTGGCCGTTCCAGCGCGGCGGCGCGCTCGACTGGTCCCCCGGGATGTCGCTCGGCGAGTCCCTCGAGCGGTACTGGTCCTTCTACGTCGCCACGTCGCTCGCCTGGGACGCGGCCGGCGCCCTGGCCAACGCGGTGATCATCCTCATCGTCGGCCGCGCCCTCATGGCCACCCTCCGCCGCTACTCGACGCGCCTCGAGCCCATCACCGTCCTGGAGCGCGCCGGCCGGTGACCTGGGCCCGTCAGCCTCCGACGAGGTGGAGGACCTCTTCGACCGACGCCGTGCCGTCGAAGATGACCTCGCCGTCGCGCAGGGCGACGCTGCGGTCCACCCGCTCCACGTAGGAGGGGTCGTGGGTGGCCACCAGGGTGGCGGCCCCCTCGGCGTGGACCTCGGCGAGGACGTCGAGCAGCACGAGCTTGCCGGGCTGGTCCAGGCCGACGAACGGCTCGTCGACCAGCAGCAGCGAGAACGGCCGCACCAGGGCCAACACGATGGCGGTCTTCTGGCGCAGGCCGCGGCTGAAGCGCGACGGGAGGTCGTCGATGCGCTCCTCGAGGCCCAGGCGGACGCAGAGCGACTCGGCGTAGTCGTCCCAGCCGTCGCCGCCGTGCAGCTTCGAGATGTACTCGGCGTGCTCGCGCAGCGAGAGGTCGTCGTAGAGGACCGGATCGTCGGGCAGGAACGACGTGGTGGCGCGGGCCTCCACGTCGGTCAGGTCGAACCCGGCGATCTCGATCTCGCCCGCGCTCGGGTCGAGCAGGCCGGCGACCATGCGCAGGAAGGTCGACTTGCCCGACCCGTTGTGGCCGATGAGCGCCATCGACTGCCCAGGCGGGACGGTGATGCTCATCGGCTGGAGCGCCACGAGGTCGTCGTAGGTCTTCGAGAGGTCGGTGGCCACCAGGGCCGCCGGCTGTGCCTCGCTCATGTCTGGTCCCTCTTCCGCCCGATGGGCTTGGCACTGGTTCCGCCGCGGACGCCGTCGGGCGGCGGGCTGACGGGCTTGGACGTCTTCGGCTTCTGCCGGGCCTTGGCCCGCTGCGAGGCGCTGCTCGCCTCCCGGGCGAGGCGCTTGGACTCGGCGAGCGCCGCAGCCTCGCGGGCCTCTTCGGCGAGGCGCTCCTCGCGCTGGCGCTCGGCCGCCTTGGTGGGCGACATCTGCTCGGAGGCGTCGGCCATCCACTTGCGGATCTCGTCTCGGAACCGGATGTACCCGGCGACGAGGACGACGACGAGCGCGAGCGGCAGGGCGAGGCTCATCGCCGCATTGATCGGCGGCGGCTCCTGGGCGCCCAGGAACGAGGCGCGGGCGGCGAGGAGCGGGGTGACGCCGAGGATGGCGATGGCGGGCGGCATCGCGGTGCGGATGACCGTGCGGGTGCCGGCGATCTCCGGGGTCACCATCGACAACGTGTCGACCGGGTCGGGTGCGCCCTGGATGACGCTGACCGACGCACCGCACGCCGCCAGGAGGCCGGCCATGAAGGCCGTGAACAGGCCCGGGCCGACCGGCACCGATGAGCCGATGGGCGCCACGGCCACCGCGGCGCCGAGCAGGGCGATGACCACCGACACCACGAACAGGATCGGCAGGTGGAGGATGAACACCTGGCCGCGCGGGAGCGGGAAGGTGTCGGTGCGGCCCGGGTGGTCCACCTCCTGGCCGAGCGGCTCGGCGGCGTCGAGGGCGGCGATCCAGAGGGCGAGGCCGGCCACCACGATCATCGGCGTGGTGCCGTTCCAGACCGTGCGCATCGCCATGCCGGCGACGGCCGCCATGAGCAGGGCCCGCACGACCCGGCTCAGGGGCCAGCGGGCGACGCTGCGCACCCCGCGGTGCCACACCGGGAACCTGGGGGTGCGGCGGGCGGCTCGGATCCACGGCCGCGACCGCGGGTGCTCCTGCGAGAGCTGGCGGCGGAGCACCAGCACGGTGCGCAGGTCCTGCAGGGTGACCGCGAACCGCATCTGGCCGACCAGGGCGGTGCGGCGCTCGGCGGCCTCGAGCGAGACGCCCGACACCCACCGCATGCCGGCGATGACGAGGACCACCGCCAGGGCGACGCCGATGATCGCCAGCCAGTCCGATTCCAGGGGCCACACCGCGATGTGGCCGACGACGGTGAACGGCGACAGGGGGAGCTTGCCGATGACGTCACCGGCGGACCACAGCAGCAGCAGGCCGCCGATCAGCGAGGCCACCCAGTGCTTGACCTTCAGGCCCGACGCGAGGAGCGCGCTGCCATAGCCGAGGCCGACGGCCGTGAGCCCGTAGAGGGCGCCGAACACGATCCACTCGAAGGCGTTGCCGGGAAGGCGGCGCACGATGAGCTGTCCGGTGGCGGCCCCCACCGCGGCGCCCACGGCCAGCAGGAAGCGCAGCTGCCGCCAGGCCGGACCACGCAGGGCGACGCCCCGGTCGACCGGCGACAGCAGCACGTGGCGGACGTCGGGGCGCTCCAGCGCGAGCGGCCCGCCGCGGCTGCCCGAGCGCAGCCCGAGGAACACGGCGAGGGCCACCAGGAGGCCGGCGGCGGCCGGGCCGTGGTCCTTCACATCGGCGATGCCGGCAACACTCACCTCGTCGTCGCCGATGGCCCCCGAGAGCAGCACGACGACGACGACCGAGACGAGGCCGGTGATGTACACCTGGTACAGCGCATCGATCCAGTGGATGGACGCCACGCGCCGCTTGCGCCGAGCGCGTCGGAGCTCTCCGACGACGGCAGACGACTCGGCGATGGTCAGCGCGGACACGGCGAGCGACGCTACTGCCGCACCCCACCCGAACCACAGGCGAGCTGCTCTACGCCCACGCCACCTTGGTGTCCTCGACCTGGAACCGCAGGACGGCGATGACGGAGAACGCCACGGTGAAGCCCAGCAGGATGAGGCACGGGACCGCGACGTCGGCGAGGCCGCCGGTGCCGATCGTGACCTCGCGGAAGCCCTCCATCGCCCAGTAGGCGGGCGTGAACGGGGCGACCGCCTGCGCCCATCCGGGCAGGAACTCCACCGGCGTGAGCGTCCCGCCCAGGCCGCCGATCAGCATCGCCCCGCCGGTGGCGGCGGCGTTGAGCTGGATGACCGACCGGCAGACGGACAAGAGCATGAAGCCGAGCGCCACGTTCATGACGGCGAGGAGCGCGGCGACGAGCACGAACGCGGCCATCGAGCCGCGCACCTCCAGGTCGAACAGCAGGAACCCGGCTCCGAGCAGGACGAAGATCTGGATCGAGATGGTCAGGATCGGCACCAGGCTCTTGCCGATCATCAGCTCGCTGGGGGTGAGCGGCGAGGCCCGCAACCGCTCCCAGGTCCCCCACCCGTGCTCCCGGAACACGCCGAAGCCGACGTTGCCCACCAGGAACCCGCTGAAGAGCACGGTGGCGGCGGGAACGATGTAGGCGGCACCGTTGATGTGGGCGTCCGGGAACCGGACGCTGAGCGCGGCGCCCACCGCCGACTCGTTGAACGCCATGAACGCGATGGGCGTGATCGTGAAGATGATGAGGAACGCCGGGTCGCGCTTGAGGACCCGCAGGTCGTGGCGGGCGATGGCCCGGATCCGGTTCATCCGGCCAGCTCCTCGTCGACGTCACTCGAGTAGGTCCGGCCGGTGACCGCCAGGAACACGGTCTCGAGGCTCGGACGCGACAAGTCGACCGAGACGAGCCGCTCGGCGTCGGCGCCGAGGGACCCGATGAGCGCAGCGGCGTCGGGACCCGGGCGGTCGGTGCTGACCCGGGCGGTCGAGCCGGTGACGACCGCACCCGCGAGCTCCGGCGCGGGACCGTCGAAGGTCAGCTCCACGAGGCCCGACCCGTGCTGGCCCACCAGTTCCTGCAGCGGACCGCGGGCGAGGATCTGGCCGTGGTCCAAGATGGCGACCGACGCACCCAGCTCCTCGACCTCGGGCAGGTAGTGCGTCGAGTACAGGACGGCGCAACCCTCATCGGCCGTGAGCCGGACGATGGCCTCCAGCAGCCGGGCGCGGGTGGCGATGTCGACGCCGGTCGTGGGCTCGTCGAGCATCAGCACCTTGGGCCGGTTCACGAGCGCCATCGCCGTGTGCAGCCGGCGCTGCTCGCCCCCGGACAGGTGACGGGCCTGGCGGTCGAGCAGGTGCGTCAGCTCCACGACCTCGGCCACCTCCTCGAGGCGGGCTGCAACGACAGCACCCGAGTAGCCGGCCAGGCGGGTGAACAGCTCGAGGTTCTCGCGGACCGTGACGGTCGGGTAGATCCCGGTGGTCTGCCCGGCGAGCCCGACCGACCGGCGAGCGGTGGGGCCCTCCTCGGCGATGTCGACGCCGTCGACGAGCACCCGGCCGCCGTCGGGCGTGCGCAGCCCGGCGATGATCGACACGAGGGTCGTCTTCCCGGCACCGTTCGGCCCGAGCAGCCCGCACACCTCGCCGGCGGCCACCTCGAGGCTGACCCCGTGCAGCGCCGTGCGGTCGCCGTACCGCTTGGTGACCGACTCCACCTGAAGCACCGCCAGCTCCCCCACGAAGCCAGCTTCGCACGTGACGCCCGACACCTCTCGATGAGTTTCGTCAGGTGGTCCCGCAGTGCGGCTCCGGGGCAGACTGGACCCATGTTCACCCACATCGACCACGTCGGCATCGCGGTTCCGGACCTCGACGAGGCCCTGGCGTTCTACGCCGAGACGTTCGACCTGAAGTCCGTGCACGAAGAGGTCAACGAGGAGCAGGGCGTCCGCGAGGCGATGCTCGCCGTGGGCGACTCCGGCAGCTGCATCCAGCTCCTCGCCCCGCTCAGGGAGGACTCGCCGATCGGCAAGTTCCTGGCCAAGTCGGGTCCCGGCATCCAGCAGATGGCGTACCGGGTGGACGACATCGACGCGGTGTGCGCCACCCTGCGCGAGCGCGGCGTCCGCCTGCTCTACGAGGTCCCGAAGGGCGGCACCGCCGGCTCCCGCGTGAACTTCATCCACCCCAAGGACGCCGGCGGCGTCCTGGTGGAGCTGGTCGAGCCCGGCACCGAAGCCCACTGACCGACTGACCCACCGGCCCGCCCCTGGTCGGGGGGCGGGGCGCCGCACGGCATGATCTACCGATGGAGTCGGCGCTCGACCTGATCCTCGTCGTCGTCGTGGTCACCGCGGCGGGCGGCGCGGCGCGGCGCTGGGGCCGCTCGGTGCCCCTGATGCTGCTGGCCATCGGGTGGATGGCGTCCTTCCTCCCCCGGTTCCACGACTTCCAGCTCGATCCCGACCTCGTCCTGATCGGCCTGCTGCCCCCGCTCCTCTACGCGGCGGCGCTGAAGACCTCGCTGATCGACTTCCGCAGCAGCCTCCCGGTGATCGGCTCGCTGTCGGTGGGCCTGGTCATCGCCACCACCCTCGGCGTGGGGGCGGTGGCGGCGTGGCTGCTGCCGGTATCGGCAGCCGCGGCGCTCGCCATCGGCGCCGTGGTCGCCCCGCCCGACGCGGTGGCCACCACCACCATCGCCCGCCGCATCGGCCTGCCGCGACGCGTCGTGACCGTGCTCGAGGGCGAGAGCCTGGTGAACGACGCCACCGCCCTGGTGTGCCTGACCGCCGCCAGCACGGCCATCGAGGGCCACATCACCGCCGCGGAGATCACGGTCGACTTCGCCATCTCGGTGGTCGGCGGGATCGGCGCCGGGCTCCTGGTGGCCCTGGTCATCGCCAGGGTCCAGCGCCACGTGGCCGACACCGTCACCTTGACCGCCATCTCCCTGGTCACCCCGTTCGCCGCCTACCTCCTCGCCGAGGAGGTCCACGCCTCGGGCGTGCTGGCCGTGGTGGTCGCCGGGCTGATCCTCGGCCACAAGGCCGACCTGCTCCAGTCGGCGCCCGCCCGCCTGTTCGCCCAGTCCAACTGGTCCACCATCACCTTCCTGCTCGAAGGCGTGGTGTTCCTGCTCATCGGTCTGTCGATCCGGCCCATCTTCGAGGCCGTGGGCTCCAGCGACCTCAGCGCGACCAGCATCGCGTTGGCCGCCGCCGCCGTGTTCGCCACCGTGGTGCTCATTCGCGGCGCCTGGGTGTTCGCCACGGCGGGGATGCTCCGCAGGCGCGACGACCCCGAGGCCCTGACCCCCAGCGAGACCGCCGTGGTGTCGTGGGCCGGCATGCGCGGCGTGGTCACGCTGGCCGCGGCGTTCGTCCTGCCCCCGGAGACGCCCGAGCGCGACGTGCTGGTGCTGATCGCCCTGGTGGTCACCGCCGGCACCCTGATCATCGAGGGCACCACGCTCCCGCTGCTGATCCGCCGTCTCGCCATCCCCGGCCCCGACCGCCACGAGGACGCGCTCGTCGCCGCCGATGTCCTCGAGCGCGCCGGGCGCGCCGGCCGGATCCGCCTCGACGAGGAGCTCGACACCGATCCCGGCGCCGCCGTGCCCGAGGTGGTCGATCGCCTCCGTCGCCGGGGCACCGAGCGGGCCGACGCCATGTGGGAGCGGCTCGGCGGCGAGGGCGAGACGCCCAGCGGCACCTACGCCCGGCTGCGGATGGCGATGCTCGACGCCGAGCGGGCCGAGGTGCTGCGCATCCGCCAGACCGGTCGGGTCCCCCACGAGGTGCTCCAAGAGGTGCTCAGCGCCCTCGATGTGGAAGAGAGCGTGCTCGCCCTCAGCACCCCCGGCTCCACCGCCGACCGCGACGAGGACCTGGCCGCGCCCGTCCACCCGTCGAAGCTCTGCGCCCACCTGACCGAGGCCGCCGAGGCGTCGAGCCCCGAGCCGCTCACGCCCGATGGGTGCGAGGAGTGCCTGCGCGACGGCGACACCTGGGTGCACCTGCGCCTGTGCCTCGCGTGCGGCCACGTGGGCTGCTGCGACTCCAGCCCCAACCGCCACGCCGACGCCCACGCCCACGGGTCGGACCACCCGGTGATCCGCAGCTTCGAGGTCGGCGAGGCGTGGCGCTGGTGCTACCTCGACGAGAGGCTCGGCTAGCTACCGCTCGACGAGCTGGACGAGCACGCCGAAGGACGTGTCGGGGTGCACGAAGGCGATCTTGGAGCCACGGGGGCCGGTGGCGGGCTCCTCGTCGAGGACCTCCTTGCCGGCGCTGGCGAGCGCACCGATGGCACCGGCCACGTCGTCCACCCGGTAGCCGATGTGGTGCAGGCCGGGCCCGCCCTCGGCGAGGAACTCGGTGAACTCGGAGTCCTCGCTGGTCGGTGCGATGAGCTGGATGGTGGAGCCGCCCACCACCAGGAAGGCGACCTCGTAGCCCTCGCCGTGCATCTCCTCGCGGTGCTCGACCAGCACGCCGAACGTGTCTCGGTGCTCGGCGATGGCCTCGTCGAGGTCGTCGACCACGATGGCGATGTGGTCGACGTCGGTCAGCACGGCGGCGTCGAGCCCGCCGTCGAACGCCTCGTCGATCGGCTCGCCGCTGAACGACGTCTCGAGCTCCGGGTCGTCCTCGTTCGGGTTCTTGGCCTGGATGCCCATCGTGCGCTCGCTCTCGGTGTCGTCGGTTCGTGCTCAGACGCGGATCTGGCGCAGACCCGAGCCGCTCAGCAGCCCCGGTCTACGCCAGATCGCGCCGGTCTTGGATTCGGCGAAGCCGACGTGCCCTTCGCCCGGGGCCGTCAGCTCTCCTGGGCGTCGAAGCGCTGGAACAGGGTGATCTTGTCCTCGCCGACCTTCTCGCGGAACTCGGGGTCGTCGATGCCGAGGCCCTTCTCGGGGGCGAGGCACAGCACGCCGGCCTTGCCCTCGATCTGGTTCTTGTGGACGGCCAGGGCGGCGTCGCCGGTCTCCTCGAGGGAGTAGGTGCGGCTGAGCAGCGGCTGGATCTTGCCTTCGGCGATGAGCTGGTTGGCGGCCCACGCCTCCTTGTAGTTGGCGAAGTGCGAGGAGACGATGCTCTTCAGCTTCATCCAGAGGTGGCGGTTGTCGTACTCGATCATGTAGCCGGAGGTGGCGGCGCAGGTCACGATCTTGCCGCCGCGGGCGGCGGCGAACACCGAGGCACCGAAGGTCTGGCGGCCGGGGTGCTCGAAGACCGTGTTGACGTCGCGCCCGATGAGGCCGCGGATGTCCTTGCCGAGGCGGCGCCACTCCTTCTCGTCCTGGGTGTGCTCGTCCTTCCAGAACTTGTAGTCGGCTTCGCGGCGGTCGATGACGTGCTCGACGCCCATCTCGTTGAGGAGGCGGCGGCGCTTGTCCGACGACACCACGCCGACGGGGGTGCCGCCGCCGTTGAGGACGTACTGCACGGCGTAGCCGCCGATGCCGCCCGTCGCGCCCCACACCAGGACGGCGTCGCCCTGGGTCAGGTTGCCGGCGTGCGGGCTCACGATCATGCGGTACGAGGTGGAGTTGCACAGCGCGTTGCACGCCGCCTCCTCCCACGTGAGGTGCTTCGGCTTCGGCATCAGCTGGTTGGCCTTGACCACGGTGAGGTCGGCCAGCGAACCGAAGTTGGTCTCGAAGCCCCAGATGCGCTGGTTGCTGGCGAGCATGGAGTCATCGTGGGCCGAGGGGTCCTGGTCGTCGACGTGGTTGCAGTGGATCGTGACCTTGTCGCCCACGTTCCAGTTGCGGACCGCGGAGCCCTTGCGGACGACGACGCCGGCGGCGTCGGAGCCGACCACGTGGTACGGCAGGGCGTGGCGGGCGCCCCAGACGCCCTCCCTGCCGAGGCGGTCGAGGAAGCCGAAGGTCGAGACCGGCTCGAAGATCGACGTCCAGACCGTGTTGAAGTTGATGGCCGACGCCATGACGGCGACGTAGACCTCGTCGGGGGCCAGCTCGGGGGTGGCGACCTCGCCCACGTGGAGGGATTTGCGGGGGTCCTTGTCCTCGGACTCGAACCCCTCCCACATGGTCTGCTCGTCGCGCTTCACGAACGCAGCCCGGTACGACTCCGGGATGTCGATGTTGGCGAGCT
>JAOBWH010000086.1 GCA_025463265.1 Ilumatobacteraceae bacterium
CCGCGGCAAGGGGCTGGTCAACATCATCCTCGTCCTACCGCTCACCACCCCCGAGATCGTGATGGGGTCGTCGCTGTTCACCCTGTTCTTCGCCCGCAACGCGACGTTCGGGTTCGCCACCGTGCTGATCGCCCACATCCTGTTCTGCGTGAGCTTCGTGGCGCTCACCGTGCAGGCCCGCGTACGGGGGTTCGACTGGTCGTTGGAGGACGCCGCCCTCGACCTCGGGTCGTCGCCGTGGCGGACGTTCCGCACGATCACGTTCCCGCTGATCCTGCCGGGCATCGCCGCCGCCGCCCTGCTCTCGTTCGCCCTGTCGATCGACGACTACATCATCACCTCGTTCGTGGCCGGCGACTCGACCACCACGTTCCCGATGCGGATCTTCAACGCCAACAAGACCGAGATCCCGCCCCAGGTCCACGTGATCGCCTCGGCCATCCTCATCGCCACCGTGGGCCTCATGGCCACCGGGGCCGTCCGCACCCTCCGACGGGAACGCCCGTGATCTGCCCATCCTGCACGTGATCCACGCGTGGAACCGTCCCTCGACGATCGATCCGCTTGCCACCGACCCCCTCGGTGACGGATGATCCCTCGCAACCGAACCCGACGAACCCGACATCTCGAACCGGCTCCCCGCCTCCGGAGGCACACCCCGTGACCGCCACCACCACCACCGACGACCTCCAGGCCCAGGCCCACGCCCACCTCTGGGGCCACTTCTCCAAGCTCACGCCCGAGGACGCCGGCGGCACCGTGGTCATCGAACGGGGCGACGGCTGCTACGTGTGGGACCACACCGGCAAGCGCTACCTCGACGGCCTCGCCGGGCTGTTCACCGTGCAGGCCGGCCACGGCCGGCCCTCCATCGCCAAGGCGATGGCCGAGCAGGCCGAGAAGCTGGCGTACTTCCCGGTGTGGACCTACGCCCACCCCACCGCGGCGGAGCTCGCCGCCCGCCTCGCCGCCCTCGCTCCCGGCGACCTGAACCGCGTCTTCTTCACCACGGGCGGCGGCGAAGCGGTCGAGTCGGCGTGGAAGCTGGCCCGCCAGTACTTCGTGGCCAAGGGCGAGCCCGGCCGCCACAAGGTGATCTCCCGGAACCTGGCGTACCACGGCGCCACGCTCGGGGCCCTGTCCATCACCGGGCTCGACGCCATCAAGGATGTGTTCGCTCCGCTGATCCCCCAGGGCAACCTGAAGGTGCCGAACACCAACTCCTACCGCTACCCGGAGCTCACCCCCGAGGCGCTGCTCGCTCCCGCCGAGGCGATCGAGGCGGCCATCGTCGAGGCCGGTCCCGAGACCGTGGCGGCCGTGTACCTCGAGCCCGTGCAGAACTCGGGGGGCTGCTTCACCGCTCCCGACGGCTACTTCGCCCGGGTCCGCGAGATCTGCGACGACTACGGCGTGCTCCTCGTGAGCGACGAGGTGATCTGCGCGTTCGGCCGGCTGGGGTCGATGTTCGGCGCGGAGCGCCTCGGCTACCAGCCCGACATGATCACCATGGCCAAGGGCCTCACGTCGGGCTACTCCCCGCTCGGCGGCGTCATGGTGTCGGACAAGATCGCCGAGCCGTTCCTCGAGAACGATGAGATCTTCCTCCACGGCATCACCTTCGGCGGGCACCCGGTGAGCTGCGCCGCCGCCCTCGCCAACCTCGACCTGCTCGAGGGCGAGGACCTCGCCGGCCACGTCCGGACCAACGAAGGCGCCTTCCGCGCCGCGCTCGAAGGGCTCAAGGACCTGCCCATCGTCGGCGACGTCCGCGGGATGGGCTACTTCTACGGGATCGAGCTGGTGAAGGACACCACCACCAAGGAGACCTTCACCGAGGCCGAGGCCGACTTCCTCCTGCGCGGCGAGCTCACGCCCCACCTCATCGCCAACGGCCTGCTGTGCCGGGCCGACGACCGGGGCGAGCCGGTGATCCAGCTGTCGCCGCCGCTGGTGGCCGGACCCGACGAGTTCGAGGAGATCGCCCGCATCATCCGCATCGCCCTCCTCCACGCCATGGACGCCATGGAGAAGATGGCGTGAGCGCCCCGCTGCTGGTGGGCGTGCCCACCGAGATCAAGGCCGACGAGGGACGCGTCGCGCTCACCCCCGACGGCGTCCGCGAGCTCCACGGTCACGGCGTCGACGTCATCATCGAGTCCGGCGCCGGCGACGGGGCGGCCATCCCCGACGACGACTTCCGAGCCGTCGGCGCCGAGATCGTCGCCGGCGCGGACGAGGTGTGGGAGCGCGCCGACCTCATCTGCAAGGTGAAGGAGCCCCAGGAGTCCGAGCTCCACCACCTCCGCTCGGACCAGGTGCTGTTCACGTACCTCCACCTCGCCGCCTATCCGGAGGTCGCCGCCGCGCTGCTGGCGGCCGGCACCACCGCCGTGGCCTACGAGACGGTGCAGACCGCCGACGGCCTGCTCCCGCTGCTCGCCCCGATGAGCGAGGTCGCCGGACGCATGTCGATCCAGGTGGGCGCCCACTTCCTCGAGCGCCACAACGGCGGCCGCGGCGTGCTGCTGGGCGGCGTGCCCGGCGTGCGGCCCGCCAGCGTCTGCGTGCTCGGTGCCGGCAACGTGGGCTGGAACGCGGCATGGATGGCCGCAGGGCTCGAGGCCGAGGTCGACGTCCTCGACAAGAACGTCGACCGGCTCCGCCACGTCGACCAGATCCAGATGGGCCGGGTCACCACCCTCACCTCCAACCGGGGCATGGTCGAGCGGGTCGTGACCAACGCCGACCTGGTCATCGGCGCCGTGCTGGTCGCCGGCGGCCGAGCGCCCGTCGTGGTCGACGAGGACCTGGTGCGGGCCATGAAGCCCGGCGCCGTCGTGGTCGACATCGCCATCGACCAGGGCGGCTGCATCGCCACGTCGCACGAGACCAGCCACCACGACCCGGTCTTCGAGAAGCACGGCGTCATCCACTACGCCGTCGGCAACATGCCCGGTGCCGTGCCCCACACCTCGACCTACGCCCTGACCAACGTCACGCTCCCCTACCTGTCGGAGCTGGCGTCGCTCGGCGTCGCCGGCGCGGTGGCACGAGACCCGGCCCTGGCCCTGGGCGTCAACACGCTCGGCGGCCACGTCGTCAACCACTCGGTGGCCGAGGCCGTCGCCAGACCGCACCTCCCCCTCGCCGACGCCCTCGCTGAGACCGGAGCCTGACCATGGCCGTGGCCGGGACCCCGCGACGCAACGGACGATCGGCCCGGGCGGCCGCAGCCCCGGCGCTCGACGAGATCGACAAGGCGATCATCCGGGCCCTGCAGGTCGACGGCCGCATGTCCTACGCCAAGCTCGGACCCGAGGTCGGGCTCTCCCAGGCCGCCGTCCGCCAGCGGGTGCAGCGCCTCACCGACTCGGGCGTCGTGCAGGTGGTGGCCGTCACCGACCCCCTCTCCGTCGGCTTCACCGTCCAGGCGATGATCGGCGTGCGGGCCGAGGGCGATCTCCGCGCGCTCGGAGCCAGCCTCGGCGCCATCGGCGAGATCGACTACGTCGTGATCGCCTCCGGGTCCTACGACCTGCTCCTCGAGGTGGTCTGCGAGGACAACGATCACCTCCTCGCCCTCGTCAACGACGTCATCCGGTCCACGCCCGGTGTCCGCAGCGCCGAGGTCTTCACCTACCTCGACCTGGTGAAGCAGACCTACACCTGGGGCACCCGCTAGCCCGTGGACACCGAGACGGAGATCATCACCGCGGACAGCCCGCGCTCGGTGCGGCGGGCGATCATGCTCCAAGATTGGAACGACCTGGCGTCGATCCACTGGCGCTACGACCCCGCCGACGTGCAGGCCCTGCTCCCGGACGGCTTCCGGGCGGACACGTTCGACGGGTCGGCGTGGGTCGGGGTCCTGCCGTTCCACATGCGGCGGGTGCGGTTCCCCCACCTGCCCGCCTTCGGGCCCCTGTCGACGTTCCCCGAGACCAACGTGCGCACCTACCTCATCGACCCGGCCGGCAGACGGGCCGTGTGGTTCTGCAGCCTGGACATCACCCGGCTCATCACCGCACTGGTGGCCCGGGCCAGCTACCGGCTCCCCTACTGCTGGGCGAAGATGTCGATCGACCGTTCCGGTGGCGACGACCGACCGGTGCGCCCGGGCGACACCGTGGCCTACCGCTCCCGCCGACGCTGGCCCGTGGCCGACGCCGAGACGGACATCGCCGTCCGGGTGGGTGAGGCGATCGCGCCGTCCGAGGTGAGCCAGCTGGAGCACTTCCTCAGCGCTCGCTGGGCGCTCGGGACGGCGTTCGGCAAGCGGCTGATGTGGGCCGACGTCGACCATCCCCCGTGGCCGCTGCACCGCGCCGAGCTCCTCCACCTCGACCAGACCGTGATCACCGCCGCCGGCCTCCCGGCTCCCGAAGGCGATCCGTACGTGCTCTGGTCCCCCGGCATCGACGTCCGCATCGCCCTTCCCTCCCGGGTCCGGCTCTGACGGCTCGCCAGCGTCAGAGGTCGCGCTCGTACACGATGTCGCCGACGTGGGTGGCGACCTGGTCGTAGAGCGCCCGAGCGGTGGCGTTGGTGGTGCGGGTGTGCCAGTAGAGCTTCTCGGCGCCCGCCTCTGCCGCCAGGTCCGCCGTCGCCTCGATCAGGGCCCGTCCGGCCCCGGAGCCACGGGAGTCAGGCGACACGAACAGGTCTTCGAGGTAGCAGTAGGTCGTGGTCGCCCACGTGGAACGGTGGAAGTGGTGGTGGCAGAACCCGATGAGGTTCCCGTCCACGAAGGCCCCGATCGCGCCCGTCGGCTCGTCCTCGTCGAAGAACCGCGCCCAGCTGAGGCCGGTGATCTCGTCGGGCAGCTCCTCCTCGTAGAACACGAGGTAGCCCTGCCACAGGGGGTCCCAAGCCGGTCGGTCTTCGGGCACGAGCGGTCGGATCGAGAGCGTCACCTGCTCAGCATCGCACCCGCCGGCTGGCAGGATGGTCGGATGCAGCGCACGATCTTCACCGACGAGCACGACATGTTCCGCGACGCCTTCCGGCAGTTCGTGGACAAGGAGATCGTGCCGGGCTTCCTCCAGTGGGAGGCCGACGGGATCGTGCCTCGGGAGCTGTTCGCAGCGGCGGGTGCGTCCGGCTTCCTGGGGATCGACGTCCCCGAGGCGCTCGGCGGCGGTGGAGTGGACGACTTCCGGTACAACCTCATCATCGGCGAGGAGCTTCAGCGCTCCGGCACCGGCGGGGCCGGCCTCGGCATCACGCTCCACAACGACATCTGCCTGCCGTACTTCACGTCCCTGTGCACCGACGAGCAGAAGGACCGGTGGCTGCCCGGCATCTGCTCCGGCGAGCTCATCACCGCCATCGCCATGACCGAGCCCGGCATCGGTTCGGACCTGGCGTCGATGTCCACCACCGCGATCCGCGACGGCGAGAACTACGTCGTCAACGGGTCGAAGACGTTCATCACCAACGGCATCAACGCCGACCTCGTGATCACCGCGGTCAAGACCGACCCCACGCAGAAGCACAAGGGCATGAGCCTCGTGGTGATCGAGCGGGGCATGGACGGCTTCGAGCGCGGCCGCAACCTGGAGAAGGTCGGCCTGCACAGCCAGGACACCGCCGAGCTGTTCTTCACCGACGTCCAGGTGCCGGTGGGCAACCTGCTGGGCACCGAGGGGCAGGGCTTCGTCCACCTCGTGCACAACCTGCCCCAGGAGCGCCTCTCGATCGCCGCGTCCGCGGTGGCCGCGGCCGAGGCCGCCCTCGGCTGGACCCTGGAGTACGTGAAGGAGCGCAAGGCGTTCAACCAGCCGGTGGGGTCGTTCCAGAACAGCCGGTTCCGGTTGGCCGAGATGCGCACCGAGATCGACCTCGGCCAGGTGTACGTCGATCGCTGCATCGAGGGGCTCAACGACGGCACCCTCACCGCCGAGGAGGCCGCCCAGGCCAAGTGGTGGTGCACGGAGCTGCAGAAGCGCACCATCGACACCTGCGTGCAGCTCCACGGCGGCTACGGCTACATGCTCGAGTACCCCATCGCCCGGGCGTACACCGATGCGCGCATCACCACGATCTACGGCGGCACCACCGAGATCATGAAGGAGATCATCGGCCGCTCACTCGGCGTCTGATGGAGCCGGTCGAGCCCAGCGTCCCCGAGGAGACGATCCCCGCCGGCGAACCGGTCCACCGGTCATGGCCGGCTGCGCCGTTCGAGCCGCTCGTCCCCGGTCTGGCGGTCCCATCGGCCGGTCCGCTTCCCCTGGTCTGGACCGTGAAGCGGCGGTGGATCCCGCGCCTCGGAGCGGACACGCTCTGGGCTCGCTTCTGGCGACGATTCCGGCGCATGTTCGGTCGAGCTGGCGAGGCCGCCGGGTCGGACCTGGGCTGCGCCGGCGACGTGGCGGGCGGCATCCTGGCCGCCATCGTCGTGGCGGTCGTCCTGCTCGTCGTGATCTTCATCGTCTTTCCTGCGGTGGTTGCTGTCATCGACCTGGCGATCCTGTTGATCCTGGCTCTCGGCGGCCTGATTGCCCGGGTGTGCTTCCGGCGGCCCTGGCTCATCGACGCCCGCGACGGCACCGGCCGGGTGCTGCGCTGGCGCGTCGTCGGCTGGAAGGCCAGCTCTCACCGGGTGGAGGACATCCGCCACCTGCTCGCCGACGGGATGGTTCCTCCCGACGCCGAAGTGTTCCGCGACCCGGTCCACGAGGAACCGGACTGAGCTAGCTGTTGTGGCCTGGGACGGTGTTGACAACCGGATGTGAGTGAGCCCCTGCCGAGTGCGAAGCTGTCGAGGCAACACACGAACCCAGGAGGCCCGGATGCACGGTAACGCTCCTCGCACCCCTAGGGCCGGCTCCGGCTTTGTCACCGCACCGCCGATGGGTGGTCGGTCGCTGCTACCGCCGAGTCGATGAACATCTCGCGCCGACCGCTCCCAAGTGGTGGCGGCGCTACGTCGCCGGGGGCACCACCGGCTTGGTCGACCGGTCGAGGCGGCCGCACACCTGCCCGCATCGGAACCCCGCCAGCGTCGAGCGGCGCATCTTGGCGCTGCGCCAGTCCCGCAAGCTCGGTCCCGCCTGCCTGGCCGGCATCGTCGACGTCCCGGCGTCGACGGTCCACCGGGTCCTGGTTCGCCACGGCATCAACCGGCTGCGCTGGGATGGACCGGCGACCGGGCGGGGAATCCGCATCGGGCCGCACCACGAGTCCTTCATCGGCCCCGTGATCTCGTCGAAGCGGTCATCGGCTCCGACCGACCGTCTCTACCGAGACCGACGACGCCAGCAGAGCGGCCACCGCCGGGACGATGATGACACCTGCTACCCCATGGCTGCGAGCTAAGGGGATGGAGCGAGGCCCGTTCCGCATACTCATCCGACTCCGATGGTGCATGCGTTTCGGGCACGCAGGCCGTCGTCGATGCCCTTGTTGGCCTGATCTCGTCTGAGAGGCCGGGCGTAGTGGGATAGATTGTGCCGTCCGCGACGATAGGACCTGTCGAATGCTGAGACGATTTGGCGCGACCAATTTCAAATCGCTCGTGGAGGTATCGCTGCAGCTGCCACGCCTCACAGTTCTATTCGGACCGAACGCGGTTGGAAAGTCCAACTTCCTCGATGGTCTTGTAGTGCTATCCCGTCTGGCATCAGAGAGAACCGTTGGGGACGCACTGTCCGAACCCGTGCGCGGCCACCCACTTGAGTTGCTGTCGCTGCCGCCAGACGGTCTTCCCGGCCTCGTCCGACAAGGCACGGGCAAATTCTCGCTTCAGGCAGACCTAGCCCCTCGGGGATTTCCGGTCGGGCAACTGCTTCGATACGGCGCATCCATCGGTGTAGACCCTCGATCCGGCGAAGTTCGGGTGCTCGAGGAGCATCTCGGACGTATCTATACCTCCGGAAAACCCGTCGGAAACCCGAAGATTGAGACAGTGGATGACGAAGTGCGTCTTCGACGCGAAAAGCAAGGTCGACCCTACGTGGAAGCTGTTGGCCAGGGATTCACGCAACTCTCGAACCTGCGTCTTACCGGAGAGCCATACCTCACTATCGAGTCCGCTCGCGACGAGCTTTCGAACATTCGCACCTACTACCTCGACCCTCGAAACGCAATGCGGCGCGGCTCCCCTCCAAAAGAAGTTCATGACATTGGTCCGTTGGGCGGCGACCTGGCACCGTTCCTGTACCGCCTGAAGCACGTCAACCCAAAGGCCTTTAACGCAGTAGATCGGACGCTTCGTGCGATCATTCCTGGCATTCAAGCGGTCGACGCAACTCTCGACGAACAGCGTGGCGTCATTGACGTACTAATTCGCCAAGATGGAATCGATTACCCGAGTCGAATCGTGTCCGAGGGCACCTTGCGAGTGTTAGCGCTGTGCTGCATTGCACTCAACCCATGGCCTGGAACCGTCGTGGCATTCGAGGAACCAGAAAACGGCGTTCACCCTCGTCGACTGGAACTCGTTGCCCGTCTGCTGTTCGGTATGGCCCAAGACCGGACACAACAGGTGATCGTTACCAGTCACTCGCCCCTGTTCTGTCAAGAAATTCTACGGCTTAAGCGAGAGAGTGCGTTCACGGATGTGGGCCTCGTGGTAGCTGGACGATCCGGGCTCCAGACGAAGTGGCGGCGATTTGACGAGGATACCCTATTTGCAGACGACGAACTCGTGGAATCTTTTAGTTCAAAGGCCGAAGACGGATTGTTCGAAGAACTCGTACTTCGCGGACTGATCGATGCCTGATCGGCCCTGTCTTTCACTCGATCTAGTTGTGGAGGATGTTGCACATGAAGGATTTTTTACGGCACTGTCGCGTCAAATTGCTTCCAATCTCGGAGTCGACCTCGTTGTAAGGCCGCGGTCGACTCGAGGCGGGCGCCCTGCGGTGATGCAGGAGTTAAGTGCGATATCTTCTGCTATTAAGGCGCCCTTCGGCGTCACGGATTTGCCAGACATCCTTCTCGTAGCGATCGACACGGATTGTCACGGCGGAAAGCAAACGAAAGATGACGTGTCGGGGGCTATAGGTCACTTTCCCGGCCTCGTCGTCGCGACCCCAGACCCTGAGGTCGAACGCTGGTTGATGCTCGACCGGGAGGCGTTTGCGGCGGTAGTTGGCACCGATCCCGGCTCGGTCGAACACACCTGCGACGAGGGCCACTTCAAGAAGCAGCTGGCAGATGCCCTGGTGGAGGCAGGCGCCCTAAGCCTGCTCGGAGGCTTCGAGTACGCCGACGAAATCGCCGAGACGATGAACTTGTTCCGCAGCGGGAAGATAGACGGCTGCTTCAGGATTTTCTGCAGCGACCTGAGGGCAGCAATCCGGCATCTGATGTAGTTCCGGCTGAAAGAGCAACGAGGCAGCTGCAAGGGCCAGTGAAGCGAGGAGGTAGGGGATAGCGCTCCTCCCAGGTCAGCGGCGGAGCAGGTCCTTGGCGATGTGGGTGATCTGGATCTCGTCGGTGCCGGCGTAGATCTGGAGGACCTTGGAGTCCCGGGCGAGCTGCTCGACGCGGAACTCCGACATGTAGCCGTTGCCGCCGAAGATCTGGACGGCCTCGAGGGCCACCTCGGTGGCGGCGCGCGCCGAGTAGAGCTTCATGGCGCTCGCCTCGGCGAGGGTCATGGAGTGGCCGGCAGCGCTCATCTCGATCGTGCGGAACACCAGGTTCTCCACGTTGAGGCGAGCGACCTCCATGCGGGCGAGCTTGTCCTGGATCAGCTGGAAGTTACCGATGGGCTCGCCGAACTGGACCCGGTCCTTGGCGTACTGCACGGACAGGGCCAGGCACTCCTCGATGATGCCGAGGGCCATGGCGGCCACGCCGGAGCGCTCCTGCATGAAGGTGGCCTTGGCGCCCTCGCGGCCGCCCTTGGCCACCTCCTCGGTCTCACCGACCAGGCGGTCGATGCCGACGCGGACGTCGTCGAGGAACAGCTCGCCGGTGGGCGAGGAGTGCATGCCCATCTTGCGCAGCGGCTTCGACTGCTCGAGACCCGGCGTGCCCTTGTCGAGCACGAACGACAGCACCTTGCGGTCCTTGGGATCGTTGCCCTCGTCGAGCTTGCAGATGTAGACGATGGTGTCGGCGTAGGGGCCGTTCGTGATGAACGTCTTGGCCCCGTTGAGCACGTACTCGTCGCCGTCCTTGCGGGCGCTGGCCTTCATCGATCCGAAGGCGTCGGACCCCGAGCCGGGCTCGGTGATGGCCCAGGCGCCGACCTTGTCCATGGTGAGCAGGTCCGGGACCCATCGCTCCTTCTGGGCGATAGTGCCCTTGGAGCTGATGGCGGCCGAGGTGAGGCCCATCGACACGCCCATGGCGGTGACCATGCCGGGACAGACCTTGCACAGCTCGATGATCGGGATGAGCGTCAGTGAGGAGGCCCCGCCGTCACCATCGCGCTTGGGCTTCTCCGGCGGGGTCTCGCCCTTGGCGACGGCCTCGGCGACGGACTTCTCGAACGCCATCTGCTTGGCGAAGCGGTCTCGGGCGGCGACGTCCATGCCGAAGTCCCGGAACAGCTTCCGCAGGACCTCGTAGGGCGGCGTGTCGCCGTGCTCGAACTCGTCGATGCGGGGCCGGATCTCCTTGTCGATGAACTGCCGGACGGCGCCGCGCACCATCTCCTGCTCGTCGGTCCACTGGTACATGGCGTCACCCCTTGTCGCTGCCGCTCCGGCCGCTCGGTCGAGTGGCCCAGGCTAGCCCGCCAACTTGACCGAACGGTCAAGTTGGCGGATCCGGGATCTCCCTCGATCTGCGTAAGGCACCTCCAGCACCGTGGTCTTACCGGCACGCCCCGACACGGAGGAGCACCCATGCCGACCACCACCTGTCCCCGCCGCCTGGTGCTCGGAGGAGCCGCCGCCCCGGCTGCGCGAACATCCGGGAGATCGACGGGCGAGCGGGCGCGGCCACGGTCGGCGTGCTGGCTGTTCACCTCTCGGGTGACGGGAGGGGTGCTGGTCGGCCTCTTGCTGCTCGGCGGGGTGGCGTGCGGTCGACACCGTGGGCACGACCTCGAGCGCCGCGTACGGGCCGAGATCGTGGCCCTGTCCAAGACGGCGCGAGCGCGCGGGTTCACCGAACAGGCGAACGCCCTGGCCGATGGGGAGGTCACGGACGTGGAGTACGACGCCCTGCACTCGCTGTACCGCGAGTGCATGGCCAAGACGGATGTCATCCTCTCACCCGCCCACCGGAGTCCCATCGACGGCCGAACCTGGATCGAGTGGTACCTCAACGGCGACGAGCTCACGGTCGCCGACACCGACCTCGCCCACGACTGCCAGCTTCGCTTCGTCGATGTCCCGGTCATCGATCTCCAACCCAGGCCCATGGCCGAACCGCTGCGCGGTCGCGTCCAACGATGCCTCGGCGACGCCGGGGTCGAGCTTGAGGACGAGGACCGGGACATCCAGCAGATCTACCGGCGGACCGGCGAGGCCAACGTCGTCAAGCTCGGCGACTGCCTCATGAAGGCCATGGATGAGGAGTACCCGGAGATCGAGACCTTTGACTGGGGACCGCCGAGTGTCTCGTGAATCGACGCAGACCTCCACGAGGGCCCCGGGTCGGGTTCGCGTCGCACTCAGGTGGCTGGTCATCGGGGGCGGGCTGCTGTTGTGGGTCGGCGTGCCGGTGGTGTGCATCTCGGTCGTGCGCGACCGTGCAGACCGGGTCGCGCTCGCCGGGCGGGCCACCACGACGGTGGAGGCGGAGGCGAACACCCAGGAGCTGGTCTCCGGTGCCGGTCTCCGGCTGAGGTGGGCGGCACACTCGCCCGTCGTCGCCCCGGCCTGGACCGGCACGCTCACCGATCTCCGGCTCGGCGTGGGCGACCGGGCGAGGGACGGTTCCATCCTCGGGTCGGTCGATGGCGTCGACCGGATGCTCGTCGCCAGCGAGCGGCCGTTCAGCCGTTCGCTGGTACGCGGCGATCGTGGGATCGATGTCCGGGCCCTCAACGACCTGCTGCGTCGGCGGGGCCTCCCGGCCAGCGCGGACGACACCTTCGGGCCGGACACCACCCGCGGCGTGACCGCCCTGGCCCGAGCGCTCGGGGCTGGTCCGGCCGAGGCGTTCGATCCGGCCTGGGTCCTCTACCTGAGCCACGACCGCGCCCGGATCACCGTCGTGCGCGGCACCGTGGGTGCCCCCGCTCCTCCCGCCGGCGAGGTCGTGGTCGGCCTGGCGCCTGACCTCGTCGGGGCCGATGTGATCGACCACCAGGACGCACCGCCGGACGCTCCGTCTGGAGCAGCCGACGGCGACGACGGCGGCGACGGCGACGGCGACGGCGACGGCGGCGACACGGGTACCGCGCCTTCCACCAGCACCGAGGCTGCCGCGCCCGTCGCCGATGCCGAACGCCAAGAGGTCCCCCGATCTGCCGTGCTCCGTGTCGATGCGACCGAGCTGCGCCTGGCCGAGGACCGAGCGTCCCTGGCGCTCGACGCGCTCCCCCGGCTCCGAGCCTTGGTCGAGCCGCTCGCCGCCTATGCGGACGCCACCATCGCCCAACCCCCGGCGGAGGGGAACATGGTCGTTCCCGCCGGTGCCGTCGTCTCCGACCAGCGCGGGGTGACCTGCGTCCTGGTGATGCGGTCCGGGCGCCCTCACCCGGAGCCGGCGATCGTCATCGGCGGCGACAGCGGTCGCAGCATCGTCGTCCCGGGCAACGCGTCCCGGCTCCGGCCAGGCGTGCGCGTGCAGGTCGGTGCACCAGCTGGCCACCGCTCGTGCCGGTAGTGCTGCAGGACGTCGGCGTCGCGTTCGGGGCGGCGCAGGTCCTGCACCGGCTCACCGTCGAGCTCGCCGAAGGGCAGGCGACGGCGATCATGGGTCCGTCCGGGTCTGGCAAGACCACCCTCCTCAGCGTCATCGCCGGTCTCCGGACACCGGACGAGGGTTCTCGTCACGTGTCCGAGGCCGACGCCACGCCCGCCTGTGCGCGAGACCTCTCGATCGCCTGGGTCTTCCAGACGTCCCCCGTGTTCATGCGCCGCACCGCACTCGAGAACGTGGCGCTCGGTCCGCGCTGCGTCGGCGTGGACGCGAGGTCGAGCCGAGCTCGGGCGCACGAGGCGCTTGCGTCGCTCGGGATCGACCACCTGGCCGGACAGCAGCTGCACCGGCTCTCGGGCGGCGAGCGCCAGCGCGTGGTCATCGCTCGTGCCCTGTGCTCTCGTGCGGAGCTCGTGATCGCCGACGAGCCGACCGCAGCGCTCGACGGCGAGGCCAAGCAGCTCGTGTGCGACGCGCTGATCTCGCTGGCCGACGCGGGAGCCGTGTTGGTGGTGGCCACCCACGACCCGACCGTCGCCGGGGCGTGTGACCGGGTCCTCAGGTTGGAACGTGGGCGGCTCGTCAGCTCGTGAGCGGCACCGGATGGTCCACCCGGGTGGCGGCGGGCGAGGCGACTGCGAACGTGACCTCGTCATCGGTGCGGTCCCTGCTCATCGCCGCAGTGGCGGCGGTCCTCGCCGCTGCGGTCGTCGCCTGCTCGGTGGCCGAGCTGGCCGCGATCCAAGGTCGGTTCCGGGATCAGGTCGCTCGGGGCCGGTTCGTGCTCGTCGCTCGTTCCGTGGGGAGCGATGGCCTCGACGCCGGCCGCTGCGACGCGTTGCGGGATCTGGAGGGTGTCCGCAGTGCCGGCGCGATCCTGCACGAGGACCCGACGTACCCGCTCGCCGCTCCGCTGCGGCCCTACGACCGCCTCGTCGTCACCCCCGGCCTGCTGGCGGTGTGGTTCCCGACCTCAGCCGGCGCAACCGACGGGACCGGCCTCGCCGTCGGTGCCGATGCGGCGGCAGAGCTGGGGCTGGTGCCCGGCGCCTACCTGCAGACCGCGTCCACCGCCTCGCGCTCGCACGAGCGCCTCAGGCCCGGCGACGACACGGTGGCTCGGCACCGGATCGTGACGGTGCTCCCGGCCGCGATCCGTGACCCCGAGGCCGGGCGGATGCTCTTCGAGACCGCGGCGCCGACCGGGACGGCCTCGGCGTGCTTCGTCGATCCCGATCCCTCCGCCCGCACGGCCGTGGAGGCCACCCTGGTCGGGTGGTTCGGTCGAGACCAGCCGGCCTCGGTCGCGCCCCTCCTCGACGAGCGCCAGACGGGCCGCCAGCCCGAGGCGGAGCTCGCGGGGCGGGCCGCCCGATGGGTCTGGCTGACCGCTGCGCTGGCGATCTCGGCGCTCATGGTGGTGCTCTGGTACGGCCGGCGCGAGGAGTTCGCCCTCTACCGCCTGCTCGGCCTGCGGCGGCGCTCCATCGGCCTGCTCCTGGTGGTGGAGAGCACCCTGATCGTCGCGCTCCCCGGACTGGTCGGAGCCGCCATCGCCCTCGTCACCTGCTTGGACCCGTTGACCGATGTCGCACACCTCGACGCCGGCTCCCCGGGCCTGCTGTCGCTCGTGGCCGCCGACGCGGCCTCGTTCGCTGCGGCGCTCGTCCTGCTCCCGCTGGGCGGGTGGGTCGCCGTGGCCCTGCGGTCCACCTTCGACGTCCTGAAGGGATCGTGACACGGCCACCGCGATCGCATCGCTCTGCCGGGGGTGCAGAGCAGGCCGGCCCGCCTGGCACGATGGTGCGATGGGGGCCAAGCGGAACCGCAAGGAGCTCAGCGCGGCCTGGGCCGCCGATGAGCTGGTGCTGCTGCGCCGGAGCATCTGGAAGGCGGACGTGCTCGAGGGCTTCGTGGTCGATCTCGATGAGGACTGGGTGGTGCTCCACATCGTCTACGACGTCGGCCTCAACGGCTGGTCGGTCGTGCGGCTCGACACGATCCGCACGGTGGAGCGCGAGCCGGCCAACTCGTTCCTCCCCCGAGCGCTGGCCCACTTCGGCGAACAGCCGGCGCTGATCCTGGCAGACATGACGAGCGGCCGAGATGCCATCCGGTCCCTCGCCGCCGCCTTCCCGCTGCTCACGATCTTCACCGAGGCGCGCGATCCCCGGACCGCGGCGGTGGGCCGCCCGGTCCGGACCGGCAAGAACAAGCTCGACCTGCTCGAGATCACCGCCGATGGCACCTGGGACGGCCGCGACCCCATCCGGGTCCGCTACGGCGACATCACCCGCATCGACGTCGGCGGCCGTTACGAACAAGCCCTCCACGAGCTCGGCGGCTACCCACCCATCCCCACCTGAGCGCCCACGTCACCCGTTCCGATCCCCGTCTCTGCAGACGGCGGTTGGGGGTGGGCAGGGAGGGATCTCTAGGGTTGGAAGCACCCATCCGCTGCTCGTCTCTGGAGACTCGATGCGCAACCCCAAGGACTTCTTCAAGCCGCTGGCCGCCGGTGCGCCGGCGCCCGTTCGGGAGATCCCGTTCCGCCCGTCGCGGATGATCCACTTCTTCGACCCCAGCAACGAGAAGATGGCCGCAAAGGTGCCGGACATCGCCAAGAAGGTCGACATCATCCTCGGCAACCTCGAGGATGCCATCAAGGCCGAGAACAAAGAGGCCGCCCGGCTCGGCCTGGTGAGGATCGCCCAGAGCACGGACTTCGGCGACACCCAGCTGTGGACCCGCATCAACAGCCTGGACTCGCCCTGGGTGCTCGATGACCTCACCACCCTGGTGGGCGAGATCGGCGACAAGCTCGACGTGATCATGGTCCCCAAGGTCGAGGGCGCCGAGGACATCCACTACATCGACCGGCTGCTCGCCCAGCTCGAGGCCCGCGCCGGCATCCAGAAGCCGATCCTGGTGCACGCCCTGCTCGAGACCGCGCGCGGCGTGGCCAACGTCGAGGAGATCTGCGCCGCCAGCCCCCGCATGCAGGGTCTGTCGCTCGGCCCGGCCGACCTCGCCGCGGACCGCCGCATGAAGACCACCCGCGTCGGGGGCGGCCACCCCGGGTACCTGGTCCGCCAGGACCCGGTCGACGGCGACATCGAGGGGACCAGCAACCCCCGCGCCACCTACCAGCAGGACCTGTGGCACTACACGCTCGCCCGCATGGTCGACGCCTGCCAGGCCAACGGGATCTTCGCCTTCTACGGCCCCTTCGGCGACATCAAGGACGTCGTGGCCTGCGAGGACCAGTTCCGCAACGCCTTCCTGCTCGGCTGCGTCGGGGCCTGGTCGCTGCACCCGGTCCAGATCGACATCGCCAAGCGCGTCTTCTCCCCCGACCCGAAGGACGTGGCCCACGCGCTGCACGTCATCGAGGAGATGGGCGACGGCACCGGCGCCGTCATGATCGACGGGAAGATGGAGGACGACGCATCCGTCAAGCAGTGCCACGTCATGGTCGACCTGGCCAAGAACCTGTCTGCTCGCGACGAGGACATCGCCGAGCTCTACCGCGCCGTGGGCCTGGAGGTCTGATCCGATGGCTGACCCGACCGCCCTCCACAACGACGTGATCCTCCCCCGCCGCTCCGTCCTCTACATGCCCGGCGCCAACGAGCGCGCCCTCGAGAAGGCCAAGGGCCTCGACGCCGACGCGCTCATCCTCGACCTCGAGGACGCCGTCGCCCCCGACGCCAAGGCCGAGGCCCGGGCCCGCGTCTGCGGGCTGGTGCTCCAGAACGCGTACGGCACCAAGGAGGTGGCCATCCGGGTGAACGGGCTCGCCACCGAGTGGCACGCGGCGGACATCGCCGCCGTGGCGGCCGCCGGCCCCGCCGCCGTGGTCGTCCCCAAGGTCGACTCGGTCGAAGATGTGCGCCGCATCGAAGCGGGCCTCGAGGCCGGCGGTGCCCCCGCCGCCACCAAGATCTGGGCCATGGTCGAGACCCCCGTCGCCATGCTCCACGCCGAGGAGATCGCTGCCGCCAGCGAGCGCCTCACCGTGCTGGTCATGGGCACCAACGACCTCGCCAAGGAGCTCCACGCCGAGCACGTGCCCGGTCGCCAGCCCCTGCTCACCGGTCTCGGGCTCTGCCTGCTCGCAGCTCGCGCCACCGGCAAGGTCATCCTCGACGGCGTCTACAACGACATCAAGGACGACGCCGGCTTCGAGGCCGAGTGCCTCCAAGGCCGCCAGATGGGCTTCGACGGCAAGACCCTCATCCACCCGAGCCAGATCGAACCGGCCAACCGGGTCTGGGCCCCCACCGCCGAGGCGGTCGAGGACTCGGCGGCGCTGATCGCCACGTTCGAGGAGGGCCTCGCCGCCGGCAAGGGCGTGGTGACCCACAACGGGCGGATGATCGAGAACCTCCACGTCGACAACGCCCGCCGCATCCTGGCCGTCGCCGACGCCATCGCCGCTCGCCAAAGCTGATCGCCCGTCGAGGGCCATCCGCGGCGGTCGGGGGCGGTGGCCGGTACGGTCCCCGGCCATGAGCGACGCTGGCCCGCCACCCCCGGGCGGCAACCCGATGTTCCATCCACACGAGGGTGCGAACCCCTACGCCCGTCCCACGGTGCCCGCATCACTGCCGGGACCTGCGCCCCGATCCCGGCAGTCGCGCGGCCAGATCCCCGCTGCGGTCCTGCTCGCGGCCGTGCTCATCGTCGCTGGACTGGTGGCCTTCTTGTTGATCCGACCGGACCAGGCCGATGGTCCGGGCGAGACGGTGCAGGCCTTCGTCCGTGCGGCGTACTCGGAAGACAGCGACGCGGTCTGCGGCTCGTTGGCGGCGTCGAACATCGAACGGTTCGAGGAGACCGGCACCACCTGCGCCGACGCCATGGACCAGATCTTCGCCGAGATCGACCCGGAGGAAGCCGACACCACGGCGCTTTTCCCCCTCGGCGACGCAGGCGCGCCGAAGGTCAAGATCGTCAAGGTGGACATCGTTGGGGATCGGGCTGAGGTCCAGGCCCGCATCGACGGCGAGCTCACCGACGAGCCGGTCATCGTCATCAAGCAAGACGGCAGGTGGAAGCTCGACCTGGACGCCGGCGAGGCCTGCGACCGCGAGCAGCGCACCCTCCGGATCGCCGCCGAGGCCTACGAGGCGCAGTACAGCAAGACGGCGGCCGATGCCGACGTCCTGGTGGACAAGGGCTTCCTCCTCGAGGTCCCGCCGCACGCGCGGCTGAGCGACGGCGACGTCACCATGACCGGCGACTGCGCCTGAGCCGCCGTGCCGTTTGAGGCGACCCTGCCACCGAGGTCGGATTGATTCTCGGGGGGTCCGATGGGCGCGGTACCGTCCGGGCCATGTCTGAGCCCACCGACGGCGGGACCGGGCCGGACCCATCGCCCGGCCCGGTCGATCCGGTCACCCCGGCCCCCGCCTCGCGGCCGCCCGGCTTCGCCGGTGGGCCGCCCACGCCCGGGTTCGCCGGCGGTCCCGGCACGCCCCCGCCTGGGTTCGCCGGTGGCCGTCCCACCTCCCCGCCGGGGTTCGCCGGCGGTCCTCCCACCCCGCCTCCCGGGTTCGCCGGCCCCGGCCCGCGGCCCGCTCCGGCGCTCGGTCAGGTGCCCCCTCCTCCCGCCCGGCCCTCCTCCACCTCGTCGACCTCGTCGCAGGGCGGCGGGTCCGGACGGGTCCTGCTGGCCCTCCTCGTGCTGCTCGTGCTCGGCGCCGGTGCCTTCTTCTTCGTGAGGTCCAAGGGCGACGACGAGTCCGCCAGCGACGCCAAGGTGGAGGCCCCAGCCGTACCGGTGCTCGCATGGGCGACCGCCATGGAGGACCAGGACTTCGCCGCCGCATGCGAGGTGATGGCCAACGAAGGGCTGGCGAAGGTCACGATCGACGGCGCCACGTGCGAGAGCGAGCTCGAGCGCTTGAGCGCCGACGGGCAGTACTCGAAGGGCAGCCACAGCAAGATCCTCGACGTGGTGACCAAGGGCGACCGGGCGCGCGTCACGATGAAGTTCGGTGGCAGTGTGCTCCCGAAGCAGAGCATGCTCGCCGTCCGTGAGGACGGGACCTGGAAGGTCAACCCCTTCAGCTTCGGCACCAGCCTCGAGCCACCCCCGGACACCACCGTCCCCGGGGGCGCCAGGGTCGCACCGGGCGGGCCGGGCGAGGCGTTCCAGCGGTTCGTCACGGCCATCGCCACGAACGACACCGGGGAGGTCTGCGACCACCTCAGCGTCGCCACCCAGCGGAGCATCCGGGAGGGTGGCCAGGACTGCACGACCGTCATGGTCGAGGCGTCCAAGGCGACCGGTTGGCCCGAGGGGGCGGCCATCACCATCCTGGGTGAGACCATGGACGGCGACCGAGCTGAGGTCAGCTTCAAGATCGGCGAGGAGATCCAGTCCAAGCCGGCCGTCATGGTGAGGGAGCCGAGCGGCTGGATGGTGGACCTGTTCGCCGAATCCTCCGGTTTCGGCAACACGGCCGGGGCCCAGACCTCCGCCTGCGAGCTGGAGCGGCGCACCGTGGAGACGGCCATCGAGGCCTACCTCGCCCAGGAAGGCGAGTACCCGCCCGACGCGCAGGCCCTCGTCGGCGGGTTCCTCCAGAAGCTGCCGTCGAACACCAGGGTCAACGCCGACGGCACCGTCACCATGGCCGGGGAGTGCGCCTGACATGAGCGATCCCACCGGACCCGTGCTCGGCCAGGTGCCGATCCCTCCGGAGCGGACCGCCTCGGCCTCGGGCTCACCCACGCGGCCCGGGCTCGGGTGCATCGTGCTGCCCGTGCTCGTCCTGCTCATCATCGGCGCGGGGGCCTTCTTCCTGCTCCGATCCGACGACGACCCCGAGCCCTCGGCGGCCACGGGCCCCACGGTCGCCGCCCCGGCGGTGCCGGTGCTGGCATGGGCCGATGCGATGGAGGCACGGGACTACGACGCCGCCTGCGCCCTGATGACCACCGAGGCCGTCGCCGAGATCGCGATCAACGGGGCGACGTGCCCGGGCGAGCTCGGACGGCTGGGCGGCAGCGGCCAGTACGCGGAGGCCAGCAAGGCCCGGATCCTCGACGTGGTCGCGAAGGGCGACCGGGCCCAGGTGACGGTGCAGCTCGACGGCAGGTCGCAGACCGAGCAGACGATGCTCAGCCTCCGCGAGGAGGGCACCTGGAAGGTGGCCCCGTTCGACGGCTCGCTCACACCCCCCTCTCCCACCACCGTGCCCACCAAGCCCGCGAGCCAGCTCTCCGCCGAGTGCCTGGCGGAGAAGCAGTCCGTGGAGACCGCGCTCAAGGCGTTCTCCACCGCACACGGCACGTACCCGACCGACATCCGGGCGCTCGTCACCGGCGGCTACCTCCCGCAGGTGCCGCCCAACTCCATCCTGCAGCGCGACGACGGCATCGTCGTGATGATCAACGACTGCGCCTGAACCCGGGAAGGAAGCCGGCCGTCTGAGACCGGCTGCCGGTGTGACAGGCTCCGGAGGTGCGCTACCGCCGGATGCCGATCGAGGTGGAGTCGCCCGAGGAGCTCGGGTACGACACCATCACCAACAACCTCTCGGAGAGCTCGGTCGCGGACCGCAAGCTGTCCGATCTGGGTCTCGACCTGGACCTCGATGAGCTGGTCCTCTGCTACGGCGACCACCTCGGCGACCCGCTCCTGCGGGAGTCGATCGCTGCGGCGGGCGACGGCCTGCGACCCGAGCACGTGATCGTGACGCCCGGTGCAGCCACCGCGCTGTTCGCGGTGGCCACCTCGCTGCTGGACCGGGGCGATCACGCCGTCGTCGTCCGCACCAACTACGCGACGAACCTCGAGACGCCGCGGGCCATCGGGGCCGATCTCGACATCGTCGACCTGGCGTACGCCGACGGCTGGAAGCTCGACCTCGATGAGGTGGCGGAGAAGGTGCAGCCCGGCACCACCCGGCTCATCAGCGTCACCTGCCCCCACAACCCCACCGGGACGATGCTCGGCCTCGACGACCTCAAGCGCCTCGTCGGCCTGGCGGAGCGGGCCGAGGCGGTCCTGCTGGTCGACGAGACCTACCGGGACCTGACCCACGCCGGCGAGCGCATCCCGCTGGCGGCCACGCTGTCGCCCAACGTGGTCAGCGTCAGCTCGATGAGCAAGGCGTACGGCCTGCCCGGCATCCGGATCGGCTGGGCGGTGACCACCGATCCGATCATGGGCGAGACCCTGCTCGCCGCCAAGGAGCAGGTGGTCATCTGCGGGTCGACGATCGATGAGCACATCGCCGGACGGGTCCTGGCCGAGCGCAAGCGGGTGCTCCCGCCGATCATGGCCGACGTGCGCGAGCGACTGGCGATCGTCGACGGCTGGATGGCCGGACAGGACACGTTCGAGTGGATCCGCCCGAGCGGCGGCGTGGTCGGGCTGGTGCGGTTCCGCGACGAGGTCGAGGTCGACGAGACCGCGTTCCACCACAAGCTGCTGGCGGATCACGGCACCTACGTCGGTCCCGGCCACTGGTTCGAGGTCAGCGACCGGTACTTCCGCCTGGGCTTCGGCTGGCCCACCCACGACGAGCTGCGCACCGGGCTCGACGCCCTGCTCGCCGCAGCCGGGGACGCTGCCCGCTAGGTCAACCACGACATCGAACGATGTCGAGCTCGTGGTGCCGCGTCCCCTACGGTCGCGATGTGCCCGTGCCGCCCCTGCCCGACATGACCGAGCTGCTCGACCGATCGGAGCGCTTCGCCGCCCACCCGGGGCTGCGCGACAGCGCTCGGCTGTGGCTGGCCTGGGGACCCCCGGCCCGGCGGCGGGTCGCCGATGAAGCCGCGCTGCTGGCGCGGGCCTCGCTCCGGCCGACGACGCTGCGCGCGGTCGGCCGCACCGGCGTCGACCTGGCCAAGGGGGTCGCTCCGGGCCTCCGGGAGGATGCCCTCCGCCGGATGAAGGAGGGCCCGCTGGAGACCGGCACCGCCCTGCGCCACCTGCAGGAGCTGGTCAAGGCGGGCGGGCCGACCTACATCAAGCTCGGCCAGTTCGTGGCCACCGCCCAGGGTCTGTTGCCCGACGAATGGGTCGACGCCTTCGGGTGGTGCCGCGACACCGCCACCCCGCTGCCGTACGGACTGGCCGAGCAGACCTTCGAGGACCGCTTCCAGGTCCCGCTCGACGCCGTGTTCTCGGCCTTCGACCCCCAGCCGCTCGGTTCGGCGTCCATCGGCCAGGTCCACGCCGCCACGCTCCACGACCGCACCGAGGTGGTGGTCAAGGTGCGGCGCCCAGGCCTGCGCGAGCAGTTCGAGCGCGACCTCCGATCGATGGCCCTCGCCGCCGCCGCCGGGGAGCGGGCGTCGAAGTCCGCACGGGTCGCCAACCTCTCCGGCTTCGTCGAACTGTTCGCCCAGATGGTCCTGGAGGAGATCGACTTCCGGTTCGAAGCGCTCAACCAGGTCGAGCTGTCGCTGGCCTCGGAAGCCGCCGGGCACGATTTCACCATCTTCCCGCGCCCGATCCCCCACCTGACCACCGAGGACGTCCTCGTCATGACCCGGGTCGAGGGCGTGCCCTACAACCGGGCGCTCGAGACCTATCCCGACGCCGTCGACGGCGAGCGCCTCCTCAACCTGGCGATCACCGGCACGCTCGAGCACATGGTGGCCTACGGGATCTTCCACGGGGACCTGCACGCCGGCAACGTGCTCATCAACGCCGACGGCGATTTCTCCCTCATCGACTTCGGGATCGCCGGGCGGGTCACGGCCGAGCAGCGCGCTGCGACGGTGCAGTTCCTGTTCGGCTTCGGCCGCAACGACAACCTGATGCAGATCAAGGGGCTGCAGGCGTTCGGTGCGGTCCCCGCCGATGCCGACCTGCCGGCGCTGGTCGCCCAGATCGAACAGGAGCTGAACGCCGTCGACCCGACGCTGCTGTCGCGAGAGGGCGAGTTCACGGTCGACAAGCTGGGCCAGGCCCTGGGGTCGATCATCAAGGTCCTCGCTCGGAACGGCTTCTCGCTGCCCAAGGAGCTGGTGCTGTTCTTCAAGAACCTGCTCTACCTGAACGGGTTCGCCGCCACGCTGGCGCCGGAGACGAACCTGTTCGACAACATCGATCCCACGTTCGTCTACTTCGTGGGCAAGTACCCGACGGAGCTCGGCGAGATCATGAACGACCTCATCTGACCGGTTCGGACCGGCTCCGGCGGACCTCGGCGATGAGGGCCAGCTCGGCGGCGACGGCGGGGTTCGCCGTGCGGTCCCGGCGCCGATCGGGTCGGTGGGAGTCGGTGCGGTGGCGTCTCAGTTGTTTCATAGGACTGAGTATGGACCGTTGAGTTTCATCATGCAACCCGTTAGGGTGTGACGCATGAGACGCGCCAGCTTCGACGACCTCGACTGCTCGGTGGCCCACACGCTCGAGATCATCGGCGAGTGGTGGACGCCGCTGATCCTGCGGGACTGTTTCTTGGGCGTCACCCGCTTCGGGGACTTCCAGGAGCGCCTCGGCATCGCCCGCAACGTCCTCACCACCCGCCTCGAGACCCTGGTGGAGCACGGCATCTTGAAGAAGGTGCCGTACCAGGACAACCCACCCCGGTACGACTACAAGCTCACCGCCAAGGGCCGCGACCTCTGGCTGGTCGTCGCCGCCCTTCGGGAGTGGGGCGACAAGTGGGAGTCCCCCGATGGTCCACCCGTGTCGATGATCCACAAGACCTGCGGCCACACCACCCACATCGTGCCCACCTGCGCCGACTGCGGCGAGGAGCTGAGCCCCTTCGACATCGCGCTGAAGCGGGGCCCGGGCGCCAAGGCCAACACCCCGGTGGTCGCATGACCGCCGAGGCCGCCGCAGCACCCGCCGCCGGCGGGCTGCGCCTCGACGCCGGGTCGCTCACCGACGCCGGTGCGTTCGTCCGAGAAGCCGGGTTCGAGCCCGACGATGTCAGCGGCACCCACGTCACCGGCCACATCGACATCGACGAGCGCCACCACACCCCCTGGGGCATCGTCCACGGCGGCGTCTACGCCACCGCCATCGAGTCCGCGGCCAGCATCGGCGCCTCCACCGCGGTGCGCGACGCCGGCCAGGTCGCGGTCGGCCTCACCAACACGACGCACTTCCTCCGCTCGATCACCCACGGCCGCGTCACCGTCGACGGCGAGGCCCTCAACCAGGGGCGCACCCAGCAGCTCTGGAAGGTCGACATCCGCGACGAGCGGGGCCGGCTCCTCGCCCACGGCGAGGTCCGCCTCCAGAACCTGACTCCCGGCGCCTGACCCAGCGGTAGGTTCGGCCGATGCCCCGTCCCGGTCCGCCGCCCGTCATCACGCACCTGCCGGAGATCGGGGTCACGGTGATCTCGAAGTGGCTGTACAACTGCTACGTCATCCACGACGGCGGGGACGGGCGGCCGTTCGTGGTCGATCTCGGCATGCCGTCCCAGCTGGCGCTCGTGGCCGACGCGCTCCGGGCCCACGGGGCCGATGCCTCGGAGCTGGGCGGCGCCGTCGCCACGCACGGCCACGCCGACCACGTCGGCGGGCTGCCCACGCTGCGCCACGCCCACGGGACCGCCGTCCACCTCCCTCGCGCCATGGCCGAGATGCGCGACGGGACGCGCGCGCTGCGTCCGCCAGGGCCCAGGGCCGTGGCCGAGATCCTGCCGGTGATGGCCAGCCAGCCCCGGGATCTGGCCGCCACCAAGGAGATCGCCGGGACGATGCGGGAGATCGGCTGGGACGCGAAGGGCGTGCGGCTCCCGTTCGAGCCGGACTCCTGGCTGGCCGACGGGGACCGACTCCCGGGCCTGCCCGAGTGGGAGGTGCTGAACACCCCCGGCCACAGCGATGACTCGACCTGCCTCTACCACGCCCCCACCCGGACGCTGCTGAGCGGCGATGCGGTGCTGTCGGTCGAGGGCAAGGGCTGGTTCAACCCCGAGCACGTCGACGGTCGCCTGTCCGCCCAGACCGAGGTCCGCCTCCGCCAGCTCGACGTGGAGCACCTGCTCCCCGGCCACGGCCTGGCCGTCCGGGGTCCCGACGTGATGGGCACCGCGCTCGGCTTCGCCGAGAAGCCGAGGGATCCCTCCAAGCTGAAGGCGCTCTACCGGGTGCTCACCGACCACGCCGGCCGTCAGGCGCGAGGGGTCACTGCTGGGTGACGGTGACCTTGGAGATGGCGTGGCCGGACCAGAGGAAGACCAGGCCGACCACGACGAGCAGTGCGCCCACCAGGAACGCCACCACGGCGACGGTCGCATCGGGCCACACCATGATGGCGATGCCGAACAGGATCGTGACGACCGACCGGCTGGTGATCGCGGACCGGAGCTCCGGTGCCATCTGGCCTCGGGCGAGCAGGCCGATGGCACCGGCGATGACGAGGTCGAGGCCGACCAGCCAGACCAGGACGCCGACCGTGATGCCGGGCCAGAACACCAGGGCGAGGCCGAACGCCAGGTTGATGACGGCCCGCAGCAGCAGCAGCGGCCAGTACGACATGCCGCGGTGGTGGCGGACGGTCTCGATCAGGTCGCCCGTGCCGACCACCACGAGCAGGATGCCGGCGAGGCGGGCGACCACGGTGAGGGTCCGGTCCGGCCAGAACAGCAGCACCAACCCGGCGACGAGCGTGATGGCCCCCACCGTGTAGGCGAGCACCGTGGACTCCCGCACGATGCTGATGGCAGATCGGTCCTCGGCCATGTCGGCCCTCCTGGTTCGCTGCCGGGTCCCGTCGCCCGCAGCCCGACGGTACTCCCGCCAGGGTGAGCGCTGGTCGACCCGCTGATCGACGGGCTCAGGGAGTGACGATGGGGAACATCAAGGTGAACGAGTCGAGCGTGGCGAGGAACGCGTCGAGCGCAGCGCGGTCGCCGGTGACGCGCAGGGAGCCGGCGTCGACCAGGGTCGCCAGCTCGCCGACCGGATCGGTCGAGAACACGAGCTGGGCGAGCGGGGCGTGGTCGCCTTCGAGGCCCAGATCGGCGGCCGTCAGCCCCTCGGGATCGGCGTCGAGGCGGATGCCGTGCAGCGCCCCGCGCTCGATGCCGACGCGCCAGCGCTCGCCCCGGTCCGTGGCGGTCAGGTCGATCGCCCACGCCCGCTCCGCCGCCGCCAGGCCGTCGATGCGCACGCCCAGGTAGTCGAGCAGCATCTCGGTGGTCATGGCCGCCACCGTGTCGGGCGCAGCGGTCGAGCTGATCCCGAGCTGAGGGTGGCCGTGGCGGAGCTCCTGCGCTCCGGTCAGGTAGAAGTCGCGCCACGGACCGGACTCGGCCTGGTAGCCGAGCTGCTCGAGGGCATCGGCCTCCAGGGCCCGAGCTGCGGCGTTGCTGGGGTCGGCGAACACGACGTGGCCGACGACCTCGGCCACCCAGCGGTAGTCGCCCTCGTCGAACGACGCTCGGGCCCTGTCGAGCACGGCCTCGGCCCCGCCCATGAAGTCCACGTACCGCTTCGCAGCCTCGGCGGGCGGGTGCGGGTGGAGGTGGGCGGGGTTGCCGTCGAACCAGCCCAGGTAGCGCTGGTACACGGCCTTGGCGTTGTGGTTGACCGTGCCGTAGTAGCCCCGGCTCGCCGGCGTGGCCTCGAGCTCGGCGGGGAGGCGCAGCTCCTCGGCGATCTCGGCCGAGGTGAGGCCGTGGTTGGCGAGGCGCAGGGTCTGGTCGTGGATGAACCGGTAGGTGTCGCGCTGCTGGGCGAGGTGGGTGACGATCTCGTCGCGCCCCCAGCGCGGCCAGTGGTGGCTGGCGAAGCACACGTCGGTGTCGTCGGCGTAGAGGTCGATGGCCTCCTGCAGGTACTTGCTCCACCCGAGCGCGTCGCGGACCTGCGCGCCCCGGGGCGTGTAGAGGTTGTGGAGCGTGCAGGTGCAGTTCTCGGCCATGCACAGCACCCGGTGGTCCGGGAAGTGGAAGTTCATCTCGCTGGGCGCCTCCGTGTTTGGCGTCACCTGGAACACGATCCGCACGCCGTCGACGACCAGCTCGGCGTGGGTCTCGTGCACCTCCTCGGTGGGCGCGATCAGCCCTTGGGTGCCAAGTGCAGGGACGCCCTTGCCCAGCCCCGCGTCGACGTGGCCGTGCGGGCCCGGAGGCAGCAGCGCGCCGTACATGTAGCTGCCTCGCCGGGTCATGACGTTGCCGGCGACGACGTTCTCGCTGACCGCCGCCTCGAGGAAGCCGGCCGGCGCGATGACCCGGACCCGGCCGCTCGCGACGTCGGCCTCGTCGATGACGCCGCGGACGCCGGCGAAGTGGTCGACGTGGCTGTGGGTGTAGATCACCGCGGTCACCGGGCGGGCGCCGAGGTGCTCCTCCACCAGGGCGAGCGCCGCCCGGGCCGTCTCGACGGAGGTGAGGGGGTCGATGACGATCCGGCCCTCGGTGCCCTCGATCACGGTCATGTTGGCCAGGTCGAGGCCACGGACCTGGTGGAAGCCGGGGGCGATCTCGAAGAGGCCGGCCTCGTTGTTGATCTGCGCCTGGCGCCACAGGCTCGGGTTGACCTCGGCCGGGGCGGCGCCGCCGAGGAACCCGTACGCGTCGAGGTCCCAGACCGGCCACCCACCGTCGTGGTGGACCTGCCGGGGTGCCGCCGCCACCCGGCCCCGCGTCGCTCGCTCTCGGTCCGGATCGTCGCCGGTCAGGAACGGCAGGCGGGCGACGGCCGCGTTGGCGGCCACGGTGGCCTCGGTCGCAGGCTTGGGGGTGAGGTCGGGATCGCTCATGTCGGGAGTCTGGCCCATGCCCGCCGAGACGTCTTCCGCCAATACCCCCCGTCGTCCGAGCCTGTTTTGACAATGATTCTCATTTCCTCGATAGGTTGGACGCATGCGCTGCTCCCCCGTCGCCGTGCGCACGGCCCGCGCCGTCGCCCTGCTCACCGCCGCGCTGGCGGGGACCCTCGCGCTGGTCGGCTGCGGCGAGCCGGACGGTGGATCGGGCACGCCGGAGGACCCGTTGCACGTGGTGGCATCGTTCTACCCGCTGCAGTGGATGGCCCAACAGGTGGGCGGGGACCGGGTCGAGGTGACGAGCCTCACCAAGCCCGGCGCCGAGCCCCACGACCTCGAGCTGACCCCGCGCGACGTCGGCGCCATCCAGGACGCGGATGTCGTGGCCTTCCTCTCGGAGTTCCAACCCGGGATCGACCAGGCCGTCGGGGAGTCCACCGGCAAGGTGTTCGACGCCCGAGACGCCACCGAGCTGGTGGCACCCGACCACGGCGCCACCGACCCCCACTTCTGGCTGGACCCGGTCCGGATGGCCGAGGTCGCCACCGCGTTCGCCGGCGCACTCGCCGAGGCCGACCCCGCCCACGCCCCCGACTACCGGGCCGACGCCGAGGCGGTCGGCGCCCGGCTCGCCGACCTCGACGCGGACCTCGAGGCCGGGCTCGCCGACTGCGACTCGACCGACCTGGTGACGAGCCACGAGGCGTTCGGGTACCTCGCCCGTCGCTACGGGCTCGAGCAGGTAGGCATCACCGGGCTCACGCCCGATGCGGACCCGTCGCCCAAGGAGCTGGCGGCGGTGGCCGACTTCGTCGAGGACCACGGCGTGACCACCATCTACTTCGAGACGCTCACCAGTCCGGCCGTGGCCGAGACGCTGGCCTCGGAGGCAGGCGCCGAGACCGCGGTGCTCGACCCGATCGAGGGCCTCACCGACGAGTCGGCCGGCGACGACTACCTGGAGGTCATGCGGTCCAACCTGGCCACCCTCCGGGCCGGGCAGGGGTGCTCGTGAGCAGCGAGCCGGGAACCGGAGCCGCTCCGGTCGTCGAGTTCCGCGACTGCGACATCGGCTACGAGGGCCGAGCCGTGGTGCACGGCCTCGACCTCACGATCGAAGCCGGCGAGGTCCTGGGCATCCTCGGGTCGAACGGCTCCGGGAAATCGACGACGATCCGGGGCCTGCTCGGGCTCAGCCCGGTGCTCGCCGGCGAGGTCCGCCTGTTCGGGCAGCCGCGCAGCCAGTTCCACGACTGGGCGCGCATCGGCTACGTGCCCCAGCGCCAGACCGTCGCCGGCGGGATCCCCTCGACCGTCGCCGAGGTGGTGGCATCGGGTCGCCTCACCCAGCTCCGGCCCTGGCGCCGCTCGGGCCGCGGCGACCGCGACGCGGTGGCCGACGCCATCGCCGCCGTGGGGCTCACCGGCCACGAGCGCACCACGATGACCGCGCTGTCCGGTGGCCAGCAGCGCCGCGTCCTCATCGCCCGGGCGCTCGCCACCCGGCCGGATCTCCTCGTCCTCGACGAGCCCACGGCTGGCGTCGACCGGGACAACCAGGAGGCGCTGGCCACGGCGCTCGCCGCACTGGTCGAACGAGGGACGACGATCGTCCTGATCACGCACGAGCTCGGTCCGGTGGAGCCGCTCATCACCCGGGCGATCGTCCTGCGCGACGGCACGATCGTGCACGACGGGCCTCCGCTCGGAGACGAGCACCACCATCACCACGACGACGAGTGGCACCACACGCACGGCGACGAGCCGGTGCGCCGTCCCGGCCTCGGGCTGATGGGCTGAGGCGGGCGACATGGGCCTCCTCCACTACACGTTCATGCAGCGGGCGCTCGTCGCCTCGGTGCTCATCGGCCTCTCGGCGCCGTCCGTGGGCGTCTACCTGGTGCAGCGGCGGCTGTCGCTCATCGGCGACGGCCTCGGACACGTCGCCCTGGCCGGCGTCGCGGTCGGCATCCTCACCTCGAGCTCCCCGGTCTGGGCCGCGCTCGTGTTCGCCGTCGGCGGGGCGGTGGCGATCGAGCTCATCCGGGCGCGCGGCCGCACCAGCGGCGACGTGGCGCTCGCCGTGCTGTTCTACGGCGGCATCGCCGGGGGCGTGGTGCTCATCTCCCAGGCGCCGGGCGGCACGCCGAGCAACCTGAACGCCTACCTCTTCGGCGCCATCACCACGACGACCCGCTCCGATCTCGTGGCCTTCGCCGTGCTGTCCGCCATCGTCCTGCTCGTCACCCACGGCCTCGGGCGCTACCTGTTCGCGGTGAGCAACGACGAGGAGTACGCCACGGCGTCGGGGCTGCCCGTGCTGCCGCTGAACCTCCTGCTCGCCATCATGACCGCCGTCACCGTCGTCGTGTCGATGCGGGTGGTGGGCCTGCTGTTGATCAGCGCCCTGATGATCGTGCCGATCGCCACCGCCCAGCTCATCGCAGGGAGCTTCCGGGCCACCGTCGCCATCGGCACCGTGATCGGCGTCGTCGCCTCGGTGGCGGGCGTGACGACGTCGTACTACCAGGACACCCCGTCGGGCGGGACCATCGTCTTGTTCGCCATCGGCTTCTTCGTGATCGTGGCTGCGGTGACGGGCCTGCGGGAGCGCCGGCGCGAGCGGGTGCCCGGACCCGTCTGAGGTCCCCGACCGCCAGCCTCCCGATCGGCGCCGTGCTGCCGATGGGTACCGGTGTCTGACCCCCTCACCGTCCGGCGCGTCCGGTTCGGGTGGCCCGACGACCTCGATCCGATCTGGACGCCCCGCACCCCCGAGCTGGCCATCGCCGCCAACTCGGTGTCGATGCTCATGCCCCACGCCGAGCCCTACGTGGTGGCGTCCACCCGTGCGGCCCTGGGCGAGGGGCTGATCGCCGACCCGGAGCTGGCCATCCAGGCCCAGGCCTACGTGGCCCAGGAGGCGCAGCACCACGTCCAGCACCGCCGTTTCAACGACCTGCTGCTGGCGCGCTACCCGTCGCTCGCCCGGATCGACCGGGCCGAGGCGTGGGTGTTCTCGAAGCTGCGGAGCCGCAGCACCCGGTTCGGCCTGGCCTTCGCCGCCGGGTTCGAGACCATCGCGTTCGTGTCCGCCCGCTGGGTCGACAAGCACATGGGGCTCCTGCGCGAAGCCGATCCGACGGCAGCGACGATGTTCCTCTGGCACCTGGCCGAGGAGGTCGAGCACAAGCGGGTCGCGTTCGACGTGTACGAGGCGTCCGGCGGCGGCCGCCTCCGCTACTGGTGGGCGATGTGGATGGCCGGCTGGATCCTGGCCCTCGGAGCGCTCGCCGGATCCCTGGCGGTGCTCTGGTCCACCCGGCGCATCTTCGCCCCCAGCGCCTGGTTCCGGCTCATCGGATGGTCCCTGAGCTTCATCTTCGTGGCCCTCCCGGTGATGGTGGTCTCCGCCCTGCCGGGCCACCACCCCGATGACCTGGCGGACCCCATCGGCCTGGAGCACTGGCTCGACCACTTCGACCCCGAGACCTCCACCGTGGCCGAGTACGCCCTTCCGTAGCGCTCCGGGGATGACACCGGGCGCGCCACCAACTCGGGAGCGCCGCCCCAGCCGGAGCGGGCACCATGGGTCCCGTGACCGCTTCCCTGCCCCCGTTCCGCTTCGGAGTCCAGTGCTCCTCGCCGCCCGACATCACCGCCACCCGGTGGCGGGAGCTGGCGCAGAAGGTCGAGGACCTCGGCTACCACCGCCTCACCGTGTCGGACCACCTCGATGACCAGCTCTCCCCCGTCGCCGCCCTCATGGCCGCCGCCGACGCCACCACCGACCTGCGCATCGGCGCCCTGCTGTTCTGCAACGACTACCGCCACCCGGCGGTGCTCGCCAAGGAGGCGGCCACGCTCGACATCTTGAGCGACGGCCGCTTCGAGCTCGGGATGGGTGCCGGATGGATGACATCGGACTACCTCGCCGCCGGCATCCCCATGGACAAGCCGTCGGTCCGCATCGCTCGGCTGGAGGAGGCCATCGCCGTCGTCCGGGGGCTGCTCTCGGAGGGGCCGTGCACGTTCGCCGGCGAGTTCTACGAGATCGACGGGCTCAGCGGGTCGCCCAAGCCGCTCCAGCAGCCGCTCCCGCTCATGGTGGGCGGCGGCGGCCGGAAGATCCTGGAGGTGGCCGGCCGCCATGCCGACATCATCGGTCTCAACCCGAAGCTGCCCAACGGGGTGATCGACGCGTCCGCCGGTCCCGATGCCACCGCCGCCGCCACGGATCGCAAGATCGGCTGGATCCGCGACGCGGCCGGGGACCGCTTCGACCAGATCGAGCTGCACACCCGCATCCACATCGCCATCGTCAGCGACGACCGCCAGGGCATGGCCGAGGCCCTCGCCCCCGCGCTCGGCATCAGCCCGGCCGACGCGCTCGAGTCGCCCCACGCCCTCTGCGGCTCGATCGACGAGATCGCCGACGACCTCCTCGCCCGTCGCGAGCGCCACGGCATCGCGTCGATCGGCCTCAGCCTCGACGCCATGGAGTCCTTCGCCCCCGTCATCGCCAGGCTCGCGGACGCCTGACCGGGTGGTTCAGGCCTGGGTGATCTGGACCTGTTCGCCGAAGAGCTCGACGGTGTCGCCGGGGTGGAGCTGGCGGCCTCGCCGGGTCTCGACCTCGCCGTTGACGCTGGCCTCGCCGTCCGCGATGAAGTGCTTCGCCTCGGCGCCGCCCTCGGCCCAGCCGGCGAGCTGCAGGAGCTGCCCGAGGCGGATCATGTCGTCGACGATTTCGACGGTCCGGATGCCGCTCACGCCGCACCGGCCGGCTCGACCGGCTCGACCGGCTCCGCTTCGAGGATCGCCCGGACGCCGGCGGCGAAGGTGCGCACGTCGTCCTCGGTGGTGGTGAACGAGGTCATCCACCGCACCAGCGAATCGGCCGGGTCCCACTCCCAGAAGAAGGACCAGGCCCGGAGCTCGGCGAAGCGGTCCCACGGGATGCGGGCGAACACGGCGTTGGCCTCCGGCGCCACCGGGACCTCGACCCCGGGGATGTCGGCCACGAGCGTCGCCAGGAGCACGGCCATCTCGTTGGCGTGGCGGGCGTTGGCGAGCCACAGGCCGTCGGCGAGGAGGGCCGAGGCCTGAGCGGCGACGAACCTCGCCTTCGACGGGAGCTGCCCGGCCTGCTTGCGCACGTGGGCGGCGTGGGCGGCGAGCTCGGGCCGGAGGAACACCACGGCTTCGCCGTACATGGCGCCGTTCTTGGTCAGGCCGAAGGTGAGCACGTCGACGCCGGTGTCCACGATCATGGAGCGGATGTCGCCGCCGGCAGCGGCGACGGCGTTGGCGATGCGGGCGCCATCGACGTGCAGCAGCAGATCGTGCGCCCGTGCGAACGCACCCAGCTCGCCCAGCTCATCGGTGGTGTAGCGGGTGCCCATCTCGGTGACCTGGCTGATGGAGAGGACCCGGGGCTGGACGTGGTGCTCGCTCCCCCGCCAGTCGAGGAACGGGGCCACCGCATCGATGGTGAGCTTGCCGTCGACGTGCGGGACCGTCGTGATGGTGGACCCCGAGAAGCGGACCGGGGCGCCGGCCTCGTCGACCACGATGTGCGCGGTGTCGGTGGCGATCACGGACTGCCAGCCCTGGAGCAGGGTGGCCAGCCCGACGACGTTGGCGCCGGTGCCGCCCCAGCACCACACCACCTCGACGGGGGAGCCGAACAGGTCCCGCAGCTGGTCGACCGCCTCGGCGGTCCAGCGGTCGTCGCCGTAGGCGAGGGCGGGGCCGGTGTTGGCGGCGACGAGGGCGTCCATGACCTGGGGGGCCACGCCGGCGGCGTTGTCGCTGGCGAAGGAGGCCGCGGGGATGGGGGGCAGCGCAGGCATGGCGTCCATCGTCGCACGTCGCCGACCGGCCTCCACCGACCCCGCCGAGCTCCACGCCCTCGATGACCGCTGTGGTCGGGGATCTCCCGGGAAACGCGCAGATGCTCTGGGCGTTGCTGACGCCGAAGCCCGGCGAGGAACCCCACGGCAGACGCGGCGCGAGCAGCTCGAGCAGCTCGAGCAGCTCGAGCAGCTGACACGTCACGGTGAGGCCACAGGGTGACAGGGGGAGATGGATGTCACCCTGCGCGGACGGCGCACCTACGGTTGTTCGTGCAACCGGTACCAGGCGGTGCCGGGCAGGCCAGGGGGCAGATGTGCGCAGGACCGCAAGGGTAGGAACGGCGATGGCCACTGTCGCCGCAGCCATGGTCATCGGGGCCTGCCCCGCAGGAGCCGCGGTCACCGTCACGTCTTCGGGCACCCAGATCACGGTGTCCGCCACCGGGGACGAAGTCGTGTCGTTTTCGTGTTCGGGCGGCGGCCTTCGGGTGAGCGGGGTCGCTCCGTCGCCCACCGTCGCCTGCTCCGCGTTCACCGGCGGTTCGATCACGGGCGACGGCGGTAACCAGACGATCCGAGGCGATCAGATCACGGCGGCCACGTTTCCTGCCTTCTCGGGCTTGACCATCACCACCAACGGCGGCAACGACGCGATCTACTCGTCGCCCGCCTCGGACAACATCACGGCCGGGGCTGGCTCCGACGCAGTGGTCGTCGACATCCGCGGCAAGGCCGACGCCGCCATCGCCATGGGCGGAAACACCGCCGACGGCCTGTACCTCGAGGGCACCACGGCGGATGACGCGATCTCTGTCAGCTCCAGCGGCAGCGGCGGGCAGGCCACCGCCCAGGTCGGGTCGGCGGCCCCGAAGACCTGGTCGTTCACGGCCGTCACGACCTATGTGCTCACCGGCTACGAGGGTGACGACGTGCTGTCGACGAAGCAGGCGCTCAACGCCAACCCGGTCACCCTCGACGGTGGGCCCGGCGACGACACGCTCGAGACCGGTTCCTCCACCTCGGACCTCTTCGGCGGGATCGGCACCAACACCTACAAGGGCGGCCAGGGCATCGACTCTGTGCACTCGGTCAGCGACACCGACGTCATCAACGGTGGGGCGGGCAACAACATCTTCTACGACGAGAACAGCCTCCGATCGGGCGGACGGACGATCACGACGGGCTCGGGTGCGAGCGACACCTACGAAGTCGACCTCGAACGCGGCGACACGGTCTGGCGGGCCCGGCGGGGCACCACGACCGGCACGACCGACCTCACCGCCAGCCTCAACCGGCCTGGACAGCAACGGCTGCCGTCGACCGTCGACCAGGTGACCGCAACGTTCTCCGACCTCACCGAACCAGCCGACCACACCATCGCCGACATCGAAGCGCCCTACGCCATGGCCGTGACCGTGAAAGACGGCAACCGCAAGACAACGGCGGTCGACATCACCGTCCCCACCGGGTCGTGGACGACCTCGGGGACCATCGGTCACGGCTCGGGCACGGTGACACCCGATGCGTTCGCCACCTACCCGATCAACCTGGTCAACGTCGGTCCCGTCTCGGTCCACGGTCCATGGACCAACAAGAACCGGGCGTTCGTCCACCGCGCCACCCGCGACCTGCTGTTCCGCTTCGCCAGCACCGCAGCACTCGATTTCGAACAGGCCGGCCTAACCAACGGCACCCTCACCCGCCCGCAGGTCACCGCACTCTTGATGGACTCCGATGAGTACCGCGGGCTCGACGTCGACCGCACGTTCGTCAAGTACCTGCGCCGCACGGCCGACCCGGGCGGACGCAGCTACTGGATCAACTCGATCGACAACGGCAAGGCGCTCTGGCGGTTCCGGGCCCAGCTGTTCGGCAGCAACGAGTACTTCACCAAGGCCGGCGCCACCAACGCGCTCTACGTGGCCAAGGCCTACGAGGACGTGCTCGGCCGCAAGCCCGACCCGTCGGGGCAGACCTACTGGACCAACAAGCTGAACAACGGCGCCGACCGGGGTTCGGTCGCCCTCCAGTTCATCAACTCCCCCGAAGCCCGCCGCCGCCTCGTCGACGACCAGTTCCTCCGCTTCGTGGGCCGCAAGCCCACCGCCACCGAGCAGACCACGTGGGTCGACGCCCTCCCCAACGCCACCGGCGAGGAAGACCTCATCGCCAACCTCGTGAACGGCGCCGCCTACTACGACCGCACCTGAAGGCTCGAACTCATCCAACTCGATCCTCACGCGGGGTGGGACCGGGTCGGCGAGCAGTTCGTTCGGTAGAGAACCAATGCGACGCTCGCCATCGAGGATGTCGCTTGTTACGGTGCAGCCGTCGCCTGGTGCGAACGGATGCGGCTGAACTTGGGGGGCACATGGACGTCACCGATGGGGCCGCTTTGGCGGCAGAGCTTGCGGCCTTGCGGGCAGAGGTGGCCGACTTGCGGCAGCAGCTCCTCAGCGTGCAACCCCAGCCGGGAGGGCACCCGGCGCCGTGCGCGCCGGTTCGCCAAGGTCCGGTGGGTCGGCGCCAAGCACTGCGCACCGGCCTGGCGGTGGCTGGGGCAGCCGTCGCCGGCGCGGTCCTCCTGGACGGTCAACCGGCTGCTGCAGCAAACGGTTCGAACCTGATCTTGGGATCGGCCAACCAGAGCGCGTCAGCGACCACGGCGTTCGCCGTGACCGGCACCGCCACCGTGACCGGGTTCGGTGTGGTCGACAACTCGATCGCAGCGGATGCCTACAGCACTCGACCGGCGATCCTCGCCCACAGCAAGGGAACCGGCGGCAACTTCAACACCGGTATCCAGGTGGTGGCCGAGCAGAGCAGCGTCGGGGCCAAGATCACGGCGGGCGCGGCCTCTGGCGCGGACATCACGAACTCGAGTGGCTTCTACCCGGCGCTCGAGGTGTTCAACTCGAGCACATCGTTGACGAGCCTCGGCGTCCTCGCATCCTCGAACGGGGGTATCGCCGTCGAGGGCTCGGCTGGAGGCAACGGCACCGGCGTCAAGGGACTCGTCCACGGCATCGGGGATTCCGTGTTGGGCGAGAACCAGGGTCCCGGCTCCGGGGTGGGCGGGTACTCCAAGAGCGGAAGCGGCGTCTATGGCACCACCGAGACGGGCTCAGCTGGCGTCCTCGGCAACGCCGACACCATCGGGGTGAAGGGCACCTCAGCGGTCATCGGCGTGAAGGGAACGGCCCTGTCGAGCGGCGGGATCGGCGTCGTTGCTGAGTCCTTCGGTGGGACGGCGTTCTTCACTGCTGAAGCCAAGAACGGTGCCAACATCAAAGGCACCAACTACCACCTGCGCCTCACCCCGGCGACGGGACGAAACGCGCCGCTGCTCGACACCACGAACCATGATCGTGGCGAGTTCATCGTCGACACCGACGGTCAACTGTGGTTCTGCATCGCCGGGGGTGCGCCTGGGGTCTGGCGTCAGCTCTCCGGGCTGGGGTCGGCTGGGTCGTTGTTCGTGATGCCGTCGCCGAAGCGGGTGTACGACTCCCGCACCGGGTACGCGCCGACCGCGGTGGGGCCGAAAACGCCCCTGGCGCCGAACGTGGCCCGCACGATCGATCTCAAGGGCAACGCAAGCACGATCCCTCCCGGCGCCACGGCCGCGCTGGTCACCATCTTGGTGGTGGGTGCGGCAGCGGGCAACGGGAACCTCACGGTCTGGGCGAACGGTGTCGCGAAGCCGACAGCCAACACCATGGTGTGGGGTGGAGCCGCTGGTGGCCGTTACACGGCCAAGGAGCTCACCGCCACCGACGCACAGTCCCGCATCCAGGTCTCCTCCAGCCTCAAGACCGACGTCGTCATCGACGTCGTCGGCTACTACCGGTAGTCGATCGAAATCCTCGGGCGCATCTGGGCGCGGGGCTGATCGCCGCCGTCGCTCTCGTGGACCACGGTGCCGGCTTCGGTCATCGACCAGGTGACGGCCGTGACCCGTCTGCGCGAGCGGGTTTGGAGGCCGCAACGCGGCGATTGGCATCAAGGTCTGCGCCGGACCGGTCGATCAACCGGTGATGAACACCGGATCCGTGGTGCGCCGTGTCCTGCCCCTCGCCGTCGTCGGTGCGCTGGCGCTGACCGGCCTGTCGGGCTGCCAGTCTCAGGTGCCCGGCACGGACTGCCCGATGTTCCCGGCCGACAGCCGTTGGCACGCCTCGGTGGCGAAGCTGCCGGTCCTGGCCAACTCGTCGAGCATCGTGGCCACCGTCGGCGCGAGCTCCGGGCTGAAGGCGGACTTCGGCTCGGGGCTCTGGGACGGCGGGCCCATCGGCATCCCCTACGTCGTGGTACCCGCCACCCAGCCCAAGGTCCGGGTGACGTTCGACTACGACGACGAGAGCGACGCCGGGCCGTACCCGATCCCGGCCGATCCGCCGATCGAGGGCGGGCCCCAGGCCGATGGCGACCGGCACATCCTCATCGTGGACAAGGGTGCCTGCCGCCTCTACGAGCTCTACGACGCCCACCCCACATCGTCGAGCGCCTGGACCGCCGGCTCGGGGGCGATCTGGGACCTCCGGTCGAACGCCCTCCGCCCGCCGACGTGGACCTGGGCCGACGCCGCCGGGCTGCCGATCCTGCCCGGCCTCGTCCGCTACGACGAGGTGGCCGCCGGGAAGGTCGACCACGCCATCCGCATGACCGTGCCGGTCAGCCGCACGAGCTACCTGTGGCCAGCCCGCCACCAGGCCGGTTCGAGCTCGAGCGCCAGCGCGCCGGCGATGGGCCAGCGCTTCCGCCTGAAGGCATCGGTGAAGGAGGCGGACTTCCCGCCGTCGGTGCGACCGATCATCACCGCCCTCAAGACCTACGGGGCGATCAACGCCGACAACGGGTCCGCCTGGTACCTGTCCGGGGCCCCCGATCCCCGCTGGAACAACGACGACCTGGCCGCCCTGCGCCGGATCCCGGGCAGCAGCTTCGAGGCCGTCGACGCGTCCGGGATGATGGTGTCGGCCAGTTCCGGCCAGGCCCGCAGCTGACCCACATCCGCCCCGAGGTCTGCGAAGAGGTCCGGGGAAGGGTCGGCGGACCGCTACGTTGTCGCCGCGGGTTGGGCAGCGGGTCCTCTCGCACAAGAGCTGGAGGAACCGCATGCGGTCCAAGGTCGTTCGTCGTGGAGTTTCGCTCGTGGTGGTGGGCGCCGCCCTCGTGGTCGCCGGGTGCAGCAGCACCAGCACCCAGGTCAGCGACGAGATCGCCAGCCAGGTCAAGGACAAGCTGGAGCTCTCCACCGAGCCGGCGGTGACCTGTCCCGATGACGCCAAGGCCGACAAGGGCGAGACGTTCACGTGCGAGATCGACCTCGATGAGGGCACGGTGCCGGTGAAGGTCACGTTCGAGGACTCCACCAACTTCACCACCGAGATCGACGGCGCCGTCTACAAGAAGGCGGCGCTCGACAAGGCGCTCAAGGCCGATCTCGAGAAGAACGGCCTCACGCTGAAGACGCTCGACTGCAAGGGCGGCGACCTCGTGGTGTTCAAGGCGAAGGACACCGTCTCCTGCACGGCCACCACCAGCGACGGCGCCACCGGCGCCATCAAGGTCCACCTCGACGCCGACAACAACGCCGAGACCGTGGGCTCGGTGTACGAGCAGACCGCCCTGGCCACCTTCCTCACCGACCAGCTGGCCGACCAGGTCACCATCACCGCGGTCGACTGCGGCGAGGACGCCCTCATCCAGGCCGAGGAGGACCTCCAGCTCGACTGCGAGGCCACAGCGGACGACGGCACGACCGCCACCCTCAAGGTGACGCTGAGCGCTGACGGCACCGCGACGCTCGACGACGTCGTCACCGGCTGACCCGGTCATCGGGCACGTCCCTGGGGCCGACCCCGGCGCGCGCCGTAGCGTACGGGAGTGCCTGCACTCGAGAAGCGCTCCATCACGATCCACGGCCACTCGGTCGCCTACCGCTTCGGCGGGCCCGAGGTGTCCGAGGGCGCACCCGTGCTGCTCCTGATCCACGGCATGGCCGGCAGCTCGGCCACGTGGCGCGAGGTCGGACGTGCCCTCACCAAGGGCTACACCGTCATCGCCCCGGATCTGCTCGGGCACGGCGCATCGGCGAAGCCCCGCCACGACTACTCCCTCGGCGCGTTCGCCGGCGGCCTGCGTGACCTGCTGGTGGCGCTGCGGGTCCGGCGAGCCACCATCGTGGGCCAGTCGCTCGGCGGCGGCATCGCCATGCAGTTCGCGTACCAGCACCCCGAGCGGTGCGAGCGGCTGGTGCTGGTCAACAGCGGCGGCCTCGGGCCCGAGGTGTCGTGGATCCTCCGGGCGCTCACCCTGCCCGGTGTGGAGTACGTGATGCCGGTGCTGTTCCCGGGTTTCGTCCGCGACGCGGGCGACGCCGTGCGCCGCAAGCTGGGCGCCTTCGGGGTGCGGGCGCCCCACGTCGAAGAGGAGTGGCGGGGCTACGCGTCGCTCACCGATCCCGAGACCCGCCAGGCGTTCGTCAAGACCCTGCGCGCCGTCATCGACCTCGGCGGCCAGTCGGTCAGCGCCCACGACCGGCTCTACCTGGCCGAGCTCCTGCCCACGCTCATCGTGTGGGGCGACAAGGACAAGATCATCCCGGTCAGCCACGCCCACGACGCCCACGCGGCCATGCCGGGCAGCGAGCTGGTGGTCTTCGAGCACTCCGGGCACTTCCCCCACGTGGAGGAGCCGCAGCGCTTCGCCGAGGTCCTGCTGGACTTCTTGGACCGCAACCCGCCGGTCGAGCTCGACCCCACGGACTGGCAGGAGCGGCTGGTGGGCGGCCGACCGGCCGCCTGATCCCCTACGCTCGGACGGTGCCCCCATCGCCTCGCAGCGTGGCATCCGGTGGGGGCACGCTCACCTGGCGGTGAGCTGGCGGATGATCCAGGCGCTGGGCACCACCGCGCCGGGCCCGCTGAAGTGCATGCCGTCGGGCCGCAGCTCGGCCTCGCTGCCGTCGGGCAGGGTGACGTGGCGCTTGCAGTCGCCGGCGTCCTGGCAGGCCCATCCGTTGAGGTCGACGACCGACGCGTCGCCGGCCTCGGCCGCCGCCCGGATCGACTCGTTCTTGCAGGCGGTGTGGCGGTAGCTGGCATCGGGGTCGATGGTGCTGTCGTAGTAGGCGACCGTCGCGAGCGAGACCCGGGCCCCCTGCTGGCCCAGCACCCGGATCGCCGTCTCCAGCTCCCCCTGGTACCAGCGGTCATAGGTCGGGTTGCAGTCGGTGACCCACCGACCGTCGACCTTCCGCTCCACGCCGCCGGGCGCCACCATCAACAGCAAGACGGCGTCGGGCTCGACCTCGGTGAGCTGCTTGGCCCAGCGGCGGGGCCAGTCTCGACAGCCGGGCGGGTCCTTCACGATCTCGCCCGTGGGGTAGCGCCCCAGGCCGTCGCCGCGCGCCACGCCGCAGGCTGGGGTGCCGCGCCCGACGACCTCGACGTCGTTGGCCGCACCGACCTCGCCGAGGGACTCGCCGATGGCGAACGCACCGGAGTCGCCCACCAGCAGGAGGCGGGTCGAGGCCTTCTTCACGGCCGGGACCGGATCGTCGGCGATGCGCAGCGCCTCGCGCCCGGTGGGCTGCTCCGACAGCGGGACCACCCCGCCCGAGGTGGCCCACACGGCCAGCAGCGCCACGGCCGCGAACCCCACCGGGGCGCTCAGCCGGGCCGGCCAGCCGGAGAAGGAGCCGTGGCGGATCGGTTTCTCGATCAGGTAGAAGCTGAGCAGCGCCAGGCCGAGGCTCAGCGCCAGACGCAGCGCGGTGAGCTCGAGTCCCCCGAAGCCCACCCGCCCGGCTGTGACGGTGGTGATGACCGGCCAGTGCCACAGGTACACCCCGTAGCTGATGAGCCCGAGGTAGCAGAGCGGTCGGACCGAGAGCGCCTTCGCCAGCGGGCCCGGCTCGGGGTGGCTGAGCGCAGCGATCACGAGGGCGGCGGCGAGGCCGCACAGCGCCAGTCCCCCGTCGTAGAGGAACCCCGACGTGCCCGACAGCGTGAACCACGCCAGGCCGAGGCCCACGATCGCCACCCCGGCCCCGATCTCGAGCGCCTGGCGCTGCCGGCCCGGACGCACCTCACCGAAGCGGGCGAGGAGCAGGGCGAGGGCTGCGCCGAAGAGGATCGAGGCGACCCGCGTGTCGGTGCCGAAGTAGATGCGGTTGACCCCGCTGGTCCCCTCCGGGGCGAGGGCGGCTGCGGCGGCCGAGGCGACGGCGATGCCGACCGTGACGGCCAGCAGCCAGCTGAGACCCGTGGCCCGGTGCTCCTGGGGGGCGCCTCCCCGCCGCTTCGCCTGCCGGCGCACCGCGCCGATGAGCACGCCCATCACGAGCAGGGGCCACACCAGGTAGAACTGCTCCTCGATGGCGAGGCTCCAGGTGTGCTGGAGCGGGGACGGCCGCGAGAACAGCGCCCAGTAGTCGTTGTCGGCCAACACGGACCGCCAGTTGGCGACGTAGCCGAGGGTGGCCAGGCTGTCGCCGCGGACCTTGGCGTAGTCGCTGGTGGAGCCCCAGAAGTTGGTGACGACGGCGACGCCCGCCAGCATCACCAGCAGGGCCGGCATGAGCCGCCGGGCCCGTCGGCCGAGGAACGATCCGAGGGCGATCCGCCCGGTCCCCTGGTGCTCGGCCACGAGCAGCCGCGTGATCAAGAACCCCGACAGCGTGAAGAACAGGTCGACGCCGAGGTACCCGCCGTCGAGGTACCCGAGGTGGAACGCCAGCACCGCAGCGACGGCTGCGCCCCGCAGCCCGTCGAGGGCGGGGACGTGGACGAGCTTGGCGGGCGCGGCGGGCGCGGCGGGAGGAACGGACATGGCGGCGTCCAGTCTGGCGGACCGCGGGCCGAGAACCCGGACCGGGGCGCGCCAGAGGGCCCCCGGAGGGGCCCTCTGGACGTCCACCGCGTGACCGGGGCGAACCCGGATCCGAGGCTCAGGCGCCGATGGACTGGCCGACCTTGTCGAACTTCGACGACGCGCTGGTGCCGAGGAAGGTCACGGCGACGATGCAGACGACGGCGATCAGGGCGACGAGGAGCGCGTACTCCACGAGGGAGGCGCCGCGCTCGTCGTCGCCGAAGCGGGCGCGGAGGTAGCTGGCGATGAAGTCGAAGGAGGTGACCATGGAGAGGGTCTCGCTTTCAGCCGGAACGGCCAGGGAGGGAGGGTGAGCGATTCACCCCTGCGTGGGGTGCGGAGGCTCACCCTGTGTTCGGCCGATCCAGAAGATCGCTCCATAGGCCATATGGCCCATTCGTAGGCCGAACGGACCATGACGTCAGCGTCACCGTGAGACCCGGTGCGGCCGGCGATCCGCCTCACGACCCACCGGCACCGATGCCGAGAACGGCGAGAGACCCTCCGAAGAGGGCCTCTGACCGTGTTGATCCTGGTGGGCGTAAAGGGACTCGAACCCCTGACCCCTGCCGTGTGAAGGCGATGCTGCCCGGTCCCTGCGCGTCGGTCAACGTTCGCCCACGCCCAGTTTCCGCAGGTCACACACGCAATCGGCACAATTCCGGACGCTCAGGGTCAGCGGCAGACGCCCCCGGAATTCGCGGGTTGTGCCATGGATGTGCCATGGCGAGCAGGCCGACCGCGACGCGGCATGGCAGCGAAGATCTCTTCCATCACGTCAGCAATGCGGTGGTCGTGGGCGGGGATGGCGTGGCCGTAGATCTTGATGACCGTTGCGGGGTTTGTGTGGGCGAGGCGCTCGGCGACCGCGTGGACGGGGATTCCGGCGGCGAGGGCGGCGGTGGCGTGGACGTGTCGGAAATCGTGGAATTTCGTGGTGGCGAGTCCGACGCTGCTGCGCTCGGCAAACCAGCAGGATGAAAGCCCGTACGGCGACCAGGGGCGAGCGGGGTGGTAGCGATCGAAGAACACCCATCGGGTGCGGCGGCCACGTAGGAGCTTGCGCCGCTCTGGTGATTGCTTCCAGCCCTTGAGTTCTGCCATGGTCCACGGGTCTACGGCAATGATGTGGACCTTGCCGGTCTTGGTGAGTTTGAGAGGTCGAGCCGGATCGCTGAGGGTGAGGGTGGCTGCGACGCGGATCTCCCCGGTCTTGAAATCCACGTCGTCCCATTGGAGGGCGAGGAGTTCGCTGCGACGGGCACCGGTTGCGAGCGCCAGCAGAGCGGCCATGCGCATGTGCGCCAGACGGCACTGCTGGACCTTGGCGTGGATGGTGGCCATATCGATGATGGTCGGAACCCGGCCGCGTTTCTTCGGGTTGGGGAAGTGGTCGGCGGGCGACGAATCGAGCATCCCAGCGCGAACCGCGGCGTTGAGGGCGGCCTTCAGGGTGACGACCCGTGAATAGACCGTGGCGTCGGAGAGTCCGGCGGCACGCCACGGATCGACGCCGGTGCGGATCTGGGCGTGGGTGAGGCTCCTCACCTGTTCGACGGGCAGGGCGAGGGCGATGGTTCGGGCCATGCTGGCCCTCGTTCGGAACGAGTTTTCGTTCCACGACGGGCGCATGTACTCCAGGTACCAGTCCATGAGTTCAGGAACGGTGATGTCGCCGAAGCAGTAGCCCTCGCCGTACTGGCGTAGCAGTAGGTCGCGTTCGCGCTCTGCGATGCGGCGGCCCTGGTGGTCATCGGGAACGTGGACTGTGCGGTAGACCCGCTTGCCCTCGTGCATGATGCTCACGCGCCAGGCCCCATGGTGGTATCGGACGTGCCCTTTGATTCGTGTCATCGCCCACGGTGGCACGGAGGTGGTGGGCCGGTCCGGGACGACTGCGGACCGGCCGTAGATCTTGATGACGCGTTCCACACTTGACTCGCCCGATCCGGTCCACCTGCGGAAGTGCAGGATCGATCGGGCCGGGAGGAGGCGGCAGGGACGCAGTGCCGTCACATTGATCTGAGCGCTTTTCGTGGCAACCGGTGGGGTCACGTTGCACTTGCTCTTTGACGTGGCCCGATAGCGTGCGGCTAAATACACGAAACGGGTTTCGTCAGAGAGGCAGAATGAGCCCAGTAGCCTTCTCGTCTGGATCGTGCACCGATCCTCTGTGCGTCGAGCGCACGCGCCAGCTCGTAGAAGCGGTCGAGCACCGTGACGCGATCGGCATGGCGAAAGGCCTGCTGATGGCCCACACTGGCGCCACGCCCGACGAAGCGTTCGAGATGCTGCGCCGCGCGTCGCAGAGGGAGAACTTGAAGCTGTCCGAGGTCGCAACGCGCATCGTTTCGAAGCATGAGTCGCGGGCAGAACAGACCTGACCCAGTGACCGCAGCGGTTCGGCAAGGTGCCGGTGTGCGAGGGTTCAGACCCCCGTCCGCGGCGGGGGTCTGTACGCGTCCGCTGGCGTACGTTCGCCTTCCTCAATAGCGCAATTAATAGAGCGGCCGTGCGTTTATCTGTCCGTGGTCAACCAACCAGGACGAAGCTCTCACGGTGCGTCGTGGGTTCGAGTCCCACCCGGAGTGCCAGCTAGTTCTTGGCGGAGCGGTCGCCCTTGCGTGCCCCTCGTCCAGTTCCTTCGTCGCAACCTAGACGAGCCGCTTGGCGAGGTTGGACGGAGATGGTGGGCCGGTCCGGGGCGACCTACGGACCGGCCCACCGTTGGCGGCGATGCGGTGGGTAATCGAAAGGCAAACCCACCGACCGCCGCCAGATCAGGCCCCGTCGTTGAACGCGATCGTCAAGAGCGCGGAGGGGCGGGGTGAGCCGAAGGCGATGCGCTCCTCGCAGATGAACCGGACAAGGTTCTTGTTGGACTGCGAGTACGGGTCCACGGTGATGCGGGGCGTTTCGCGCTGGAACACGAGGGTGCCGTCGGCCATGTTGGCGACGACGGCGGTTCCGGCGGTCACGGCGGTGGTGAGGACGACCCGCTTGCCCCACAAGGTGGCTGCGGACGGCTCAGTGGGGTTGTGGTGGACGATCATGCCGTCCTCGCTGTCGCGGGTCAGCAGAATGGTCTGCCAGTCCGTCGGGTGCAGGAGCACGGTGTCGGCATCGGTGTAGGCGGTGGGGGTGCGCAGCATCGTGATGCCCTCTAGGACCGACACGAAGTAGTCCTCGGCCGCGCCCGGGGCGTAGGTCAAGATCCCCGAGGTGTTGAGCAGGCCGGTGAGGTTGGGGGCGGTGCCGTTGCCGGTGAGGATCTGGCCGTTCTCGGCGTGGATGAGGCCGGCGGTGAGTTCGGTGCCGACGACCTGGGCGAAGCTCGGGAAGTCCGCGAGGTACTCGGTGGGCACGTCGCTGTAGTGGGCAATCTTGCGGACCGGCACGGTGACGGCCTGCCACCCCGGGGTGGACTCGGGCTTGGTGGCACCCACCGCAACCGTGGCGGCAGCGGAGGCGGCCGCAGAGGCCGTGTAATAGGTCGCCGTGGTGGCTTCGACGGTCTGCACCGGCATGAGGGCCGCGAGCCGCACGGGTTCACGCCGGTACGGGTAGGGCGACGTGTTGTAGGCGGGGATCGTCGCCATGGGAGCGGCGGACACGGCGCGGGTCTCGGCGTGGACCGAGTGTGCCCGGCCCTCCTGGTAGGCCTCGTGGAGTTCGTGGAGGGTGTCGTCGGTGAACGCGACCGGGGCGATGCCACCGATGGAGCGTCCACCGAACGCCGGTCCGGGGGTGTCGAGGTCGAGGCCGAGGGCGCGCAGGCCGTCAGCGGTGGCATTGCCGCGTTCGGCGATCCGGAGTTGGGCATCGGCGCGGGCCTCGGCCATGGCGATGTCGGCGATGCCGGTTTCGATGCGGGCTTGTTCGTCGGGGGTGTAGGGGCGGTTGGCGGCGGCCGTGTCGATGGCACGGAGTTCGGTTCGGACCTCGCGGGCATGGGCGAGGCTGTGGCGGGCAATGGACAGGGGGCTGGTACCCATCGGGGGACTCCTGGGAGCTGGTGCGCCTCGTGGGCGCATGCGAACAGGGAGACGGGCCAGCGCCGTTGCGGCGGGGCCTCGTCTGCGTGCTCAGCTCGGTGGGGTTCGCCCGGCCGGTCCTCGCGCTATCTACCTGGTTCGGTGCCTACAGGACCGGATGACACCGGTTCTGTCCGTGGTGGGTTTCGCCCGGCCACAATTCAGCGCTTAGCAGTAAGACGGTGTTAATGTATTGCGTGAGGTTCTGGAACGGAACGACCAATATGGTAAGGTCGTTGCTTCCGATCTGCAGGAGTGATCCTGGGCTGCAACGCTGGGGAGAGTTTTGAACCATCCAAATCCACAGGTCCCGAATGATCCAGCGTTGACAGTTGCCGTTCCTATTACCGACGGCGAGCCGATTACCATTGAGGTTCAGCCCGGCAGATTCACGGTATTCGTTGGTGCAAATGGGTCCGGAAAGTCGGCGCTTGCTCACCGGATCGAGTCGGACATCCGCCGTCTTGGCAATTTGCCGGTGACGCGGGTCGTGGCCCACAGGCAGGTCTGGATGGAGTCGCCGGGGCCGGACCTGACCGCAAGCAGTCGGGGCGCGCACGAGACCAACATGCGAAACTTCAATGCCATGCCGAACTCGCGGTGGGTCGATCACGCTGGCGCGTCCCGAGTGACGCTGCCGCTCTTCGCCTTGCTAGAGCAAACCAACCAGCACAATGCGGAGGCAGTTTCCCGGATCAAAGCCGGCGAGGATCCGCAGGACGTATTTACGGTTGAGAACCCGAGCCCATTCGATATGTTAAACGACATATTTCGAGCGGCCGGGCTAGAACTAACTCTTTCCCTCGACGGCGGGGGCGGTTTGAACGCATCGGATTCCGGTCAGGAGACACGTCCTATCAATCACCTCTCCGATGGGGAGCGGAATGCGCTTATCCTCGCGGCGCAGGTCGTCACGTCAGCTCCCCATACAGTTCTGATACTCGATGAGCCAGAGCGTCATATGCATCGGGCCATGTCGGCGACGCTCCTGCTGGCGATGATGGGTGCGCGACCGGATTGCCATTTCGTCGTGATGACCCACGATCTCGATCTCGCAGAACGGATTCCAGACGAGCAAGCGACGAAGGTGGTCCTCGCAGGCTGTAGATGGGTCGATGGCGCGGTCGAGTCCTGGACGGCATATCCAATCACAGGGGCTGACGCCATTCCGGAGGATGCGCGCCTGGCCGTCCTGGGCGGGAGGAAGGCCATCCGATTTGTGGAGGGCACCGCGGGAGGTCTCGATGACCTCACCTACCGGGTCCTGCTTCCGGGAGCCACGACCACGCCGGTGGGCGGTTGCTCTGAGGTGATCCGCTCGACGCGCGGGCTTCGGTCTGCAGACCAGCTTCACTGGATCGATGCCACCGGCGTGGTCGACAACGACCGGCGAAGCGCCGAGGAGATCACCGCTCTCAACCAGGACGGCGTAGCAGTCCTGGGACTCAGCGAGGTCGAGAACCTTTACTACTGGCCACCGATCATCGCGGCTATTGCTGCGGATGTGGCCGCAAGCCGGGGGGAGCCCGCTGGGGATCTGGAGTCACGAGCCACGGACGAGGCGCTCGCGTCCCTTGCGATCTCGAACATCCAGATCAACATCGCAGGAGGTGTCGCCCTAGCTGCGGTCAAGGACGAGCTGGCGGTACTCCTCCCCACTAAGGCCGAGCTGTCGGAGATCCACACGTTCGAGCCCGTAGTCGAGGTGACGTTCGAATCGGAGTTGAAGCGGCTCGCAGATCTGGTCGAGGCCCGAGACCTTGCTGAGATCCTTCGCCTTTATCCTGTGAGGGAATCCGGTTTGCGAGCACGCGTGGCGAAGGCGCTCGGGTTCAGCAACCCCGCGACCTACGAGAGCGCCGTAAGGAATCTATGGGTGCGCGATCCTGACCTTTGCGCTATCGCACGTGGCCTCGTTGGCCTCTGACCACTAGGGGCCGCAGCCGGTCGCACCCTTCGGACCACGGGTTTCGCCGCGCGGCGCGTCCGCCTGATCGGCTCTAGCCGATTGCGCCGGGTCGCCAACTTTCGGCGGACCACGCCGCGCCTCGGGCATCGACACCGACGAGCATGGCCACGCGATCCCGCCGTTGAGGACCGCAGGAGCGGGCGTTGCTCCGGTGGGAGGCCACGGTTCAGCCAATCGGGATGTGCGTACTGGCGTTAACCGTCCTGCCTTGTCCGCTATCGGTTGGGCTGATCAGGTCGGGCTGCGGCGAAGGGTCGCCACGATGCGGTCAAACTCCTGACGATCTTCGATCTCGGCGGCAAGTGCCTGCCACGAGGCCGACAGCGGGTCGCCGATCCACGACAGGGCGTCGGCGATCACCCGGATGCCGTCGGCGGGCAGGGCCGATGCGGGTGAGTTGTCGAAAGCCTCGTACTGGGAGGTGAACCGTTCCAGTTGGTCTAGGTCGAGGTCCCGCAGTTGGGCAGAGACCGACTCGGCCTGCGTGAAGCTCGGGAGGCGGTACGGGTCGGGTGGGTGCTGATTGGTCATGGTGTTGGCCTTTCGTCGGTTTCTTGAGCTAGGCGTCCTCTCGGTGCCCCTCTTCTAAGGAGGGGCACCGTCAGACAGTCGCCGGTCTTGCTGTCCACACCTGTCCGTGGCGAGGACGGACAGGCGATATGTGCTGTTGGACGGTGGTTTTGCGGCAACGGTCGTCCAACTGCCCGGTTGGCCTGCGGACAGGACCAGCCGATGGCTGTCCGAACCGGGCTGGGCAGGTCACGCGGGCTCGTTGGTGGGTGCACCACCTCCGGTCGATGTGCGGGCCTTGCGGGTTTTGACGGCTTCACCGATTCGATCGTTGCTGGCCCTCACCCCAGCGGCGGAGAGGGCGACTTGCGCGCTCGGGCGCCCGGCATCGTCGGGGATACCGAGCCGATCGAGGTGCCCGACGAGCGCGACCACGTCCGGTGGGCGCGAGTCGGCGGCGATCTGGAATGCCAATGGTTCGCTGGTCTGCTCCAGGTGGACGGCCTCGGGGACCCAACCCATTCTGCGATGTGTGGCCTTCAGGACAAGGCGGGAGGACCCCTGCGCCTTTAGTTCCCACACCACATCCACGTCATCGGCCTTGGCCGACGTGCCGCGCATGCCCTTGCCGACTTCCTTGCCTGCGTGGTCAAGGCGAAGCATGGCGATGCCCTGGGCCTTCAGCCGCGACCCGGTGTGTCGGAAGAATGCGCGCATGGTGTCGGCGCTGTTCTCCTCACCGCCGATGACCCTGCTGGTCGTGTCGATCACCACCAACTGGGCGCCATGAGCGTTGGCGAGGTCCAACACCTGATCGCCGCCTTCAGCGCTGTCGAGCATGGCAAGCGACGGCAACGAGTAGTAGGCGAACGCATCGAGGTCGTCCCATGGTCCGAACCCCATGGAGGTGAGCCGTTCGCGGACATCGGACGTGCCCATTTCCATGTCGATGTAGAGGATCTGCACCGGCCATCCCCCGGGGTAATCCAGGACGGGGCGACCTGACGCTGCGCAGGCGCACACGTGCAGGGCGAACAGGCTCTTGCGCGCTTTGGCCGGCGCGTACAAAGCGTGCCCCCGGCCGGAAGCGATGAGCGGCCGAATTAGCCAGTCATCCCCGGCATCCGGTGAAGCCCACATCTCGCCCCATTCGATGCGTGATCCGATGAACGGTGCGGCACCGGGGAACAAGTCGCTCATCCACTCGGCGTTCTGTCGGCGACGCCGGTCGGCCCGGTCCTTGACGCGCTGCGCGACGACCTCGATCACGGCCGTGTTGATGGCGGGGTCTTCATCGGCCGCGATGTTCTCCAGTCGGAGCGGGCCCTTGTCGGCGCCCGCGTACGCGTGACGGGAGACCGCTGAGCCGAAGTAGCCATAGGGAAGGAGGTGCTCCTCGCCTACGTTGCCCGCGGCGATGTTGGCCAGCACCGCACGCTTCTCCGCGACCTCCTTGGGCGTCCAGCAGAACGGGTCCTCGGGGCTATCCTCGAAGGAGCTGCCCAGCTCCTGCGCCCCGGCCTCACCGGCCGGGGTGTGGTTGTTCACGAGGCTTCGGCGTGGTGGTCCAACCCACGCAGGTACGCGTCCACGGCGGCACCTGTGATGAGCCGACGCGCTCCGACCTTCACGTAGCTGAGGCGTCCGGCAGCCATCTCCGTGTAGAGGGTGGAGCGGGAGAGGCCAATTTGCATAGCGACCTCGGCTACGGAGTACGCCTTGCGTGCGGGCTTGTCGTTCAACATTCATGCTCCTCTGTCGGGGTTCACCGCACTATTGCTGCGTCCACGCCCGTGCACAACGGCCAAATTGGTAGGTTTACCGCGGCCGCGTTTGCCCGTTTTCGCAGGTCAGTACCCCTTCGTGCGTTTGGTGCCGGGGAGACTTCCAGCTCAGCACGCGGAAAACTGTCCATGGGTTCTCCGCCATAAGGCAGCGTCTGCCGCCCGCTGTCAATCGCTTCGCTACGGTCGCCATCGCCATGCTGAGCCCGCCTCCAGGCGGATCGGCCCAACGGGAGGACGGATCACGATGGCCGCCATCGAGAAACGCCACACATCATCCGGTGATCGATACGACGTCCGGTACCGAGATCCAACTGGCCGCCTCCGACGCAAGACGTTCCGACGCCTTGGAGATGCCCGGACCTACGCCCGGGAAACGGAGGCCGACGTTCTCCGCGGCGACTGGACGGACCCGCAGTCCGGCAAGGTGACATTCGCCGAATGGTGGGACCGCTGGTGGCCGACCACGGTCAACCTTCGTCCGTCGAGCCGCGCACGTGACGAGTCCTACGCCCGCAACCATCTCCTCCCCCAATTCGGACCCATGCGGTTGGCCTCGATCGACCACACGGCCGTCTCTGCGTGGGTGGCCGACCTGACACACGCCGGTCGCGCTCCTGCCACCGTCGTCAAGGCCGCTCAGATCCTCGGCAAGACCTTGGACGCCGCCGTCGATGCCTCGATGATCCGGAGCAATCCGACCCGACGCGTAAAGCTCCCGCGCATCGAGCGCCACGAGATGCGCTTCCTCGATCCCGAACAGGTCGCCCGATTGGCCTTCGCCATCGACGAGCGGTACGCGGCGATGGTTCTCGTCGGCGCGTACTGCGGTCTCCGCCTCGGCGAGCTATCGGCCTTGCGCCGAGAGCGCATCGATCTGCTGCACCGCCGGGTCGAGGTGGCGGAGACGGTGACCGAGGTCAACGGTCACCATCATGTGGGTCCACCAAAGACCCGGGCGGGTCATCGGACGGTTCCCATCCCGCGGCCTGTATCCGAGGTGCTTGCAACCCATCTGGACCGATCGTCCGGCCCGTTGGTCTTCTCCGCGCCGAACGGCGGCTTCATCCGCCCCTCGTTGTTCCGCCGCCGTTTCTGGGTGCCTGCCACCGCTGGAGCGGACCTTGCCGGGGTGCGCGTCCACGATCTGCGACACACCGCGGTCGCCCTGTGGATCGCCGCCGGGGCTAGCCCGAATGCCATCGCGGCCCGTGCCGGGCACACCTCCGTTGTGACGGTCCTCGATCGCTACGGCCACCTCCTGCCCGGAGACGACCGGGCGGACGACGCACTCGACGCGATGGCATCGGCGGTTCCGACACAGGCCATTCTCCGTCTGGCCTAGCGCCGCCAAGCCCGGTCCCGACCGCAGCGTGCCACCAATGTGCCATGGACGGGGGACCAAAAGCGGGTCACCGGCCCTGCTGGGCCGTTGACCTGGGTGTTCTCTGGTGGGCGTAAAGGGACTCGAACCCCTGACCCCTGCCGTGTGAAGGCAGTGCTCTAGCCAACTGAGCTATACGCCCTTGCGGGTGACGGACCTTAGCCGGGCCTGCCGGGAAGGCTCCACATCGCTTCGCCCCCGCGCGGCGACGGCTCAGGTCGTGGGCTCGTAGGGGCAGGCGTGGTCGATGCCGAGGGTCTCCTCGAGCACGGCCAGGAGCCGCAGGACGGCGACATCGGCATGCTGGGGGCCGACCACCTGCAGCCCGACCGGCATGCCGTCGGCGGTGAAGCCGGCGCACACCGAACCCGCCGGTGAGCGGGTCAGGTTGAACGGGTACGTGTAGCGGACCCACGACACGTCCTGGACGCCGCTCACGGTGCCCTGGTCGGACCCGAACGGCGTGTGCCCGGCCACGGTGGGGGTCAACAGCAGCGGTGCGGTGTGGAACAGCTCGACCAGCTTCAGGTTCAGGTGGTGGGCGGTGTCGGACGACTCGAGGGCGGTCGTCGGGCCGGCCTCGGCCTTCGCCCACTCGAGCATCGACCGCAGCGCGGGATCGAGGTCGTCCCACGAGCCCTCGCCTCGGGCGAACGCCCCTTCGACGACCCGCAGGTTGGCGGTGAGCGACAGCATCAGCCATGGGATGGCCGGATCCTCGTCGTACACGTCCTCGATCACGATCACCTCGGTGCCGCGCTCCTCCAGCTTGCGGATGGCGGCTTCGCAGATCTCCCGGATCTCCGGGTCGAGCACGGCGTAGCCGAGGGTGGACGACCACACGACCTTCCGGGGCGCGTGCAGGTTCTCCACCGCGTCGCGCCACGACTCATCGGGCATCGGGAGCGCACGGAGGTCGGTGGGATCCGGGCCGATCACGGCGTCGAGCACATAGGCGCTGTCGCGGGCCGAGCCCACGAGGACGCCCTTGCTCGACAGGTCCGCCCAGCCGGGCGGCGTCGGGCCGCCGGCGGGCACCCGACCCAGCGATGGCTTCATGGTGGTCAGTCCGCAGAGGGCCCCGGGGATGCGGAGGGACCCTCCCCCGTCGGAGCCCGTGGCCATGGGGACCATGCCCGCGGCCACGGCGGCGGCACTGCCGCCCGACGAGCCGCCCGCCGAGCGCTCGAGCGACCAGGGGTTGCCGGTGCGGCCGAACACCCGGTTGTCCGTGTCGGCCTTCCACGCCAGCTCCGGGGTGTTCACCTTGCCGACGATGACGCAGCCCGACTGCCGCAGGCGGCTGACGAGCACGGAGTCGGCGCTGGCCGTCGGCGCATCGGCCCAGAGCAACGAGCCCTTGGTGGTGCGGAAGCCCGTGGCGTCCTCGGTGTCCTTCACGCCGATGGGCAGCCCGGCGAGCGGGCCGAGGTCCTCGCCGGCCGCCACCCGGTCGTCGATGTCAGCGGCCTGGGCGAGCGCCGCCTCGGCGTCGACCGCCACGAAGGCGCCGACCTCGTGGTTGGTGGCGTCGATCCGGTCGAGCGCGTGCTGGGTCAGCTCCCGTGACGACACCTCGCCCGCTCGCACCCGGCCGGCAAGCTGCTCGATGTCCTCGCGGCGGAAGTCCATGGCCGGGACCCTACGACTGCTCGCTCCGCGGCGCGCCTAGTACCCGGCGTCGACGTCGATCAGGCCGATCAGCGGGTCCCCCGCGGCGTAGCGGTGCACGTTCTCGGTGATGCGGCCGCTCAGCAGCGGCCGGGCCATCGCCTTGGTGTTGCCCGTGTGCGGCGTGATGATCGCGTTCGGCAGCGACCAGAGCGGGTGGCCGTCGGGCAGCGGCTCGGGGTCGGTGACGTCGAGTCCGGCCCCGCCGATGGCACCCGAGGCGAGTGCGTCCACGAGGGCGTCGGTCTGGACGTGCGCACCGCGCGCGACGTTGACCAGCCAGGCGTGCGCCTCCATCGCCGCGAGCTCCTCCGGCCCGATGAGTCCGTCGGTGCTGGGCAGGAGGGGCAGCGCCAGCACGACGGCGTCGGTCCCGGTCAGCGCTTCGAGCCGGTCATCGGGGCCGAGCACCCGGTCGACGCCCGCCATCGGCGCCGGCGACCGGCGCACGACGGTGATGGTGCAGCGGAACGGTGCCAGCAGGGCGATGAGCGCCTCGGCGATGCCCCCACCGCCGAAGATCGTCACGTTCGCTCCGAAGAGGTTGCGACCCGCATCGCCCGTCCACGACCCGGCCCGGGCGTAGGTGTGCAGGTGGCGGAAACCCGCCAGGAGCAGCGCCAGGGCGTGCTCCGCCACCGGGTCGGCGTACACCCCCTTGGCGCAGGTCCACGTGCGGTCGTGGCCGAGCAGCGGGATGTATGGCTCGATGCCGGCCCACGGCAGCTGCACCCAATCGATCTGGGGGTGGCCGGCGAGGAGAGCGGCGAGGCCGTCGGGATCGTCGGCCTGCGTCCACACCACGGCGGTGGCCTCCGCAGGCGGGACGAGCACGGCGCCGCCAGCCTCGACCGCACCATCGATCCACCCGGCCGAGACCGGTGCGGTGGCGATGGCGGGGTGACCGGAGCGAGCCATGGGGCGACGGTACCGCGCGACTCTGCCGCTCCGGGCGGGTGGGGCGAGCGGATGCTGCGGGCCGCGGCGGACGGCCGACCGGTCGGTGCGAGGGGGACCCCGGGGTGTATTCGTTTCTTTTCTGACGGTGTGTCAGACTTTCGAGCGGCGTGGTCGGGGAGAAGCCGGCGGAACCACGCGCTCTACAACCACCAAGGGGACCTGCACGCATGAAACGCCGTTCGCTTCGATCGATCCTGTTGGCCACGGCCGCAGCCGCCTCGGGCCTGGTGGTCGCCACCACCATGAGCAGCCCGGCCAGCGCCGCCACCGCCAGCCAGGGCCTCGACTGCGGGGTCGGCGGCAGCCAGACCGCCGTCGTCACGCCTGCTGCGCCGGCCACCGTCGAGACGGGCGGCACCTTCCAGGTGACGCTCGGCCCCGGCCCCACGCCGAGCAAGGCGGACGGCGCGGAGATCAAGAACCTCGTCACCACGTTCAACGTTCCCAGCGGCGCCTCGATCGTGGCCGGTTCGGCCTCGGCCACCGGCGGCAGCGGCCTCAACAGCACCCCGACGGTCGCCATCAGCGGCACGACGGTCAAGCTGACCGTCCCCGGTCCCATCGCCAGCGGCGCGACGTTCGTCAACCCCACGTTGAAGTTCAACCTGACCGCCACCGGCGGTGCCGGCGGGACGATCAAGACCACCTTCAAGCAGGCCGGCGCCTACACCTTGACCGCCGCCGGCTCGTTCAACGTCACGTGCAACGCCACCACGCCACTCACCACGCTCACCAGCACCACCATCCAGGCTGCGGCCACCACCACGACCACGGCAGCGCCCACCACGACCACCACCACGGGGGCCACGACCACCACCACCGGCGGAGCGACCACCACCACCACCACGGCGGCGCCCACCACCACCACGACGGCCGGGCCGACCACCACGACCACCACGGCTCCCCCGACGATCACCACGCAGACCTGGTCCCCCGGCACCGCGTGCGGCGTCGCCCAGAGCACCACAGCCCCGGCCAACACCATCTCGGTGAGCATCACGGCGGTGGGCGGCAAGGGCGGCAAGAGCGGTTCGCAGGCCTCCAGCGCCAAGCGCGACGGCGGCTCCGGCGGCCAGGCGTTCGGCACCTTCGCCGCCTCACCCGGCCAGACCTACACCGGCGTCGTCGGCTGCAACGGCGCTGACGGCCAGAACGGCGCGGCCACCAGCACGAGCGCCGCCGGCTACGCCTACGGCGGCAACACCGGCAACGGCTCCATCGTCATCGGCCAGACCGGTGCCGGCGGCGGCGGCGGCGGCGCGGCTTCGGGCGCCTGCCTCGGCGCCGACT
>JAOBWH010000087.1 GCA_025463265.1 Ilumatobacteraceae bacterium
TGAGGGCGCTGATCGGGCCGGACTGGTCCTGGGCCACGAAGCGCGCCGGCCACGTGGGCCCCACCCGCAACGAGTCGTAGCGGGACTCGTCGCCGATCACCCGGCCCTGGATCTTCTTCACGCCCGCTTCTTTCAACCGGCGGGCGAGGGCGTCGAGCGACGTCGTGGGCTGGCTGTCGGGGATCTTGCGGACGGCGCGGTAGAAGCTCGACACCAGGCCGGGATCGCCGCCGCCCACGAGCGTGACGTCGCCGGCCACGACGCCGTCGGCCGACGGCGCCGCGCCCACGACCTTCGTGGTGAACGCGGCATCGGCACCGAGCAGGTCCAGGGCGGTGCCCGACGTCATGAGCTTCTCGGTCGACGCGGGCGTCTGCAGGTCGTCGCTGCGGTGCTGGTAGGCCGGGGTGCCGTCGATGGACACCGAGATGCAGGTGTCGTCGGGCGAGAGCCCGGCGACGGTGTCGAGCGCCGTGGCGAGCGCCGGGTCCGGCGCCGACGGCGCCGCCGGCGCGGGTGCCCCGGGCACGAGGAGCGAGGCGGCGACGAGGACGCTGGCGGCGAGGACGCCCGTCCGCGACGCCCCGGTCACCCGCCTCACAGGCCGCGGCCCGCCAGCCAGCGGCGGCGGGCGAGGGCGTGCTCCAGCGCGGTGACCGCCCGGTTGGCGGAGGCGTAGCAGAGCCGTCCCGTGGCCCGGACGGTGGCTGGCGCCGCGTTGGCGGGGTCGGCGACGGCGAGCTCGGTGGCGAGGAGGATCGGCTTGCCCGTGGCGACCGAGACGTCGTGGGCCGCCTGGGCGAACCGGGCGTCCTGGCGGTCGTGATAGGCCACGATCCGCTCGAGGCCGTGATCGGGGTAGAAGGGCCCGTTGCGCATGAGGCGGGCCTGGTTGGCCTGGATGCCGATGCCCAGCTGGATGACGGCGTCGACGCCGGGGTGCGAGGCGATCAGCTCCAGGACCTCCGGGATGGTGTCGCGGGTCTCGCCCCCGGCGAGGTCGACCGGGTTGTTCCGGCTCCAGCGGGGCGGGAGCTTCTGGTCGATGGCGGCGAGCAGGTCGTCGGGCAGCTCGGCCAGCTCGAGCAGCGCGCTGCGGGTGATGGCGTCGGCGGTGACCACGCCCCAGCCGCCTGCCGTGGTCATCACCACCACCCGGGGACCGGCGGGCAGCGGCTGGGTGGCGAAGGTGGCGGCGGCCTCGAAGGCCTCCTCCACCGTGGCGGCGCGGGTGATGCCGGCCTGGCGGCACGCACCGTCGAACACCCGGTCATCGGTGGCGAGGGACCCGGTGTGGCTGGCTGCCGCGCGCTGGCCGCCAGACGTGGCGCCGCCCTTGACGAGCACAAGCGGCTTGCGCTCGGCCACCGACCGCATGCGGTCGAGGAACGCCCGTCCGTCCGGGACGCCCTCGACGTAGGCCAGGCCGACCTTGGTCTCGGGGTCATCGGCGTAGAAGTCGAGGTAGTCCGGGACCGAGACCGCGGCGGCGTTGCCCGCGCTGACGGCGCGGCTGATGCCGACGCCCGTCTGGACGGCGTAGTTCAGGAACGACGACACGAAGTTGCCGGACTGGCTGGCCACGCCGATGGACCCGGCGGGCGGGTACGGGGCCACGATCTGGGCGCACAGCGCAGAGGGGGTGGACACGACGCCTTGGCCGTTGGGCCCGGCCAGCAGGATCCCCAGCTCGTCGCACAGCGCCACCAGCGCCGCCTGCGCGGCGAGGCCCTCCTCCCCCGCCTCGCCGTAGCCGGCGGAGGTCACAAACGCGGCGCGCACGCCCCTGGCGGCGGCGGCGCGGAGCAGGTCCGGGTTCACCGAGGCCGGCGTGCACACGAAGATGAGGTCGTAGGTGCCTCCGGGCAGCTCGGCGATGTCGGCCACGGTCTGGATGCCCAGCACCTCGGCCCGCTCCCGGTTGGTGGCGGCGACGGCGCCCTCGTAGCCAGCGGCGAGCACGTTGTGCAGGCTGACGAAGCCGAACTTCCCTGGATGGCTCGATGCGCCGGCGACGATCACGCCCTTCGGGTCGAACAGCGCCCGGAACGCCGCATCGGAGGGGCGGACGTGGGCGGTGGCGCCCGCATCCGCCCTGTCACCGAGCTCGACGAGCGCGTCGACGGCGATGGGCTGGCCGTCGACCACGATGAGGGGGTTCAGGTCGGCCGACCGGATCCGGGGGTCAGCGGTGGCGGCCGCCGACAGACCTAGCAGGACGGCAGCCAACGCATCACGGTCGACGGCGGGCTCGCCGCGGAACGCACCGAGCAGGTCCTGGGTGCGGAGCTCGTCGATCATCTCGGCTGCGTCGGTCTCGGAGATCGGCACCGGCCGGACGGCCACGTCGGCGATGGCCTCGGCGAGGATGCCGCCGATACCCACCATGACCGTCATCCCGAACTGCGGATCGTCGGCCAGGCCGGCGATCAGCTCCCGGTTGCCCTTGAGCATCGGCGCCACCAGCAGCCCGACCTCGCCATCGTCGGCCGTCGCCGCATCGAGCAGCGACCGCGCCGCGGCCCGCACTGCGCCCTCATCGGCCAGGTTCAGCCGCACGAGGCCCCGCTCGGTCTTGTGGGCGATGGTGTCGCCGTTGAGCTTCACCACCACCGGCAGCCCCACCTCGAGGGCGGCGGCCACGGCCTCATCGGCGGTCTCCACCACGTGCTCGGCGGCGAACGGCACCCCGTGCTCGGCGAGCAGGATCTTGGAGTCGGCTTCGCTGAGGGTCTGTCCGGGCATGGGCAGCGATGCTACCGACCGGCCTCATCGCCCTCGGGGCACAGCGGCGGGATTTACGGCGCGGTCGGTGACAGCGCCACGTGGAAGAGGTTGCGCACGTGCTTCAGCCGAGCCTCGAGCGCCTCGGGGCTGGTGGGGTCCCGGTCGAGGAGGCTCGTGAGGAACGGGGCCTCGGAGAAGTAGCCGAACATGATGCTGTAGGCGGTGATGAGGAGCTGCTCGGTGTCGACGCGGCGGAAGTGGCCCGCAGCGATCTCCCGCTCGAACCAGCCCATCGCCCGCTGGAGGTAGGGCCGCAGCGCGGCCCCGAGGTCGATGCCGAGGTTGGCGCCGTCGTCGAGGGCCTCGCGGCTGATGATGCGCACGAACTCCGGGTTCTCCTGGAAGAAGCGGAACCCCGTGGTGATGACCTGGTCGACCTTCTGCCAGCCCTCCAGCCCGCGGCTCACCGCGTCTTCGACCCGGATCGACCACTCCGCCAGGGAGATGCGGAACACCTCGGCGTAGATGGCCTCCTTCGACGGGAAGTGGTGGAGCAGGCTCGGACGCCGGATGCCGACCGCCTCGGCGATCTCGTTCAGTGACGTGCCCTCGTACCCGTGCTCTGCGAAGCACCGCCGAGCCTCGACGATGATCGCTTCCCGCGTGGTGAGGACCGGTTCGGTGGCGGCCATCCCGGCGAGCCTACGCTGCGACCTGTCGCGAACCGGTGGGGTTCGGGTCAGGGATCCGCCGAACGCCCGATACGGTCGGCGTCATGGACATCGTCGCCGCCGTCTTCATCGAGAACATCGAGCTCCGGCAGGTCGAGGGGCCCTCGACGCGCATCGACCTCACCGGCGTGCACTTCTCGCTCGCCGCACCGTCGCCGGCGCCCGTCACGATGGAGCCGCACCTGGCGGTGCTGGTGCGCTGCGCACCCGACCAGCCCGGGACCGGCGCCCTCGAGACCGTCTACCGGCGCGACGGCGAGCAGGTGGCCCGCAACGTGCAGCCCCTGCAGGTGGAGCCGGGCAAGTTCGCCTACCGCCTGGTGCGGGCCGAGCTGACCTTCGAGGACTACGGAACGGTCGAGGCCGAGATCCGCATCGACCAGGGCCACGTCACCACGGTGCCCTTCACCCTCCTGCCGCCGGTCGCGCCGGCGGAGGACTGACGAGACCTGCGCCGAGGCCTGAGCTGATGCCCTTCGCGGCGGCGATGTCCCAGCATCCGCTGGCGACCCACGCCGTGGGCGAGGTCGTGGGCGAGATCCTCGACCGGTTGGGAGACCAGCCCGACGCAGCCATCGTGTTCGTCACCGGTCCGTTCGCCGGGGCGATGGAGGACATCGCCTCCACCATCCGGACGCTCCTGCGCCCCGGTGCGCTGATCGGTTCCAGCGCGGCGTCGGTCGTGGGGGGCGGCCGCGAGGTGGAGGGCGAGGCGGCCATCTCGCTGTTCGCCATGCGGTTCGGTCCGAAGCGCCGCTTCACCTCACCGGCCGGCACCCGTGCCGTGCGGGTCCAGGCCCAGCGAGATGACGACGGCTGGTGCGTCGAGGCTTCGGGCGGCGCCACGTTCGACGGCTCGACCCTGGTGCTGCTCGCCGACCCGTTCTCGTTCCCGGTCGAGGCGTTCGTGGAGGACCTCGGCCGACGGCGGCCCGGGCTCACGGTGGTCGGTGGGCTGGCGTCGTCGGCGAGGGGCCCGGGCGGCAACCGCCTGGTGGCCGACGGCACGGTGTACCCGGACGGGGCGGTCGGTCTGCTCCTGCCGGACGGGGTGGGCGTGACGGCGCTGGTCTCGCAGGGCTGCCGGCCCGTCGGCGAGCCCCTCGTGGTCACCCGGGCCACCGGCAACCTGATCGAGGAGATCGCCGGCATGGCGGCCCTGGACCGCCTGCTGGCGCAGGCCGACGCCGCCACCCCCGAAGATCGGACCCGCATGGCGCGCGGCCTGCAGCTCGGGCTGGTGATCGACGAGCGCAAGGCCGACTTCGACCGGGGC
>JAOBWH010000090.1 GCA_025463265.1 Ilumatobacteraceae bacterium
GGTCGTCAGGGTGGCGACGACCTCAGGTGTTGGTGATGTTGGACGACCCGGTCGAGCTCGACGTGCTCGGGGCCGGGGTGGTGCTGCTGTCGGCTGCGGTGCCGGCGTCGCCGGCCTTGTCCTTGCAGTGCTCGGCCTGGTCGGTCGGGGCCGTGCTCGGCTGCTCGGTCGTCGTGGTCGGCGTCGTCGTGCTGCCGCTGTCCTGGGCTCCGGCGATGGTGAAACCACCGAAGGCCAGGGCACCGGCGAGGGCCGATGCAGCGATGTACTTCGTCAAGGGGTTGCTCATGAGGAGATGCTCCTGGTTGTGTGGGGTTTGGGCACTGACCACTCAACCGGACGCACATTGGAGGGCTCGGAGAGGAGCATCACAACTCGCTGGCAACCCCGTTCGGGGCCGGCGGTCTCCGATGTCACACGACCACGAACTGCCCCATCATGCCGTTGTCTTCGTGGTTGAGCAGGTGGCAGTGGTACATGTACGGGGTGTCCGGATCTGCGAAGTCGGTGAACCGCATGATCAGTTGCACCGTCTCCGCGGGGCGCACCACGACGGTGTCCTTCAGGCCGCTCTCGTTGGCCGCGGGCGCCGTGCCGTCTCGTTGCAGGACCTGGAACTGGATGTCGTGAACGTGGAACGCGTGGGTGTCGTTGCTTCGGTTGATCAGGTTCCAGATCTCGGTCGCACCCAACTTGACCTGGATGACGTTGGACATGTCCATCAGGTCCGCCATGGTCGTCATGGCTTGGCCGTTGATCGTCGGATCTTGGTCGTTGCCTCCGAGGACGAAGTCGCGGGTCTGAGTCGCTGACTCGGGAGACAGGGGCTCGATCGTCGCCAACGATGCGGGCAGAGCTGCCGGAGCGGACGACTGGTTGGTCGGGTTGACGGTCAGCAGCGCACCCGTCGGAGCATTGTTCCCCCCGCCCCGGCCGCCGCCGTTGCCGCCGATGCTCTGCAGCACGGTGGGTCCGGACGGATCGACGTCGACGACGACCTCGGCCCGTTCGGCCGGTGCGAGCTGGAGGGTCGTGAGCGGTACCGGGGCCGACAGGAGGCCGCCGTCGCTGGCGACCTGGTGGAAGGTCTGGCCTCCTGCGAGACCGAGGTTGTAGATCTCTTCGCTCGATGCGTTGAGCAACCGGAGGCGCAGCCGGGGTTCGGAGGTGTTGATCGCGGGGGAGACTTCTCCGTTGACCAGCGTCGTCCCTTGACCTCCGCCCCCACCTCCCCGGCCTCCGCGGCCTTGGCCGTTCAGGACGAACTGGCCATCGGCGCCGAAGGTCTGGGCCTGGAGAATCAGTGGCAGGTCGTCGACGCCGTAGGTGCTGGGGAGTCCGTCCGGTGCTGGTTCGCTGTCGTCGAGGATGAACAGGCCGGCGAGGCCCATCCCGACTTGTTGCAGCGTCTCACCCATGAGGTGCGGGTGGTACCAGAGGGTTGCGGCCGGCTGCTGGATGGTGAAGTGCGGGCTCCAGGTGGCGGCGTCGGCGACGGTCTGCATCGGACCACCGTCCATCGCGGCGGGGAGGTGCATGCCGTGCCAGTGGACGGTCGTGTTCTCGCCGAGGTGGTTCGTGACGTGGATCAGCACGCGGTCTCCATTCTTCGCCCGCAACGTGGGACCGAGGTAGTCGCCGTTGAACCCGTACGTGGTGGTGGTCTGGTTCGGGAGGAAGGTCGACTCGCCTCGCTGAAGTGCCAGCCGGAAGACCTTCTGGCCGTCTTGCGTCTCGGGCACGAGCAGAGCGGGGACCGTCAGCGTTCCGTCGATGGCGACGGCCTTCGTGCTTCCCGACGTCGAGGTTTGGCCGGAGCTCGAGCAGGCGTTGAAGACCGAGACCGCAACGCCACCGATCACGGCGCCTCCGGCCAGGCGCAAGAAGCGGCGACGCGCCAGACCGTCCGAATCGGGTCCGGTGGGTTGGCCACGGAGGCTCGGGGCGACGATGTCATCGGGCGGAGTCATGCGAGTGAGTCCTCTGTTGGTCGTGCGGACCGACCAGCCGGTTGGCTGGCCGGTGAAGCGACGGACGCGCTGTGCGGGCTGGTGGTCCGCTGTGCCGTGTCCGATGCAGGCCACCCTTCGCTCGGGTGTTGGCGTCCGCGGTCATCGATCACCAGGCACGATGCCGTGTGCGGGTGGAGGTCGACTCGTGCGAGCAGCGTGAGCGTCTCGTCTGGCGAGAGGACCGACGCTGCGGTGGCCAGCACGTCGGCGGTAGCAGCTGTTGGCGCGACGACCGTTGCCGACGCGGTGTGGGACACCGGGCTGCCGGTCCGCGGATCGAGGACCCGGGAGTACCGGTGGCAGTCGACCTCGAACCACCGCCGAGATCGGCCGCTGGTCGCAACGGCAGCATCAGAGAGGACCAGGTCGGCGATGGGGGGCGCGTTGTCGTACGGGTGGTACGGGTCCTCCACGGCCACACCGACGGCGCCGGCGCCGCGGTGCACGAGATCGCCGCCAGCGTTGATGACGAGCCGCGACACGTCGTGGTTGGCGAGCACGTGCTGCGCGACCAGGTCGACCACGTGGCCCTTTGCGATGGCGTTGAGGTCGAGCATGGCGCAGCTCGCCGTGCGGACGACCACGCCGTTCCTTACGGCAAAGGGCGGCTGTGCGATCGCGGCTACGAGGTCGGCGAGCTCCTCTGGCGAAGGCACGGTCCCCTCGTGGACGGCTCGCATCCATCGTTGGGTGAGGATGCCCGACATGGGGTTGAAGGCGCCCCCTGTGGCCGTCTGCCAGCGGGCGGCCAGGCCGAGGAGGTCTTGCAGTTCGGGGGTGGCACCGACGGTCCCGTTGCGCCACCGGCACAGGTTGCTGGCCGGGTCGAACACGGTGAACAGGCCTTCGAGCCGGGTTGCTTCCGCAACCGCGGCGGCCTCTGCCGAGCGCGCTTCACGTTCGGTGCTCGCCGTGATCTGCAGCTCGAGGTGGGTGCCCATGACCGGCTGGTAGCCGGCGACGAGCGTCCACCCCTGGGCGGTGGGCTGCCCGTTCACAGCGTCAGGAGGATGAGTGCGATGGCGACGGCAGCGCCCGTGAGGGCGACGATGAGGGCGCTGCGGCGGCGGCGCTTCAAAAAGAGCTGGAGGAGCAGTCCCGAGAGGGCGATCAAGACGAGCACGGCGCCGGACGCGTCGATGGCCCACTTCCACGAGTCGTCGGCGTCGCGGCCCTTGTGGAGCTCGTTCATCACCCCGATGAAGCCCTCCTGCTCGATGGTGATGCGGTACTCGCCGGTGTCGGTGTCGAAGGTGGCATCGGCGGCGTAGCCGGGTGACCGGTACGAGATCGATCCTTGGGTTCCGGTCGTCGCGTAGTCGCTCACGTCGGCGGTGACGTTGTACGTGTCGCGGAAGTACTCGGAGACCTTCAGGTAGTCGACGGTCCCGTCCGGGGCGACCGTGAAGGTCATGGTGCCGGACTTCGAGGTCGAGGTGGGCTTCTGGCCGAACGTCCAGTCCGGGTGGTTGAGGGTGATCCCGGTGATCCCGAAGAACAGGACCAGGAGCAGGGCGATCATGCTGGCGTAGGTGTGGACCAGACGGGACCACTTCTGTGTGCTCGCCGAACGCGATCGGGACCGACGGGGGCTGGGGGCCTCGGCCTCGCCCGCGCCTTCGGCATCGGCCTCGGTGAGCGTGTCGGTGACCGCGCTCATGGCGTGTAGGTGGCGGTGGCCGCCGACAGGTCGCCGTCACCGGCCAGGGCGGTGGTCGCTCCCGCTGTCCCCAGGGTGATGGGTGCGCTGGTGAGGCTGTGCGTGCCGTGTTCCTGCGCCGCTTCGATGAACACGACGTAGTCGCCTTGGCCGGCGCGGGCCCCGGAGGCGTCGGTGCCGTCCCACGACAGGGAGTAGGTGCCGGCGGCTCGGGTAGCGCCGGTGGTGGTCTTGAGGTAGTCGGCGCTGGTGCTGGTGACTGCGCTGGACCAGCTGGCCAGGTTGTTGATCCACCGGTCGCCCTTCGGCGGGTCGTACCAGACGCCGACGTTGGCGACCAGGGCACCGTCAGGCGTCTCGACCCAGACCGCTACGTACGGGTTGCGGCCCGGACCGGCGCCGCTCGCCGCAGCCCACGTGAACCCGATGGCGAGTGCAGCTCCGTCGGGGAGGGCTCCATCGCTCGTGGCCGACCCGGCAGTCGATGTCGTGGCGTCGCTCGAGGCGGTTGTGGTTGAGGTCGACCCATCAGATGTGGTCGTTGATGAGTCCGTGAAGGTGGTCTTGTCATCGCCTGTGCTGCAGGCCGCCAACCCGGGTACGAGTGCGAGGGCGCCGATCATGGCGGCACGCTTGAGGAAGTCGCGGCGCTGGGTGGCTTCGAAGCGGGGAAGAGAGGGCGGTTCCATGCCTTGGAACCTAGGAACCGCCCCTCGGAGCTTCCTTAGAAAGACCGGCGAGCATGAGCAGAGTCTGCGAGAGACACCTGGGCCGGTACTGCGAGATTGTGTCCGGCCGCGAGTGGTTGTGGACGCGAACGTGCCGCCGGGAACCGGCGGCACGTTGCTTGAGGGGGGTTGGTTGGTGCTGGTGGGTCGGGTTCAGTTGCGGCCGGCCTCGGTGGCGGTCACCTTGAAGCTGGCGTCGAGCTTGACGGTGACGGCGGAGCCGTCGGCCTTCTTGAGGTGGACCTCGAAGGCTGCGCCTTCGGCATCGGTCTCGGACCGGACGACGGTGGCGCCGGGGACGGCCTTGACGGCGGCGGCCTCAGCCTTGGTCTTGTTGGTGCCGGTGAGGGCCGTCTCGGTGATGCCGTTCGCGGTGTGCGGGCCGTGGCCGCCGCCCTTGCCCGGTCCGTGTCCCTCTTCGGTGGCGGTGACGGCGAAGTTGGCGTCGAGCTTGACGGTGACGGCGGAGCCGTCGGCCTTCTTGAGGTGGACCTCGAAGGCTGCGCCTTCGGCATCGGTCTCGGACCGGACGACGGTGGCGCCGGGGACGGCCTTGAGGGCGGCGGCCTCGGCCTTGGTCTTGTTGGTGCCGGTGAGGGCCGTCTCGGTGATGCCGTTCGCGGTGTGCGGGGTGTCGGTGGCGGGTGCTGCCGCAGTGGTGGCGGCGGTGGCGGACGCGGCACCGGTGGTGAGGGCGGCGCCGATGGCTCCGCCTCCTAGGGTCCCGACGACGAGGACGGAGCCGACGATGGCTTTGCGGATGGGGTTCATTGGGATGATTGCTCCTTGTTTGGTTCGGTAGCGATCACCATGGCGAGCGAACTTGAGAGGGCCTTGAAGGTGGCCGCTGAGTTGACGGTCAACTGAACGTCGACCCCCGGCCTCAGATGACGCGCCGGGTACAGCCGTGTCTCCGCACCGGACACGTCCACAGCCAGGGGGCCGGGACAAGGGGCTGCTGCTATTGAGACGGCTGCAAGGGGCCCGACGTCTTTCCTTCTCGAGAAGGTGCTCAGTTCCCGGACGGTTCGTTGCGGATCCCCAGCCGGAGCACAGGGCGCTCCCAGGATCGGCTTCCACCATGAAGCCATGACCGGAGAACGACTGCTGCTCGTCGACGACGAGGACAACCTGAGAACCATGCTCGAGGCGGCGCTGCGACACAGCGGCTTCGAGGTCCATCCCGTTGCGTCGGGGCGAGAGGCGCTCTCTGCAGTTGACGAAGTCTCCCCGGACCTCGTCGTTCTCGATGTGATGCTGCCGGACCTCGACGGTTTCGACGTCTGCCAACGGCTGCGTCGTGACGGCTGCCGCACGCCGGTCCTCTTCTTGACCGCTCGGGACGCAACCGAGGACAAGGTGCGCGGTCTGACCATGGGAGGAGATGACTACCTCGTGAAGCCTTTCAGCCTCGATGAGCTCGTGGCGCGGGTCCATGCCGTGCTTCGGCGAAGTGGAAGCGCCCGTGACGGTGCCGTCCTCTCGTGCGCGGATCTCGAGCTCGATGATGAGGCTCACCTGGTGACCAAGGCCCGGGCAGAGGTCTCGCTCTCGCCGACCGAGTACAAGCTCCTTCGCTACCTCATGATCAACCAGGGGCGCGTCGTGTCCAAGAGCCAGAGTGTGGTCGAGACCTACATCGGCTACCTGCGCCGCAAGCTGGACCGCACTGGCGAACGCCTGATCCACACGGTGCGCGGGGTCGGGTACAGCCTGCGCGAAGCGCGCAGCTGAGCTCCCGTGTCTCTCCGTGCGCGTCTCCTGCTCGGCATGGCTCTGGTGGCCGTCGTCCTGATCGGAGTGGCAGTGACCATCACCCGCGCCACCGAAGGCAACCTCGTGCAACAGGTGGACAACCAGCTCGACCGGTCCGAAGGCCAGCTGAGCGGAGGTTTCGACCGTGACGGTCGAGGCAACGGACCTTCTGGTGACACCACTGACGGCCCTAGCTCGTTCTACGCAGCAGAGCTCGACGTGGCGACTGGGACCTTGCGCACGGTCTCTGAACCCGACACCACCGAATCTGACCCCGGATCTCCCAAGCTCACCGTGGACTCGGCGACAGCGCAAGCCGGCCTGGGCCCGTTCACCGTGAGCTCGACGAACTCGGGCCTGCGCTACCGGGCCGTGGTCACCTCCGATGACAACGGATCTGTGCTGAACATCTATGCACTCCCGCTGGAAGATGTGGACGACACGATGGCCCGGCTCGTGAAGGTCGAAGCCCTGGCGTCGATCGCCCTGCTTGCCGCGCTTGGCCTGGTCACCTTCTGGGTGTTGCACCTCGGCGTGCGTCCCCTCCGTCGGATGACCGCAGCTGCTACGGCGATCGGGCAGGGCGACCTGTCCCAGCGCGTCCCCGAGTCGCAGCCCGGCACCGAAGCCGGTGACCTGGGTGTGGCGTTGAACCACATGCTCGCCAACATCGAGGAGGCGTTCGCCACCCGTGGTCGAGCGCAAGACCGCCTCCGGCAGTTCGTCGCCGACGCCTCCCACGAGCTTCGAACCCCGGTCGCCACCATCCGCGGCTACGCCGAACTGCACCGGCTTGGCGGCCTCACCGACGACCACCAGGTATCCGAAGCCATGCGCCGAACCGAACAAGAAGCGATCCGGATGGGGACCCTCGTGAACGACCTCCTCACCCTGGCCCGCCTCGATCAGGGACGCTCACTGCACCTCGAGCCCGTCGATCTCGGCACTCTGGCATCTGATGCAGTCTGTGACGCTCGAGCCGTGGAACCATCGCGTCGCATCGACCTCGACGTGACGGGCTCGACATCGGTCTTGGGCGACGAACACCAGCTGCGCCAGGTGCTCTCAAACCTGCTCGGAAACGCACGGGTTCACACCTCGCCGAGCGACCCCGTCCACGTCCGGGTGCGAGGTGCCGCCGATCAGGTCTCGCTTGAGATCGCCGACGAGGGCCCAGGGATGTCCGAAGAAGCAGCAGCCCGGGCCTTCGAGCGGTTCTACCGGGCTGACGCAGCTCGCACCCGGCACACAGGCGGATCCGGGCTCGGACTCTCGATCGTTCATGACGCAGTCGCTGCTCACCACGGCACCGCTGCGCTCACGAGCACACCCGGGAACGGAACGACCGTAGCGGTGACCTTCCCCGCACGTCAGACGTAGCAAGCAGAGGCCATCGAGGACCGGCACTGAGGCGGACGAGACCGATACCAGACCGGTCCGGAGATCGCACGTCGCCGCCGACGACCAACCGCGACCGGTGCTCGTAGTGCCGTCGGCACCGAGACCTGCTGCTCAACGACTCGGCAGTCCTCCGCAGACCCGCTCGGAACGCATGACGCGCAGGAGGTCGGGGGTTCGATTCCCTCATGGCCCACCACAGCCCCGACCCCTGACCAGCGGATTCGTCCGCTGGTCGGTTTCGCTTCGGGCCCGAAAGGCCGACCCTGAGCCGAAGTTGCAGCCCAAGCCTGCGGCGATGTGCACCTCGAGCGCCTTCTGTATCCGGGCTTCCCCTTCGATCAGGCAGACGAAGAGGGCGAGGAACCCGAGGATGATGAGGGTGGACCGGGTGACGATGGCGGCGACAACGGTGGCTGACTCTCATGTTGCGGCAACCTGGGCGTGCCAACGGTGCACTGACCTATCAAGTAGGACCGATCAGCGTTGCGTAGACGACGAGGTTGTCTCGGTAGTGCCGGATTCCCTCGTCAAAGGTCCCTCCGCAGGTGATCAGTCTCAGTTCCGGACGGTCGGGGTGGCCGTAGACGATCTCGTTGGGGATTTCCGACTTGGGATACTGCTCAACACGCGTCACCTCAAAGGCCGTGATCCCGGACGCTGAACTGAACTCAACCCGGGTTCCTGGCCTGACCTCGGACAGGCGAGCGAAAACCGCCCCTCCATCTCTAGAATCCAAATGGCCCGCCACGACCGCTGCGCCGACCTCTCCTGGCTCGGGACCGTCCCTAAACCAGCCGACCTCACTCGTGCCCCGGGGAGCTTCCAAACGCCCGTCTCCGTCCAACGCCAGCGGCACCATCGGAGCATCAACCTCGATTTCGGGGATGACGATGCGGGTCGGATCACTGCGCTCAAGCACCGACGCAGGCGCCGGTACAGGTTCCGGTGTAGCCGCAACGTCCTCGGAAGCGTCGCGAGGAAAGCCCCCAAGCCAGCCGAAGAACTGCTGCATCCCCCAGGTGAGGCCAGCGGCCATCACCCCTACGACCACAATGGTTGTGAGGTTTCGTCGGTGCCGACGCCAGGGGAAAGGCGGCTTGGTTACCGGGGGAGGACGGAACGTCGACGGAGACGGGTCCATGCCCCTGCGATCGCTGCGGCGGCTATTCCAACGGCTAACGGAACTGCTGGGGAGGAGTCGTCCCCGCCGGACAACCCGCCGAACCCGGTGTCCACTCCCCCCGAGGGTGTACCCGCATCCTGCGTCGGCACTGTGTCGCCCGGCGTGGCAGACGGTTCACCGAAGGTCGATTCGCAGGCATACCGGTCCCCGTCGCCATCAAGGCCGCTCGGATCGGAAGGATCTGCGTCGAAGTACGCCTGGGCGGCTGCCTGGCTAGCGAAGTCTCCACAGTTCTTCGTGTCTGCCTGTGCGCTCGCAGGCGCGACTGTCAGCACGGCTGCAGCCAGAGCTGCAGTGATTCCGAGTACAACTCGCATCGTTTCCCTCCCAGTGACGACGCCAGGAGGGTACACCCCCGTGGCACCTGAGACCGACGAGGCGTCCCGCCTGACGCTGTGGGGCGCGCTAACTGTCGCCGGCTTGCCGATGCCGCCACGCTTTCGGTGGCGGACAGGGCATGTGAGTCTCACGGTCTGCCCTTGCTTCTTCCTCGGCTCGCGGGCGACGCGCTCTGACGGCCCGAGGGTTACGGTGGCGGCTCTATGGGATTCTCGTTCAGGGTGGCGCCTGGGGTGCGGGTGCGGGCCTCAAGCAGGGGAGTTCGGGCATCGGTCGGCCCGCGCGCAGCCCGGGTGCACGTGGGCTCTGGCCGCACCGGCGTCTCCACTGGTGCTGGCCCCGTCAGCTACTACACCTCCGTCGGAGGCGGTGGCCGTCGCAGGTCAGCGGTCGGCGGCCCCGGACCGAGCCGGACGTCGATCGCCGCCCAGCAGCGGCAGATGGTCAAGGCGCAGAAGCAGCAGGAGGCTTCGGAGTTGGCTGACGCCATCGCCGGGCTTACATCGCTGCACCACGCCCCGTTTGATCCTTCCACGGCCCCAATCGTCGAGCCGGTTGCACCGCCTCCGCTTGAGCAGTTCGAGGCAGAGCACCGTGCTGTCGCGCTCGAGGGCGTCGGCTTCTTTCAGTTTGCCGACCGTCGGGCGGCGAAGGCAGGGGCGGTTGAAAGCGCCGCCGTCGCCCATGGGCAGGCGGTGTTCGAAGCGAACGCCGTCACCCAGGAGCGCCAGGCCGATGCCGATCGTTGGTGGAGCCAGGTCAAGGACAACGATCCTGAATCCGTCCTGAGTCTTCTTGAGGAAGCGTTCGAGGACAACGAGGTACCAGCGGCAGCCATCGGCGTGAACGGCGACGAGGTCGTGCTCGTTGCCGTGGTGCCATCGCTCGACATCGTTCCTGAGCGGGTGCCGTCGGTGACGGACGCTGGCAACCTGTCGCTCAAGAAGATGGCCAAGCGCGATCGGGTAGCGATCTACAAGGAGTTCGTCGCTGGTTGCTTGCTCGTCACCTTGAAGGAGGCGTTTGCGGTTGCCCCGGCCATCATGTCGGCCCGTGTCGCTGCCCTCCGCGATGACGGCCCGGACTCATACGGCAAGCCTGACCTCGTATGTCTGATCGCCGGCCGATGGGCCAGAGCAGATCTCGACGGCGTGATCTGGTCCACCGACGCATCGCGAATACTCAACGACACGGCCACGGAGCTCCTGCTCACCCAGAAAGGCCAAGCGAAGGAGCTTCATCCGCTTGACCTGTCGGACGAGCCGGACATCGTTCAACTCCTTCAGGCCACCGACTTCAGTTAGGCGCTGTCCTCGGACCGGCGAGGCCGGCCTTCCTGATGCGCTGGTTCGCGCTCGCGACTGTGGCCGCTACCACCTTTAGTCAGGCCCTCATGGCCCAGCATTTTCATGCCCTGCCCGTGATCTCGGACATCACAGCGGGCTTGGGGCTTGCCGGGGGAAGAGGAAGCCGAGGTCGGTCGAACGGACCTTGGACCGGCGGCTCTGCGGGGGCGGTGTGCTGATACCGGGCTCGACTTCGCTCGAGGGCTGATCATCGGTTGCTGTTGATCCACTCGACGATCGCGTCGATGTCCACGTCGCGATCGGTCTGGACCTCGAGTACCGGGCCGACGGCCATCGGTTGGGCGAACGTCTCGAAGAACTCCCTCGGGGGGCACGACGGGTGGGTGGACCCGGTGGCGTTCTTCGCGGCGGAGTCGCTCGGCGAACCGGGCCCGACACAACTCGATCGGGCAGCGGCAGAAGATCTCGACCGCGTGCTGGTCGAGGGACCGGAGACGTTCCGCGGAGCCTGGGTAGAAGTTGCCTTCCAGGACGGCCTCGGGGCACCGATCGGCAACCGCCCAGAGCACCTCGAAGCTCGCCTTCGAGAGCACCGTGGTCCACTGCTCGCCGCCGATGTCGAGCGCATCGCCGAGCGCTTCTTTGATGGTGTCCTTGGCGATGCAGGGCAGTCCCAACACCCGCACGAGGGGCGCTGCCAGGGTCGACTTGCCCGAGCCTGGGGGGCCGTTCACCACCACGAATCGCACCTCGAAAGTCAAACACGCCAGACCGCACACGGCTTCCCCGCGCCGGGTGGGCGCTTCGACTGCCCTGCGAACGGTTCGTCTGGGTCCGGTGGCGAAGTGGCCGGCGCACGCAGGGCTGGGCGAGGGGTGTGCGGATGGTGGTAGACCAGCGGCGCCGATCGGGGTGATCGGCATCGCGCCATCGTGTGCGCGGGCTTGCGGGAGGGCGGTCGGCGATCGTGCGGGCAGCGAGTCCGGGGACGGCGTCCTGTCCCGCTCGAGCGCCCTGCCCGTGACGGTCACCACCGGCTGCACCACCTCCCCGGACGCGTCCTGGGGCGACCCCTGCGCCGTCCCCGCCAGCATCCGCATGGGCTAGGAACCGGCTGCGATTCCCTCAAGGCCCACCGAGATCCGTTTGCTTCGGGCAGCCGTCGAGGCTGCTGCGGCGGATCGTGGCGGCGGTGGGCGGCGGATCGCCCGGTCGGTCGCTACCATGGGCGCCCGGCGAAGGGGGAGCGATGCACCGTTCAGGGATGACCGGTGCAGCGCACCGAAGTGCTGGTGTCCGGTGGCGGCACGGTGTCATGGCGGTCGCGCTGCTCGGCGGGCTCGTCGTCCTCGCCCGGCCAACCGCTGGGGGTGCGACCACGATCCCCACCTGGTCGATGGAGCAGATGACGCCGCCGGTCACCTGGGTCGACGACCTTGGCCGCCAGTACCTCGTCGCCAGCGCCGCGCCTCGGACCAGCACCGGCGCCGGCGACGCTCAGCTCGTCGTGGCCCGAAACGATTCCGACGGCGCCCCCGACCCCACGTGGGGCACGTTCGAGAGCATGCCCGACGTCGTCGGGATGCGCGTGCTCGACCTCACCCCTCCTGCCGAGGGACTCGAACGTGACCCCGTGGTGGCCATCGACGAGACGGGCGTCTTGTCCGTCACGTTCACCGACGCTGCGTGCAACCGCCAGTACTTCGCCTGCGACCGCTGGTTCACCCAGTACACGCTCGACGGAGCACCGGTCGGGTCTCCGGCGTTCGTCACCGGCACGGCGACACCGGACGAACCGTTGCCCGACGGCTCCTTCATCGCCCGCCTGCCCAACGGTGTGCAGGAGTGGCGAGCGCCTGACGGCACCGACCGCGACGCTCCCTCGACTCCGCTCCTCCAGGCCACCGTCGACCACAGCGGACGGCTGCTCGCCGTCACCGCCGACCGCCACGTCGTTCGCAAGCCCGCCGGCGCACCGGCCGACCTCGACCTCGACCCCTCCTGCCCCGTTGAGTCCACGCTCACCCGGGTCGGTCGCTCGGCGGTGGACGACTCGTTCGCCACCACCTGCGCTCGAGGAAGCGAAGGTCTCGTCGTCCAGCGCCGCGACAGCACCGGCGACATCGAGTGGGCGGTCGGCGCGCTGCCCCACGACCCGCGCGGCCTGCTGATCTCCCCGACCACGGCGCTCATCGACGCGAGCGGCACGGTCTGGGTCGGCGGGTACGGAAACCAGGTGCCGAACTCGCCGCTCCGCGGGGTGGTGCTGGTCCAGCCGTTCGACGCAACAGGGGGAGGGCCGGTCGCCTACGTCCGACCGTCGTGGGCCGGCGGGTACGAGCTCGGGAGCTCACGCATGATCACCGAGCTCCGGCCCACCGCCGACGGCCGGGTGGCGATCGCCGACCAGCACGCCTGCTGCCTGTTCAGCGGTGGCGGCGGGTCGCCGGCGTCCGAGGTGACCCTGGAGCTGCTCCCCGAGCCGGCGGCGAACCCCACCTGCGTGCCGACCGATCTTGCGTTCACGGCTTCGACCTCGTCGTCGGCCGACGTGTCGTTCCTGTCCTGCCCGATCCAGCCCGCCGCCACCGCACCGCTGTCGTACCGCGTCACGGTCCGCGACGTCGACGGGAACGTGGTTACCGAGAAGGTCACCGACGCCATCCCTGGCTCCGACCGGCGCATCACCGGTCAGGTGACCGGGTTGCCGGCGGGCGAGCTGCTGCGGTTCACCGTCGCCGCGGAGAACCCCACCGGCACCGGCCTGAGCACGCCTCCGAAGCCGACGGTGCTCCCCTTCCTTTCGACCTCGGCGTTCGTCGAGCGTCAGTACCGCGACCTGCTGGACGGTTCGAACCCCGTGCCGCCGAAGTCCGAGGCGGCCAAGGAGATCGTCGCCGGCGGCCTGACCCCGACCGAGCTGCTCGACCTGCTCCTCGACTTGGGTCGCGCCCACCAGGACGTCGAGCCCACCGCCCGGCTCTACCGCGCCTACTTCCTGCGCGACGCCGATCGGGGCGGCCTCGCCTACTGGTCGGACCGGGCGCGCAACGGCGAGCTGACGTTCGGTCAGATCTCCGAGCGCTTCGCCCGGTCGAGCGAGTTCGTCAACCGCTACGGCCAGCTGTCCAACCGCCAGTTCGTGGCCAAGCTGTACCAGAACGTCTTCGGGCGGGCGGCCGACCCCAAGGGGCTGGCCTACTGGACCAAGCGCCTCGACACCCGCCGCGACGACCGGGGCCGGGTGGTCCTCCAGTTCTCCGAGTCGAGCGAGGGGAAGCGGCGGATGGCGCCCGGGGTCGAGCCGCTGGCGACCACGTACCTCATGCTCGATCGGGTTCCCACCGCAGCCGAGCGCGAAGCGTGGATGGTCCTTGCGCCCGAGCAGTTCCACGGCGAGGTCGCGCGCCAGATCCTCGCCAAGCCCGGCTACGCCGCTCGCGTCGCACCGTGACCGCCTGACCGGCGATCGCCCGGTCGTTGGCGATCAGCGACTCGACGTTGGCCAATCGGATGGCCGACGACCGTGGGCCGGGTTCGCAGCGCTGACCCCGACGGCCTGTCGGCGCTCGAGCGTGACGACCTGCCTCAGCAACGGAGATGGACCGTGACCGGCTCGCCACCCTCCTGGGTGGAGCCGGTGAGCAGGGTGGTGTCGGCGTCGTGGGTGCCTACTGCGTTGCGAATGCTGTAATCCCTGCCCCCGGTGGTGATGGAGGCGGTCACCGTGTTGCTCGCGACCTTTCCGTTGTCGGCAGCCAGAGCCACCTCGACGTAGTCCGGCAACATCCCCTTGTACTCGGAGCTTCTCATCGTACCTGCGTTGAAGAGCCAGTAACCGCCCTGTTCGCGGCATTCGCCGCCGGTGATGGAACCCGCTTGGCCTCCGATGTCGAAGGTCGCTGTGCCGGGGCCGGTGCAGAAGGACTCGATCACGCCCGTCTTGCCGTCGAGATCGCCGCACTTCGGTGGAGAGGGGATGTCGATCGTCGCGGGGGAGCCTTCCGAGGGGTCGGAGCGGCGCAGGTTCGAGTCGCTCGCCGTGCCCGCAGCACACCCGGCCAAAGTGACCAGTGCGGCGACGAGAACAATCAGCAGCACCGGGCTCGTCCGACACGCCGTACCCGGGGTCATCGTCTGAACCCTATCGGCGAGGCCCGGTCGCACTTGACCTCGATCGCCGGGTCGCGGTCGCAGCAGACCGGCACCGGTGGTGCATCCCTCCGCTTGACCTGCTGCTACACAGAAGAGGGTTCTGGCCGGTCGAGCGACGATGTGCGCGAGAGGAACCTGGGGGCGCGATGACCGTCACGAACGGATGGAGCCGACTGATCACCGTTGCATGTGTCGCTGTGGCCATCTACCTCCCCGCCTCCGCAACGGCAGCGATGTACCGAGACACAACGCTTCGAACGACGGACGGTGCGCTCATCGCTCGCTGTGGCAATGCATTCCGCGATGACGTGGCCCCAGCGTCCTTTTGCGGGTGGGCGCAGACCAACAAGCAGAACGGTGCCGCCGTCGCTTGGGTTGCCTTCGTGATGCTCCTGGTTGGAGATGCGTGGCGTCGCGCCCGCCGCCGACGGCGAAGTGTCGAGGCCCAATCCGCACCCGTGACCGGCTGAGGAGATCTTCGAACGAGACGCCGCATCTAGGATCCGCCGGTGATCCTGATCCGGCGCCCTACCGCAGAACGCGTCGAGCGGTACCGGCAAGACCGACTGGATTCCACACCGACGGCGCTCCCCGCGTCGGTGCCGCCGCCGGGTTACCAGCACGAGACCTTCAAGCGGGTGATCGGCACGGGGGAAGCGGACTTCGCTCGAGGACGCAGCGGCCTCGAGCAGTGGGCAGCGCACCGAGGATCAGGTGTCGAGGTCTACCCGGCGGACGCTCGTCTCTCTGCGGGTTCAACGGTGGCGATCTTGACCCGACAACTCGGCCTCTGGGTGCTCGCTGCATGTCGGGTCGAGTCGGTGGTCGACGAGCCCACGCGGTTCGGCTTCGTGTATGCGACCTTGCCCGACCATCCCGAGCAGGGGTACGAGTCGTTCATCGTGAGCAACGTCGATGGCAAGACGGTCTTCGAGATCGACGCGGTGTCACGGCCCGGGATTCCGCTCGTGCGACTTGGTGCGCCGGTGACCCGCCTGCTGCAGCGCCGAGCCTCCGACGCGTACCTGGCTGCGCTCCAAGCTTGGGTCAGCACGGGAGACGAGGATCCCTAGACGCCGGCCGGGCGGCGTGCCCGTGCTGCTCTGCGAAGCTGACGACGTGGGCGGAGCTTCGGTGATCGGACGGCGGGTCATCGTGACGGGGCTCGCGGGATCCGGCAAGAGCACGCTCGCGCTCGCGATCGCATCGAAGACCGGGCTGCCCGTCATCCACCTGGACCTCCACTACTGGAAGCCAGACTGGCTCGCGCCGTCGGAGACCGAATGGCGCAAGGTGCAGCGCGAGGTGCTCGCTGGGGACTCCTGGATCGCTGACGGCAACTATCCCGAGACGCTCGACCTTCGACTCGATCACGCCGACACGGTCGTGCTGCTGGACCTGCCCTGGTGGGTCTGCTCGGCACGAGCGCTGCGGCGCGGCTTCCGCATGCCGGGGGAGCTCCCGCCAGGGTGCGAGTACACCAGATGGATGAGGTTGCGAGATGAATGGGGCCTCGCCGTTCGCGTCGGGCGAAAGGACCGCACGCAACCGGAGCAAGAACGAGCGATCCTCTCGCAGCACGGCTCGCGCGTGACGACCTACGAGCTGAGGTCCAAGCGTGAGGTCACCGACTTCATGCAGGCCCTGACACTGAGCAGTGCGCCACCCGACAGGTTCGAACCCGGTGCGAACGCAGAGCCATGAGCAGGTACCGAGGACGCTGGCTCAAATGCCGCGCCGACCGGCACATCAACGACAGCGGCTGGCGGGCCCGTGGCACTTGGTACGCCGTCTCAGCCCGTGAACGTCGGGCTCGCCTCGACGGGTGACGCGGCGGGAGCTTCGGTGGGCTCCGATCCGGCGGCGACGACGGTGACCCGGTAGGGCACTTCGAGGACGCAGAACGACCCGTCGCCCGGGCAGTAGGCGGTGGTGAACTCGTAGACGCCGGGGGTGGTGGCGGCGCCGCTCAGCTCCTCGTTGCTGGCATCGGCGTCTTGGGGTTGGATCACCCCCGGTGGGAGCTCGCCTCGGAGCTCGAACCACTCACCGCCGATGTAGGTGTCGAGGGGTCCGAAGGCCCCGTTGCCCATCGAGCTCAATGGCACGAGGCTCGGGGTTGCGCCAACGGGGATGGTCTCGGTGACGAGGTCGTGGCAGGACGCGTGTTGGTCGTTCCCGCCTTCGACGTGTGCCGTCGCCGACGCGAGCGATCCCACCTCGTAACCCTCCCCGGGTTCGACGGTCATCGTGAAGGACGTCCGCTCCGGCAGATAGATGTTGACCGTGACGTCCGGGACTCCCGGGGGGAAGTCGATGTGATCAGGCACGCCGCTACCCGTGTAGGGCGTGGAGAGCACGATGTCGGGATCGCTCACCGAGATGTTGACCGTCAGAGGCGGACCGTCCTCAGCGCGCTCGATCCGGAACCTGATGTCGTCGGTCATGTCCGTCACGGTCGTCCCGTCGCAGTTGACGTACTCCACGACTCGACCGTCGTCGACGACCGTGATGGTGACCGGATCTTCTGCGGCCAGGCTGGGCCGGGCGCCGGCTGCCGGGGGGAGCACGAGACCGAAGAACGCTGCTGCCACGATCGCGCCGCTGCGCGCTGCACCCGTCAAGGTCAGACGACCTGCCATGCCCACCCTCCCTGTTCCCTGGCGGAAGGGTAGGTGCTGGCGCAGAGGTGCGACGGCTGGGGACGGCGCACGGGGCGGGGAGGGCGCGAAGCGAGGTGCGCCAAGCTTGCACCCGTGCCTGCTGCGTTCGGGCTGGCCGCGCTAGCCGATCTGGGCGAACGTCGCCATGGCATGGCGACGACGATGTCGTCTGGTCTGACTATCTCCGCTCCGACGATCATGTGCGAGAGCCCTGCCGCCGCATCCGGGCCGCCGAGCGAGAGGTGCAGGGCTACGTTCGACTGGATGGCCTTGCCGCTCCCTCCGGACCCGCTGCCACCTGCGCAGTTCGACGGCACGGTTCGGACGCCATCGGCGTGGCGGACTGCCTCATCGCTGTTGCCGGGTCACCTTCACTTCGACGAGACCCAACTTCGCATCTGGAACCGCACGCTCGAGGTGGCCGCCACGAAGGCGAACACCGAATCCATTCACGTGAGCCGCCACCTCCTTTCGGCCCGAGTGCGGGTGGTCTACCGCAGCGGCTTCGAGCCGCGAACCTCCTTCACGGCGACGAACCCGAAGGCTGTGATCGAACAACTGCGGGCTCGCGGCTGGCCGGTGGTGAAAGGCTCCCGAGCACGACCTCGACCCCATGCGACCAAGTCGACCCCGTGACCCCGATCGCCGCTCATCGATCGCTGGAGACTCGCAGCGTCCTGCCGTCGAGCGGCCTCCGCTAAGAGGGCCCGCCGGGTCGAACGAGTCTGTGATCTTCTACGAAGCGACGGCGGTACGACGGTTGGGTCGTCGTGCCAGCGGGGCGAGCGCGGTGGCGCAGGCGGGCCGGAGCGCTTGGGCGCCTGCGGCGAAGAAGGCGGCGCGCATCACCCGGTCTGAGCGGTCGCTCGCCATCGCATCGAGACCCATCGCGGTGATCACGAGGCGCGACGGCTCGAACACGACGACCGTCGCTCCGCCGGCGCGCAGGCGCTGCACCTCGCGCTCGAGGCGCCGGTGGGCCAACCAACGAATGCCTGCATCGTGGCTCAAGGCTCGGCCGTGGACAGCGGACATCGGGGAGGAGACGATGACGAGATCGAGGTCCTCGCCTCGGAGGCAATCTGCGTTCGTGGGGGAGTGGACGCCGCCATCGAAGTAGTCGACCCCGTCGATCTCCACAGGTCGGAAGTAGCCAGGAATCGCGCACGACGCCATCACGGCCCGGTCGAGCGGCGCAGCCGGCGCGCCGGCCGCCCCGAACACGTTCCGGGCTCCGGTGTCGGCCCGGGCCGAACAGATCCGAAGACCGTCCGGCCAGGTGTCGCCGAGGAACGGGCTCAACGCCAGCGCCTGCGCGGAGAGATCCACCCACCCCGGCGGCATCAGGGTCATCGCCACCACGGATGGCCGCAGCGCCCACGGTCGCCGGGCGACCCTGGCCATAAGCCGAGGCGACGGCAGGCGCCACGGACGCAGAAGACGACGGAGCTCGAACGGCGGGAACACCGTGCCACCCATGTCGAGCGCCTCGAGGAAGGTCCGTCCCTCCTCCGACGGGGGAAGGTCGACACTGGCGGCAGCGAGGTCCATGCCAGGCACGCCCATCCGCAGCGCAGCGCCCGTGACCGACCCGGCCGAGGTGCCGACGATCACGTCAGCCGTGCGCGCATCCCATCCCAGATCGTGTTCGAGCGCGGCCAGAACCCCGGAGTGGAAGGCCTGGCCCACCACCCCGCCCGCACCCAGGACCAGCCCGACCCGCGTCACGGTGTTTCCTCCGATGAGGTCGCAGGGTGGCTCGTCGAGCCGCCCGGAACGTTCTGGACATCGATTCGCACGGCCACCCACTCCCCCCGCACGGGCAAGTCCAACCGCAGTCGGCCCGGATCGGTTTCGCGCCGCCGTGCCCACGAGGCTCAGCCGATGCCTTCTCGCAACGTGACGACCGAGACCCGGGCACCTCCACCGTGAGCGACGGGACGACCGATCGACCGGCTTGTCAGAGCGGTGGGTCGGTGACGGTCCCACGGAACGAGGCGACGGTCGCCAGGACGAAGGCCTGCGTCGTGGACTCGTGCGCAAGCTCTGGTTGGCGCTGGGCGGTTGCGTAGACGCTGAACCCTGCGATTCCGAGGCGACTGGTCACGTCGCCCAGCGCGTGTCGGAAGGTCGTGAGGGCCCTTCCCGTTCCGTGTGCGTCGGCTTGGTGGAGCGCCTGGCCGTGGCCTGCTTGGAACGCGAGGAGCAAGAGACCACCGGGACGGAGCGTGCGGAGGAGTTCGGCGAAGATGCCGTCGAGCCGCGCCGGGGGTGCGTGGATGATCGAGTACCAGCACACGGCCCCACCGAGACATCCGTCGGAGAAGGGCAGATGGTCGAGTCGACCTTCTTCGAACGTGATCTCGGGGTGTGCCCTTCGGGCATGGCCGAGCATCTCGGTCGACACATCCACCCCGATCACATCGAGATCACGAGATGCGAGGAATGCGGCCACTCGGCCTGGGCCGCATCCGATGTCCGCCACCTGGGTGTCGCTGCGTGAGGCGACCATCTGGACGAACGTCTCGAGCATGGAGCGATCGAAGGGGACCTCGGTCGCGGAGCTCAGCTCAGTTCCGGCGAACGCCACGTACCGGTCGGCGGATGCGTCGTAGACCGCCTGCGTGGTGGCCACATCATCGTGTTCGGACACCTACCCGACACTACGCACCCACGTTCCCAGCCGACGCCCCAGTGACCTGCCGGTCGACGCTGGTGGCGCAGGCCGTCATGGCTGACTTCTTGCCGTCGGGTGGTGGTGGGGTCCGTGGGGCTGATCTGCGGTCGGACCATGGTCCAAGACGTTCCGTGCTTCTCGACCGGAGAGAAGCCGGCCGACTCGGAGAGACGTCGGGCCGGATTTGCTCTCCTGACGAGTGCCCCAATCGCCGGGAGGTGGCCATCACGGCGGGTCGGGTCCGGCACCGGGGAGAGATGGCGCAAGCAAGCGAGACGCGCGCCGGGCACAACTCTCGTGCTCGAGCAGGGCTGGTCGATGTCGGCCCTGCGAATCCCACGTCGCCTCGTCAAGGCTGCGCAAATCACGAGAAGGATTAGACCGCTGGGTAGCTGAGACCGTCACTAC
>JAOBWH010000100.1 GCA_025463265.1 Ilumatobacteraceae bacterium
GTGCGCGACCGGGGCCGCGACGACGCCGTGGCCCGGGCGGCGCTCGCCGCCGTCAACCGGCGCCTCTCGCGGCGGGCCTGACCGCCGCCTGCCAAGATCCCCCCTGGAACGGCGGCAGGTGCCGCCACGGATCCGAGGGGGACCACACGTGACCTACGCAGCCGGCAGCGAGTACTCCGAGGCGATCGACGCCCTGACGCACGACTGGGGGGGCTACGTCATCGTCGACGAGCCGGCGCCGCACGTCCGGCGCGTCACCCTGAACCGCCCGGAGAAGCGCAACGCCCTCAACCACCCGCTGCGCGGCGCCATCCTCGGCGCCCTGTACGCCAACGACCAGGATCCCGACTGCCACGTGCAGATCGTCCGGGGCAACGGCCCGTCCTTCTCCGCCGGCTACGACCTCGGCGGCGGCAACGAGGGTCACGAGTACCCCTTCTACACGCCGGGCGGGGAGGGCCAGTGGCCCCGCCACGTGACCGAGGGGTGGATGAGCATCTGGGACCTGGCCAAGCCGGTCATCGCCCAGGTGCACGGCTTCTGCCTGGCCGGCGGCAGCGAGCTGGCCACCGGCTGCGACCTCGTCTACATCGCCGAGGACGCCCAGATGGGCTACCCGGCCGTGCGCTTCGGCGTCCCGGACATGCACTTCCACGCCTGGATGCTGGGCATGCGCCGCGCCATGGAGATGATGGTCACGGGCGACTCCATCAGCGGCATCGAGGCGGCCCGTGAGGGCTGGGCGAACCGCGCCTTCCCGGCCGAGCAGCTCGAGGAGGAGACGCTGAAGATGGCCGAGCGCATCGCCGCCCTGCCGTCGGAGATGACCCAGCTCAACAAGCGCGTCGTCCACCGCCAGATGGACGTGATGGGCATGCGCACCGGGATCCGCCAGGGCACCGAGCTGTGCGCCATCGGCACCCACACCAAGGCGATGGCCGAGTTCGTGGGCAACATCCAGAGCAAGAGCCTCACCGGCGCCCTGACCGAGCGCGACAGCAAGTTCGGCGACTACCGCACCACCACCTGAGCCGCTCCGGCCCGGCGCCCTCGGGCGCCGGGCCAGGCGGGACGGCCTCGCCACCTCACAGCGACGGCAGCACCTGCTGCATGCCGACGAGGGGTCGCAGGGGGTCCCCCGCCTCCTCCAGCCGGTCGAAGACGGTGCGGATCGTCCAGCGGTCCGGGCGCAGCTCGTCGTCGTCGAGCTCGTCCCACTCGATCGGGACCGACACCGGCGCGCCTGCCGAGGGGCGGGTGGAGAACGGCGCGATCAACGTCTTGTTGATGGCGTTCTGGGTGTAGTCGAGGCGCGCCAGGCCCTTCCGGTCGGACTTCGTCCACTCCCACGACACGAGCTCCGGCACGGTCCGCCCGATGGCCCGGGAGATCGACTCGACCCAGCCCCTCGTGTCGTCGAAGGTCGGGCCCGAGGCGATCGGCACCCAGACCTGGATGCCGCGCTTGCCGGTCACCTTCGGCTGCCCCGCGACGCCGAGGTGCTCGAGGGCCGTGCGGTAGAGGCGGGTCAGCAGCAGCAGCTCGTCCCAGGACGTGTTGGGGCCCGGATCGACGTCGATGAGGGCCCACGTCGGCTCGTGGCTGTTCCGGACGGACGAGGTCCAGGGGTTCAGCTCGATCGCCCCGTAGTTCGCCAGCCAGACCACGGCGGGGACGGAGTCGGCGACGAAGTACCACTGGGTCTCGTCCTCGTCGGCGTCGTCGTTGTGCCAGCGGGTCAGCCACGCCGGTGCGTGCTTCGGGACCTCCTTGTGCCAGAACCCGGGCTTCTCCGACCCGTTCGGGTACCGGTGGAGGTTCACCGGCCGGTCCCACAGGTACGGGAGGATCCACGGCCCGATGCGGGCGGCGTAGCGCAGCAGGTCGCGCTTGGTGACCGGCGCCTCGCCGGTGCGGGCGGGGAAGAGCACCTTGTCGAGGTTGGTGACCCGCAGCGCCTGCCCCTGCACCTCCCACTCCCCCTCCTTGCCGAGGGCGTCGAGGGCGAGGAGCTCCTCCTCGGTCGGCGCCTCCCACGTCGGGACCTCCACCCGCAGCTGCTCCTCGGCGTCCCCGGCCGGCCGGTCGGAGCGCCACCGGGCGTCGGGGGCGGCGGCGACATCGTCGTTGTCGCGCCCGCTCTTCACCGACGCCGGGTGGTCCTCGGCGTCCCACCCCTCCACGGCGAACTCGTCGTGCTTGTGGAGCAGGAGCCACGACTCCTTGCCGCCACCGCGGCCGCCGCCGCGCTCGGTCCGCACCAGCACGAAGCGACCCCGCAGCTTCTCGCCCTCGAGGTCGAAGTGCAGCTCGCCCTCGGCGATGGCCTGGGCCGCGTCCCGCTCCTTGGCGGGGATCCAGCGGCCCCAGTCCCACACGATCACGTCGCCGCCGCCGTACTCCCCCTTCGGGATCACGCCCTCGAACTCGAAGTACTCGATGGGGTGGTCCTCGACGTGGATCGCCTGGCGCCGCACGGACGGGTCGAGCGTCGGGCCCTTCGGCACCGCCCAGCTCGCCAGCACGCCCTCCACCTCGAGCCGGAAGTCGTAGTGCAGGCGGCTGGCG
>JAOBWH010000187.1 GCA_025463265.1 Ilumatobacteraceae bacterium
GACCAGTGTCGAGGTGTCCGGGCAGGTCTTCTTCTTCTTCGCCCCGCTGTTCATCCCCTTCTTCGTGATGGGCGTGCCGATCTTCGACACCGCGTTCGCCATCATCCGCCGGGCCCGCAACCGGACCGGGATCAACGAGGCCGACAAGGACCACCTCCACCACCGGCTCATGCGCCTGGGCCACGGCCAGCGCCGCAGCGTGGCCATCCTCTGGCTCTGGTCGGGGCTGCTGTCGCTGTTCGTGCTGTACCCCGTGTACACGGGCAAGGGCGACGGGCTGGTGCCCATCGCCGTGGCCCTGCTCGCCGTGATCCTCTGGACCTTCTTCCACCCCGGCACCCGCCGCGCTCGCCAGCAGGAGGCGGCCGAGGAGGAGCACCGGCGCCTCCAGCAGCTCGCCGCCGCAGCCGGCGAACCGGTGGGCGACGATGGGGCGGAGGCCTCGGTGGAGGCGTCGTCCGTCTCGCCCGCAGCGGGTTCGCCGGAAGCCGCGGAGCCGACGCCGACCTGAGCCATCGGCACCAGATTTGCTGCCTCCCAGGGTTCCGCCTACATTGAGATTCGATTCACAAGCGGCCACGAGGGCCAGCTGCGAGACTGCAGCGCCTTCCGCTTGGGCACCCACCTCCATGAGCGACTCCACGTCACGCACCAAGGGCAACGAAGCCCCCGCAATCGCAGCCGCCCGGGCTGCCAACGCGTCGCTCCTCGGCAAGAAGTTCGTGTCCAAGGCCTACGACCGGGATGCCTACGCCACCGAGACCAACGCCGGATACGGAACGGCCATGGGCCGCGGCCTCGAGCTGGCGGTCACGCTCCTGGTGATGGTCGGCATCGGCTTCGGCGTCGACCACCTGTTCGGCACGGCCCCGCTCTTCGCCATCGTCTTCTCCGTGCTCGGCTTCGCCGGGATCACCGTGAAGCTGTTCCTCGGCTACGACCGGGAGATGCAGAAGCACGAGGCGGGTGCCATCTGGAACCGCACCGCGACCGATGAGTCGGAGCAGGCGGCGTGAGCACGAACGTGCGGCCCAAGCCGTCGCCGATGGCCACGCGGGACCTCGGCCCCGCGCCTGAGGCCCAGGTCGCCCGCGACCTGGTGAAGCGCGGCCTCATGGCGTTGCCGGTCGCCCTGATCCTGGGCGCGATCGGCTGGGGCTGGGCCGGCGTGACGTCCGTCGCGTACGCCTACGGCCTCATCCTCATCAACTTCGTGGTCGCCGCCGCCCTCCTCGGTTGGGCTGCCCGCATCTCCCTCGGCCTCCTGATGGGCGTCTGCCTGTTCGGGTTCCTGGTGCGGATGGCGCTCATCACCGCGGCCGTGCTCCTGGTCCTCGACCAGCCGTGGGTGGCGCCCGTGCCGCTCGGCGTCACGCTGATCGTGACCCACCTGGGTCTCCTGTTCTGGGAGACCAAGTTCGTTTCCGCATCCCTGGCCTTCCCCGGCCTCAAGCCTTCCTCCGAGGAGCAATGAGCGTGTTTGCAACTGAGTTCCCGCCGCTCGGGCACATCGTCAACTGGCCCGGCTTCTTCGGCGACGGCGCCTTCGAGTTCAACAAGGTCGTCCTCGTCTACGTCCTCGCCCTGTTGATGGTGGTCATCATCTTCGGGCTGGCCGGTCGCAAGAAGGCCCTGGTTCCCACCGGCCTCCAGAACATCGGTGAGATGGCGGTGGACTTCATCGAGGACGGCATCGTGATGGACACCATGGGCGAGCCGGGCAAGAAGTACGCCCCGTTCCTCATGGCGCTGTTCCTGTTCGTGTGGTTCACGAACATCTTCGGAATCATTCCGGTCATCCAGATGCCCGCCTCGGCCCGCATCGCCCTGCCGCTGTTCCTCGCCCTGCTGGCGTACGTCATCTACCACGGCGCCGGCTTCAAGGAGCACGGCCTCGGCTACATCAAGCACGCCCTCGTCCCGCCCGGCGTGCCGGTGGCCCTGCTCGTCCTGGTGGTGCCGATCGAGTTCATCTCGAAGTTCCTCGTGCAGCCCTTCAGCCACACGGTCCGTCTCTTCGCCAACATGCTCGCCGGCCACATCCTCCTCGTGACCTTCGGCGTGCTCACCGGCGCCCTGATGGGCACCGGCATCCTCGCCAGCGTCGTCGGTCTCCTCCCGTTCTTCGCCCTGGTCTTCTTCACCGCCTTCGAGGTCCTGGTGGCGTTCCTCCAGGCCTACGTGTTCACCCTGCTCACCGGCGTGTACATCAACGCTGCCATCAGCCACGAGCACTGACCCGGCGGGTCACCCGATCTTCCCGTTCACCATCTAACCCAAGCACCATGCAGCACCAAGAAAGGGCTCACCAATGAGCGCAATCGTCCTGGCCCAAGCAGCGGCCGACAGCGGACTTACCAACAAGGGCGTCGCTGCCCTGACCTACGGTCTCGGCGCCATCGGCCCCGGCATCGGCATCGGCTACCTGGTCGGCCAGTCCGTCCAGGCCATGGCCCGTCAGCCCGAGTCGGCCGGCATGGTGCGCACCACCATGTTCCTGGGCATCGCGTTCGTCGAGGCGCTCGCGCTCATCGGCTTCGTGGTGTTCTTCCTCGCCGGCGCCTGATCGGAGACGACCACATGCAACGAATCCGACTGCTCGTCGTAGCAGGAGCGATCGTCCTGGCCGCCACCGTGGGCTTCTCGCACACGGCCGGTGCCGAAGGCGAGAGCAACTACAAGGACTCCTTCACCGAGGAGTGCGCGCATCTGCTCTCTGAGGGCGGCACGCTCGACGACTGCCAGGAAGCGCCCAACCCGCTCGTCCCGGCACCGCACGAGCTTCTGTACGGCACGCTGGCGTTCCTCATCGTGTTCGGCTTCCTCTGGAAGATGGGCATGCCCGCCATCAAGGCCGGCATGGCCGCCCGCAGCGACAAGATCAAAGACGATCTCGACGCCGCCGAAGCCGAGCGCACCGAGGCATCGACCATCTTGACCGAGTACCAGGCTCAGCTCGCTGACGCCCGCACGGAATCGGCTCGCATCATCGAGGAGGCCCGCCAGGCCGCCGACGAGGTGCGTTCCGGGCTCCAGGCCAAGGCCGAGGCGGACATCAACGAGCTCAAGACCAAGGCGACGGCCGACATCGAAGCTGCGAAGCTCCAGGCCGTCGCCGATCTCCGCGGTGAGGTCACCGCCCTGGCCATCGGCGCTGCCGAACAGGTCGTCGGGCGCAACCTCGATGCCGAGACCAACGCCGCCCTCGTGGAGGCGTACATCAACCAGGTGGGAGCGAACAGCTGATGGCCGACGACCGCACCACGGCGTACGCCGAGGCACTCTTCGCGGTCGCTCGGACCGAAGGCCCGCTCTCCGAGGTCGAAGACGAGCTGTTCCGGGTCGCCCAGGTGGTGAAGGGGAACGACGAGCTGCGTGACAAGCTCGCCGATCCCCACATCCCCGTGGCGACCCGGCAGCAGATCATCATCGACCTGCTCTCGGGCAAGGCCCAGCCGACCACGGTGAGCCTCGTCTCGCTCGTGGTCGCCAACGGCCGCATCCGGGAGCTCCCGGCGATCGTGGACGAGCTGCTCGCCATGACCGCTGCGGAGGGGAACAAGGAAGTCGCCGAGGTTCGCTCGGCCATCGCCCTCACCGAAGACCAGAAGTCCCGTCTCGCCGAGGCCCTCGGCAAGGCGACGGGCAAGCAGGTCGAGATCAAGGTCATCGTCGACCCGTCCATCCAGGGCGGCGTCGTGGCCCAGGTCGGAGACACCGTCATCGACGGCTCCGTCCGCCGCCGCCTCGAACAGCTCAAGAACGCCCTCTAGGCACACCCCGAGACCACCCGCCACCCGGCACAGGAGAAACGGCACATGGCCGAGCTCACGATCAACATCGAAGACATCACCGCAGCGCTTCGCAAGAACCTCGAGGGCTTCAAGCCCGACATGTCGGCCGCCCAGGTCGGCCGTGTGCTCGAGGTCGGCGACGGCATCGCATCGGTCGGGGGGCTCCCCGACTGCGCGGTCAACGAGATGCTCGAGTTCGAGGACGGGACCATCGGTCTCGCGCTCAACCTCGACGAAGAGTCCATCGGAGCCGTGGTGCTCGGTGAGGTGGGCAGCATCGAGGAAGGCCAGGTCGTGCGGGCCACGGGGGAGATCCTCTCGGTGCCGTGCGGTGATGGGCTGCTCGGCCGCGTGGTGAACACGCTCGGCGAGCCGGTCGACGGCAAGGGGCCGCTCACCAACGTGGGCACCCGCCGCATGGAGGTCCAGGCGCCGGGCATCATGGGCCGCAAGCCCGTGCACGAGCCGCTCCAGACCGGCATCAAGGCCATCGACGCCATGACCCCCATCGGGCGTGGCCAGCGCGAGCTGATCATCGGCGACCGCAAGACGGGCAAGACCGCCGTCGCGATCGACACGATCATCAACCAGAAGGGCCTGGGCGTGAACTGCGTCTACGTGGCCATCGGGCAGAAGGCCTCCACGGTCGCCCAGACCGTCGCCACGCTCGAGAGCTACGGGGCCATGGAGTACACGGTGGTGGTCGTGTCGCCCGCCTCGGACCCGGCGCCGTTCAAGTACCTCGCCCCCTACACCGGCTGCGCCATCGGCCAGCACTGGATGGAGAACGGCCAGCACGCCCTCGCGGTGTACGACGACCTCTCCAAGCAGGCCGAGGCCTACCGCTCGGTGTCGCTGCTCCTGCGCCGTCCCCCGGGGCGCGAGGCCTACCCGGGCGACGTGTTCTACCTGCACAGCCGGCTCCTCGAGCGGGCCGCCAAGCTCAGCGACGAGAACGGTGCCGGCTCGATGACCGCGCTGCCGATCATCGAGACCAAGGCCGGCGACATCTCGGCCTACATCCCCACCAACGTGATCTCGATCACCGACGGCCAGGTCTTCCTCGACGACGATCTGTTCAAGTCCGGCAACCGCCCGGCCATCAACGTCGGCCAGTCGGTGTCGCGAGTCGGTGGCGCCGCCCAGATCAAGGCCATGAAGACGGCCGTGGGCACGCTCAAGGGCGACCTCGCCCAGTTCCGCGAGCTCGAGGCCTTCGCCTCGTTCGGCTCGGAGCTCGACGCCGTGTCGCAGGCCACGCTCGACCGGGGCTACCGCCTCACCGAGCT
>JAOBWH010000191.1 GCA_025463265.1 Ilumatobacteraceae bacterium
ATAGCCGGCCGACAGGGCGCCGTGCAGGCCCCAGCCGATGGCGCCGGCGGCCACGACGACCGGCGCCACGGGCAGGCCGCGGCGAACCATGTCCTGGGCGAGCTGTCGCTCGACCTCGGGCACGGCCACGTCTGTCCCGTCGGCCACGGCGGTCACGCCTGACCGCGCTTCAGCACGCGGGCCTGCTCGGCGTCCATGGTGGCGGCGTAGACGAAGTAGGCGCGCAGGAACTGGCCGATGACGGCGAGGGCGCCGAGCCCGAGGGCGAACGCCAACCTGACCCCGAGGGCCCGGTCGACGACATGGCCCACGAGCGCGAAGAGGAGCGGCGTGACGACCAGCTCGAAGGCGCGGGCGAGCGTGTCCCCGAAGCCGTTGTAGGTGTCTTGCCGGGCCTTGAGATCCACGTCCCCACGCTCTCCACGTTCCGGCGGGGCGCTCGCCCCGCGCTCGACTCGTGAAAGTTTTCGCAATCTAAGCCCGGGTTTCAACGGTCGCAAATTCGGCCGCCCGGGACCGGCGGAGACTAGTGGTCCTGCGGCTCGTGGTGCACGGGCGCGGGCGGCTCCGGCGGCGGCTCGGGCGGCAGGTCGAGGTCGAGCTGGAGCTGCCCGTGCGCCCGCGTGCGCGTGCGGCGCACCTCGGGGTGCAGCACCGTGTACAGACCGACCCCGAGGGCGGCCACGCCGAACGGGACGATGGCGTTGCCCCGATCGGTGTAGACGGGCCACAGCACGAAGCCCGACAGGATCGCCGTCCACGCCCACAGGATCAGCACCGACCGTCGTTGGCCGTGGCCGAGGCGCATGAGCCGGTGGTGCAGGTGGTCCTTGTCGGCCTCGGCGAGCGAGGCCCGCTTCCGCGCCCGGCGCACGATCGCGAAGGCCGCGTCGAAGATCGGGATGCCCATCACGAAGAACGGGATGAACAGCGGGGCGAAGAAGAAGAAGACCTGACCGGAGAAGGGCTGGCTGGTCTGCCCGCCCACGAGGATGGTGGACGCCGCCATCAGCCCGCCGAGCATGAGGGCGCCACCGTCGCCCATGAAGATGCGCGCCGGGTTGAAGTTGTGCGGAAGGAAGCCGAGGCAGATCCCGGCGGTGATCACGCAGATGAGCGGGCTCGGGTTCGACGGCAGGATCACCTGCACGTCGGCGGTGGCGAGGTGGTGGCCGTACAGGAAGAAGGTCCCCGCCCCGATGGCGACGATGCCTGCGGCCAGGCCGTCGAGCCCGTCGATCAGGTTCACCGCGTTGGCCATGCCGAGCACCCACAGCACCGTGATCAGCGGCGCCAGGCCCGGCCCCACCACGAACAAGAAGTCCAGGAACGGCGGCCGGAAGTACAGCATCGTGACGCCGAACAGGTACATGACCGACGCCGCCAGCACGATGCCCGCCGTCTTCGCCGGCGCGGACACGTCGCGCACGTCGTCGAGCGTCCCCACCGCGCAGAGGATCACCGCGCCCACGACGACGCCGATGATGGTGGACACCTGCCCCTCGAACACCGCCGGGAACCCGCCCGACAGCCACGCCACGGCCATCGCCGCGAGGAAGCCGATGAGCATGGCCACGCCGCCGAGCAGCGGCATGGGCTTCTCGTGCACGGAGCGGTCCGACGGGACCGCCACCACCTGGAGGCGCCGCGCCGCCCACTTGACCAACGGCGTGATGGCGAACGTCACCGCGAGCGCGATGACGAAGGCAGCCACGTAGGCGGGTGTGGTGGGCATCTCCGACCAGTCTGACCCTCAGGGAGGGTCAGGAGGGGTAGGGGGCGAACTTCGAGCAGAGGTTGGCCACGGCGTCGCGGGTCTCGGCGATCACCGCCTGGTCGTCGCGGTGCGTGAGGACGCGGTGGATCTGGAAGGCGATCTCCCGCATCTCGCGGTGACCCATCCCCTGCGTGGTCACCGCCGGGGCCCCGATCCGCAGGCCCGACGTGATGTACGGGGGACGCTCGTCGCCGGGCACCGTGTTCTCGTTGAGGCTGATGCCCGCCTTGTCGAGGATGAGCCGGGCCTTCTTGCCGGACAGGTCGGCGTCGAAGGGCCGGAGGTCCACGAGCATGAGGTGGTTGTCGGTGCCGCCCGACACGAGCCGGAAGCCGTGGCCGGCCAGGGCCTCGGCCAGCGCGGCGGCGTTGGACACGATCTCGGCGGCGTAGGTCCCGAACTCGGGCGTGGCCGCCTCGCGGAAGGCCACGGCCTTGGCGGCGATCACGTGGTCGAGGGGCCCGCCCTGCGAGCCGGGGAACACGGCCTTGTCGATGGCAGCGGCGTGCTCGGCCTTCGACAGGATGCAGCCGCCCCGCGGGCCGCGCAGCGTCTTGTGCGTGGTGAAGGTGACGATGTCGGCCACGGGCACCGGGTTCGGGTGCACGCCGCCGGCGATGAGGCCGGCGATGTGGGCCGCATCGAACATGAACAGGGCGCCGACCTCGTCGGCGATCTCGCGGAACGGCTGCGGGTCGATGATCCGCGGGTAGGCGGTCGCGCCGGCCACGATGATCTTCGGCCGGTGCTCGATCGCCAGGTCTCGCACCTGGTCGAAGTCGATGCGCTCGTCGGAGGGCGTCACGCCGTAGGACACGAAGTTGTAGAGGATGCCGCTGGCGTTGACCGGCGACCCGTGCGTGAGGTGGCCGCCCTGGTCCAGGCGCAGGCCCAGCACGGTGTCGCCATGGTCGAGCAGACCGAGGTACACCGCCATGTTGGCGTTGGCGCCGGAGTGGGGCTGGACGTTGGCGTGCTCGGCGCCGAACAGCGCCTTGACCCGCTCGCGAGCCAGCTCCTCGGCCTGATCGATGATCTCGTTGCCGCCGTAGTAGCGCTTGCCGGGGTAGCCCTCGGAGTACTTGTTGGTGAGGACGGACCCCGTTGCCTCCATCACCGCCGGGGAGGTGAAGTTCTCCGAGGCGATGAGCTGGACCGTGCGGTTCTGGCGGTCTCGCTCGGCGTCGATGATCGAGAACAGTTCGGTGTCACGTTCGGTGGGCCAGCTCATGCGGATGCTCCTTTGGCGGTGCCGGCGGCCCGGGCGGTGATGCCCGGGATGAGGGAATCGAGGTAGCGGTCGAGGGCGCGGCCGTCTTGACCCCGCGCCGCGATCTCGCCCAGCTGGTCGACGCGCCGCTGGTGGCGGCCGGCCTGGTAGTCGGTCTGGAGGAAGCAGATGACGATCTCGTCCGCCAGGCCCGGCGCCACGATGCGCCCGCCCATGGACAGCACGTTGGCGTCGTTGTGCTCTCGGGCCATGCGGGCGGTGTAGAGGTCGTTGCACAGGGCGGCACGGACGCCGGCCACCTTGTTGGCGGCGATCTGCTCGCCCTGCCCGGATCCGCCGAGCACGATGCCGCGCTCGGCGTCGCCGCGGACCACCGCGCGGCCCACCGCGGCGCAGTAGCCGGGGTAGTCGACGGAATCGGTGCCGTCGGTGCCGAGGTCGGTCACGGTGTGGTCGAGCCCGGTCAAGATGGTGACGAGGTGCGACTTCAGGTCGAACCCGGCGTGGTCAGCGCCGATCGCGATCCGCATGGATGCCTCCGGTGGTGGCTGGGGCGACCGCGGGGTCGCGAGGGGTGGGTTCGGGCCAGGCCAGGCCGACGAAGGTCGCCAGGAGGCGGTCCAGGCTGTCGGCGCAGGCACGGAACGTGCGCGCCGAGCCGCCCATGGGGTCGGGGATCTCCGACGAGGGATCACGGGTGACGTAGTCCTCGGGCGTCCGCATGGAACCCGCGCGCTCGACCCAGGTCCGCAGGTCGACGCCGGGGGGACGGGGGCCGATGACCTCGACCGACCGCACCAGCTCCGGCAGCGTGAACGCCCGGGCGAAGAGGGTCTCGTCGAGCTTGGTGACCTCGAGGATGTGCTGGCGCTCCATCCCGATGATCACCGATGCACCGGCGAGCAGCTCCGGGGTGACCTTCTGCGCCGTGTGCCCGGAGATGTCCAGGCCGAGCCGGGCCATGGCCTTCACCGCGTGGCGCTCGGCCGGACGGTCGTCGAACAGCAGGCCCGCCGAGGCCACAGTCACGTCCGGTGCCGCGGTGGCGAGCTGGGCGCGCAGCAGCCCCTCCGCCATGGGGGAACGGCAGATGTTGCCGGTGCAGATGAAGGCGACGTCGATGGTCGGATCGTAGTTGGCCCCTGCCGCAGGCCTGACCTTGACCGCCCGGTCAGGTACCCCGTTGACTGGCGCCTCCGCATCTGCCGAGGAGAACCGATGTCGCCAGGTCCTGCCGCACTCGACCCCCGCACGCCCGTCGTGGTCGCCGTGGGCCAGGTGGAGCAGCGCACCACCGACCTCGCGGCAGCCCTCGAGCCGACGGCGCTGCTCGGCGAGGCGGCCCGCGCCGCGCAGCGCGACAGCGGAACCGACCGCCTGCTCGCCGCGGTCGACACCCTGGCCGTCATCCACATCCTCTCCCACCGCTACGGCGACCCGGGCGCCCTCGTGGCGGCCGAGCTCGGCATCGCGCCGGCACGGACCATCGCCACCGACGACGGCGGCAACTACCCGCAGTCGCTGCTGAACCGGGCGTGCGCCGAGATCGCCGCCGGCGGCTCCGGCACGTGGCTGATCGGCGGGGCGGAGTCGTGGCGCACCCGCCAGGCCGCCCGGGCGCAGGGGACCTGGCTCGACTGGACCGTGCAGGATGAGGGCGTGGCGCCCACCGAGTCGGTCACCAACCAGCAGCCCCTGTCCCACGACGGCGAATGGGCCCGCGGCGTGGTGCTGCCCGCGTCGATCTACGCCCTGTTCGAGAACGCCCACCGAGCACAGCAGGGCTGGTCGATCGACGAGCACCGGGACCGCCTGGCCGCCCTCTACGCCGGGTTCAGCGAGGTGGCGGTCGACAATCCGCACGCCTGGATCCGCGAGCCGTGGACGGCGGCGGAGATCCGCGACCCCTCGCCCCGCAACCGGATGGTGGGGTTCCCGTACACGAAGGTGATGAACGCCAACAACGCCGTGGAGCAGGCGGCGTGCTTCGTCGTCACCTCCGTCGGCCAGGCCCGGGACCTGGGCATCGCCTCGGACCGCTGGGTCTTCCCGTGGTCGGGGTCCGACGCCCACGAGCACTGGTTCGTGTCCCACCGGGCCTCGCTCGGCCGTGCGCCGGCGATCGGCATCGCCGGCCGCGCCGCCCTCGATCTCGCCGGGGTCGGGGTCGACGACCTGGCCCACATCGACGTGTACTCCTGCTTCCCGAGCGCCGTGCAGATCGCCGCCGAGGAGATCGGCCTGGGCACCGACCGGCCGCTGACGGTCACCGGCGGCCTGTCCTTCGGCGGTGGGCCGTGGAACAACTACGTGAGCCACTCGATCGCCGCGATGGCCGACCGGCTGCGCGCCGACCCCGGGTCGCTCGGCCTCGTCACCGCCAACGGCGGCTACCTCACCAAGCACGCGTTCGGCGTCTACAGCACCACGCCGCCCCCGGTCCCGTGGCGCCACGCCCGCCCGCAGGACGAGGTCGACGTCCTCCCCCGCCGCGAGCTCTGCGAGGTGGTCGACGGCGCGGTCACGGTGGAGTCCGCGGTCGTCATGCACGATCGCGACAGCGTCCCGGAGGCCGCCATCGTGTCCACGTTCGTCCCTGACGGCCGCCGAGCCTGGGCCACCACGTCCGACCCCGAGGCCCTCCACCGGATGATCACCGAGGAGACCGCCGGAGCAGAGGGTGAGGTGGACCCAGAAGGGGTGTTCACCTTCACCTGACCCCCCGGCCGAGCGTGAGCCCCGAGCGCGAGGAGTGGTTCGACCTTCGAGCGAAGCGAGCCCGGGGGTCTGGGGGCAGAGCTTGCGGAGCCCCCAGGACCAGCGAGGTGCGACGAAGTCGTGCCGAGCTGCGAAGGCAGCCGGGCGTCAGCCCGCCGTCAAGTTCGAGGAACGGAGTGAGCGCCAGCGAACGAGTGACGAGAGGTCACTCCCGATGCTTTGGCCTGGTGGTCTGGTCGGCTTCCTCGCCGTCGATGGCGACGGCGAGCGCGCCGACGACGATCGCCAGGACCGACACGATGTCGGCCATCTCGCTGTCCACCCAGTTGGCGGCCCGGAGGCCGATCAGGACCACGCCGGCGATGATGATCGAGAAGCCGATCTTCGTGGTCACCCCGCCAGCATGACCGCCGCGGGTCCAGCGATGCGAGATGCCGTCGGGACGGAGCGCTCAGCCCAGCTGATCGGCGGTGATGGCGCCCTCGCGGAGGATGGACCACGTGTCACCCGACGCGTCGACGACCGTGCTGGCGAGGGTGCCGGCGGGTCCTCCGTCCACCACGAGGTCGACCGCGCCCACCAGCGAGGCGGCGGCAGCGGCGGCCGAGGCCGGGGTCGGCTCGCCCGAACGGTTCGCGCTGGTGGTGGCGATGGGCCCGACGCCGGCGGCGAGGGCGCGCACGAACGGGTGGTCCGGGCAGCGGATCCCGATGGTGTCGCGGCCTCCGCCGAGCGCCAGCCCCGACGCCACCGCCGAGCGGCGCAGCACGATCGTGAGCGGACCGGGCCAGAGCTCGGCCATCCAGCGACCGACGGCGGGCTCGTCGAACGACACCAGCTCGAGCGCCTGGTCCAGATCGGCCACCAGGACGGCGAGCGGGTGGTCTGCGCTGCGGTCCTTCAGCTCGAAGAGGGCCTCGGTCGCGCCCTCGACGGACGGCAGGGCGGCGAGGCCGTAGACGGTGTCGGTGGGCAAGACGACCGTGCCGCCGCTGCCCAGCACCGCCATGGCCTGATCGAGCGCCTCGTCCGTTCCCGCCCCCACCACCGGTGCACCGATCTCTGACACGCCAGCGAACGCTAGTGCTGTCCCGGACCGCCGGAGCACGACCTCTACGGTGGCGGCCATGCGTCGCGCTCTGGTCCTGCTCGCTCCCATCCTCGTGGTCGCCGGCCTCGCCGCAGGCTGCAGCAGCGGTGCCGGGAGCGAGGGCGGCACCACCTCGGCCCCCGCCAGCACCACCACGACGAAGCCCACCTACGCCGACCTCGACCCCGCCGACATCACCTTCCACGCCGTCCTGGAGATCGTCTCCTGCACGGGCGGCGGCATCCCCGGCGACACCGCTCCCACCACCGAGGCGACCACCTCGTCCACCGTTCCCGGAGCCGACGGGACCCTCTGCTACGTCCTCGGGCCCGCAGCGGGCGACGGTGCCGACCTGCGCGACGCCAAGGTCTACGCCGACGGGGCTGGCATCGAGGTCGCCGTGCGCGAGGAGTCGGTCGCTGCGCTCAACGAGATGTTCGACGCCTGCTACGAGGCCACCGCAGCCTGTCCGCCGGCGTCGACGGAAGGGCGGGGCTACGTGGCGATCGTGATCGACGGCCGCGTCATCTCGGTCCCGGCCAGCAATGATCCGGAGCTGGCGTCGACGCCGCTGGTGATCACCGGCGACTTCGACAGCACCCAGGCCACCGCCATCGCCGACGCCATCAACGGGGGCTGAGAGGCCCAGGAGCGTCAGGCCGGCCGGGTTCCGGCCACGGCCCGGTCCAGACCGGCCAGGTCCGGATGCACCTCGACGTCCGCTAGCCCGTGCCGTTCCAGCAGGGCCCGGACGGCCGCACCCTGGGAGGCGCCGATCTCCAGGACGACGACGCCACCTGGTGCCAGCCACTCGACCGACGCCGCCACGATGGCCTCGTGGGACTCGAGGCCGCTCGGGCCAGGGACCAGCGCCTCGACCGGCTCCCAGTCGGAGACCGAGGCGTCGAGCGGCTCGTCGGCGGCGATGTAGGGCGGGTTGGACACCAGGAGGTCGATCGTCCCCCGCAGCTCGCCGGGCAGCCCGTCGAACCAGTCGCCCTCCACCAGGGCGACCCCGGAGCCGGCCATGCCGAGGCCGGCGAGGTTGGCCCGGGCCACGGCGAGGGCCTCGGCCGAACGGTCGACGCCCCACACCCGGCTGCCGCGCCGCTCGGTGGCCACCGCCAGGGCGATGGCGCCCGAGCCGGTGCCGAGGTCGACGACCACGGGACGGTGCCGGTCCGGGCGACCCGAGCGCACCTGGTCGAGGGCGGCGAGCGCCACCTCCACCACCTGCTCGGTCTCGGGCCGTGGGATCAGGACCCGGCGGTCGACGAGCAGATCGAGGTGGCGGAACGCCCAGTGCCCCAGCACGTACTGGATCGGCTCCCCGGCCAGGCGCCGGGCGACCAGGGCGTCGAGGTGGGCGACGGTGCGGACGGTGGCGGACTCGTCCAGCCCGAGCACCAGCTCGGTGCCCTCCATCCCGCTGGCCTCCTCGACGATCCACCGGGCCTCGACGGTGGCGGTGGAGAGCCCGGCGCGCTCGAGGCGGTCGGTGGTCTCGGCCCACAGCTCGCGCCAGGTGACCGTGCCGTCGCCGGCCTGCGCCACGTCAGGTGTCCTCGGTGAGCCGCCGCGCCTGCTCGTCTTGCACGAGCGCGTCGCTCACCTCGTCGAGGTCACCGGCGAGCACCTTGTCGAGCTTGTAGATGGTGAGCCCGATCCGGTGGTCCGAGACCCGGTTCTCCTTGACGTTGTAGGTGCGGATCTTCTCCGATCGGCCCCCGCCGCCGGTCTGGTCCTTGCGGGCCTCGGACTGCTCGTCGCGCTGGCGGTCCTGCTCCAGCTTCAACAGCCGGGACTGCAGCACCACCATGGCCTTGGCCTTGTTCTGGAGCTGGCTCTTCTGGTCCTGCATGGACACCGTCACGCCGGTGGGCTTGTGGGTGAGCCGCACCGCGGAGTCGGTGGTGTTCACGGACTGCCCGCCGGGTCCCGACGAGCGGTAGTAGTCGACCTGCAGGTCGTTGGGGTCGATCTGGACCTCGACGTCGGCGGCCTCGGGCAGCACGGTCACGGTGGCCGAGGAGGTGTGGATGCGGCCCTGGGACTCGGTGACGGGCACTCGCTGGACTCGGTGCGGACCGCCCTCGTGCTTCATGCGGGTCCACACGCCGGCGCCGGAGAGGATGAACGTGACCTCGTTGTAGCCGCCCATGTCCGACGGCTCGGCGTTGAGGACCTCGAGCTTCCAGCCCTGCCGCTGGGCGAAGCCCTGGTACATCCCGAACAGGTCGCGGGCGAAGAGGTTCGCCTCCTCGCCGCCCTCGGCGCCGCGGATCTCGACGATCACGTTGCGGCCGTCGTTGGGGTCCTTCGGCACGAGCAGGTGCTGGAGCTCAGCGGTGAGGCGCTCGATGTCGGCGTCGGCCTCCGCCGCCTCCACGCGCATCATCTCCCGGTCGTCGCCGGACAGCTCGGTGAGCATCTCCCGGGCGGTGGCCGCGTCCTCGGTGCGCTGGCGGAGCTCCTTGCTGCGGCTGACGATGGCCGCCAGCTCGTGGTGGCGCGTGGCCAGCACCCGGTACTTGTCCTGGTCGGCGAAGACGCCGGGGTCGGCGAGGCGCGCCTCCACGTCGATGAACTCCCGCTCCAGGCCCTCGAGGCGATCGAGCATCAGCGTGATCCGGCGGCGGTCATCGGCCAATCGTCGCCCACGGGGACGACGGTCGCCGGATCCGCCAGGTGGCCGGCGAGCTCGGTGGTCACCGAGAGGGCGTCCTTGGCCGGCACCGCGAGCACGAGGCGGGCACGGGGTGCGTGGGTGAGGCGGTCGTCGGCGGCCGACGGCACCAGCTCCAGATCCACGCCGGTGGAACAGGTGACGACCATCGGCTCGCCGTCGAGGCCGGTGCCGACAGCCGTGGCGACGCCCGTCTCCTTGAGGTTCGCCCTGGGCACCGCCGAGCCGACGGCGCGCAGCTCAGCGGCACCGACGAGGTCGGGGTGGGCGACCAGCACCGAGCGCAGCCAGCGCTCGGGGACCAGCTGGTTGAGCGGGTGGCGGGCCGCGCCCGGGCGGCGCAGCTCGGCCACGTGCGCGGCCGCACGCACCAGGGCGTCGGTCTCGGACAGCTCGGCGAACATCATCGCTCCCACCTCGCGGTCGAAGCGGCCGACACCGGCCTCGATGTGGGCCGACCCGTCGTCGGCGAGCACCACCCGGGCGATCTCGAGCCCGAGGACCTCCCCCAGCAGGACGCCGCCCTCGACCACGGTCTCCAACCCCGCCTCAGCGAGGACCGGGCGGAACAGCTCGGCCTCCGGAGCCGGCGCAGGGTCCGTGGCGGGCGCGGCGGGAACCGCAGCGGTGAGCGCCCGGCCGTCGACCGCCCAGACCGCGGGCGACGGGGCGAACAGCGCAGCCCGCCGGGCCAGGACGGGCGCCGCCTCCTCCGACTCCACGAGCAGGTGCAGCTCCCCGGCGCCGGCCCGTCCGGCGAGCGCGAGCGCACCGCCGAGGCGGCGGACGGCGGTGGCTCCGTCGTCGAGCAGGATCCACATCCGGCCGGCCCCGGCATCGGTGAGGGCGGCGCCGCCGGGGAACGATCCGGGACGGGCATCGGCGGCGGCGTCGGGCCAGCGGTCTCGCACGAGCGCGGTGAGCTTCGCGACGAGGAGCGGGGCGCGGCGGTCGGCAGGTTCGGTCATGGGATCACCTGGGTCCGGACGCGACGATTCCGCCAGGAGACCTGGCGGAACCGACACGTGCTGTGGGAGCTAGTTGGCGTCGACGGTGTCGTCGGCGGCGGCCTCAGCGGCCTCGCCGGCGGCGGCACCGCTGCGGCGCCCGTAGCGGCGCTCGAAGCGGTCGATGCGACCGCCCGTGTCGACCAGCTTCTGCTTGCCCGTGTAGAAGGGATGGCACTCGTTGCAGAGCTCGACGGAGATCGCTGCCTGGGTGGAGTGCGTGGTGAACGTGTTCCCGCAGGAGCACTTGACGTGGGTGACCACGTAATCGGGATGGATGTCGGCCTTCATGATGTCTCCAGTGTGGCGGTTCTCGTTGTGGCTTCCAAATGGAACAACCACGGCCTATTCCCCGGTCCCGTGACCTGGGGAGCAGCAGATCGAGCGGTCTCGATCTAGCCCTTGGCAGACCGGGCCGACTTGGCGGCGTCGGCGAGGAGTGCGGCGTTGGTCTTGGTGGCTTCCAGCCGCCCGAGGAGCTCGACGAGCCCCCCGCCGGGGGTCTCCGACTCGGCTTCGGTCCGGCTGAGGCCGTCGCGAAGGACCGCCGCCTGCTCGAGCTGGGTGCGGTCGAGCAGGAGGTCCTGCTGGCGGGTGGACGACGCCGACACATCGATCGCCGGGAAGATCCGGCGGGCGGCGAGGCGGCCGTCGAGGCGGATCTCCAGGGTCTCGGTGCCGCGGAACTCGTCGAAGATGGCCTCGTCGGTGGCGCTGCCGGTGCCGGTGTCGATGGTGGCGAGCACCGTGAGCGAACCGCCCTCCTCGGCGTTGCGGGCGGCGCCGAAGAGCTGCTTGGGCGGGAACAGGGCCGTGGTGTCGAGCGCGCCGGCCACGACGCGGCCGCCGGTGGGGGCCGCCAGGTTGTGGGCCCGGGTCAGGCGGGTCAGGCCGTCGACCACGACGACCACGTCCTTGCCCGACTCCACCAGGCGCTTGGCCCGCTCGGTGACCAGCTCGGCCACCGAGGTGTGCTCCTCGGGGGGACGGTCGAAAGTGGACGACGCGACCGAGCCCCGCAGCAGCCACCGCTTCATGTCGGTGACCTCTTCGGGGCGCCCGGCGACGAGCAGCACGAACACCTCGACGTCGGCGTGGTTGGCCTCGATGGAGCGGACCACGTTCTTGAGCAGCGTGGTGGCTCCTGCCTTCGGCGGTGCCACGACGAGGCCCCGGCTGCCCTTGCCGATGGGCGCGAGCAGGTCGATGGCGCGGGCCGTCGCGTTCGACGGATCATCGGCGAGCTCGAGGGTGAGCCGCTCGGTCGGGAACACCGCCGTGAGCTCGCCGAAGCGCGGGCGGGCCGGCTGGTTGTGGGCCTCGAAGCCGTTGACCGAGTCCACCTGCAGCAGGGCCGGGTTCTTCTCGTTGCGGGCCGGCGGTCGGCTCCTGCCTCGGACGATGTCCCCGGTGCGCAGGCCGAACTGCCGGGTCTGCTTCACGGAGATGTAGGCGTCGTCGCGCGAGGCCAGGTACCCGTGGAGGCGCAAGAAGCCGTAGCCCTCGTCGCGCAGGTCGACCATGCCCTCGACCTCGATCGGATCGATGGGGGCCTGGTCGTCTCCCTCGGGGCGGCGGTCCCGGTCGCGCCCGCGACGGCGGCGGCGGCGGTTGCCCGACTCTCCGTCCGCGTCCTGCTGGTCCGACTGGGGGTCGCGCTGGTTGCCGTCGGGCTCGTTGGCGTCGCCACCCTGCTGGTTGCCCTGGTTGCTCTGGCCCTGGTTGCCCTGGTTGCGGCCGCCCTGGTCCTGGTTGCCCTGGTCCTGGTTGCCCCGGCCCTGGTTGCCCTGGTTGCGGCCGCCTTGGTCCTGGCCCTGACCTCCGTTGCGACCGCCGCCGCGGCGGTTCTGCTCGCCGCTTCCCGGCTCGTCCTCGGTGTCCGTGTCGGCGGACGACTCGGCGGCCTCGGACGCCGGCGCCTCGGCATCGCCATCAGCCTCGCCGTCGCCGTCGGCACGGACCTCGGTGTCCGGGGCCTGCGGCGCGTCGTCGGCCTCGGCGGTGCCGTCGCCCTCGCTGCCGTCCGCGCCGACCAGGCGCAGGATCAGCGAGACGATGTCCGCCTTCTTGGCGCGGGCGCCGGGCTTCTGCCCGAGCTGCTCGGCGATCGCAGCCAGTTCGGCGCGGTCCTTGCCCTCCAGGAGGGTCATGTCGAAGCCGGAACCGTCGCTCATGCCGCGGCCGCCTTCAGGGTGGTGACGTGCTCGGTCATTGCTGCCTCATCTTCCGCATCGCGATCTGCGTGGCACCCGCGCTGGTCCGGTTGCAGGGTCGGCGGGGTGCCGAACCGAACCGTGACCCCGGCTGCGGGAGCCGTGGGGGAATCCCCGTCGCCCAGGCAGCGAGTGCCGTGGGACCCGAACCATGGTAGCGACCGTTCTGCCGGCTCGCGAACCCACCCCGTCCGGAAGTTCGGGGACGCGGCCGAGATGGGCGATGCTGTCGGCCATGACCGACGCCGAGCGCACCCAGTCCATCGTCTGCCTCGACCTCGAGGGGGTCCTGGTCCCCGAGATCTGGATCGCCGTCGCCGAGCGCACCGGGATCGACGCCCTGCGGCGCACCACCCGGGAGGAGCCGGACTACGACGTGTTGATGAAGTACCGGCTCGACCTGATGGCCGAGCACGGGTTGACGATGTCGCTCGTCCGAGACGTCATCGGCAAGCTGGCCCCGCTCGACGGCGCGAAGGCGTTCCTCGACGCGCTCCGCCAGCGCACCCAGGTGGTCATCCTCTCGGACACGTTCGAGCAGTTCGCCGCCCCGCTCATGGCCCAGCTCGGGTGGCCGGCCATCTGGTGCCACCGCCTCGTGGTGGAGGACGACCGCATCGTCGACTACCGGCTGCGCATGGCCGACCCGAAGCGCAACGCCGTCGAGGCGCTGCACGGCCTGAACTACCGGGTCATCGCCGCCGGGGACTCCTACAACGACACGACGATGCTGCTCGAAGCCGACGCAGGGTTCCTCTTCCACTCCCCCGCCAACGTGCAGGCGGAGTTCCCGCAGCTCCGGGCCATCGACGAGTACGACGACCTCCTCGAGGCCATCACCGCCCAGCTCACCTGATCCCGGGCTGGTCCGGGCCGGTCCGGGTCGGAACGTCCCAGGGCGTCGGTACCCTGCCTGGCGCATGGAAGACGCACCTCCCCCACCCGGCTGGTTGCGCCGGCTGGGTGGTGCGCTCCGCCCCCACCGCCGCAACGTGGTCATCGCCCTCGGCGCCGCCGGCCTCGGCCAGCTGATCGCCGCGATCACGCCGCTGGTCGAGCGGTTCATCATCGACGACGTCGTCATCGCCGGGACCTCCCCCATCGTCCCGTCCCTGGTCGTGCTGCTCGTGTTCGCCGCCACCCGGTTCGCCGCGGCGTTCGTGCGCCGGTACTGGGCCGGCCGGGTGAGCCTCGATGTGCAGAACGACCTGCGGACGCAGGTGTACGACCACCTCCAGCGCCTCGACGTCGCCCGCCACGACGAGATGTCCACCGGGCAGCTGGTCAGCCGAGCCATCTCCGACATCGGCCTGGTCCAGGGGCTCCTCGCCTTCCTGCCCATGGTGCTGTCGAACATCTTGTTCCTGGCCGTGGCGCTCGTCGCCATGATCTGGCTCAGCCCGCTGCTCACCCTGGTGGCGCTGGTGATCACGCCGTTGATGGTCGTGGTGTCGATGCGGCTGCGGACCTCGGTGTTCCCCGCCTCGTGGGACGCCCAGCAGCAGGCCGGAGCGGTCGCCGGCGTGGTCGACGAGTCCGTGAGCGGCGTCCGGGTGGTGAAGGGCTTCGGCCAAGAGGAGCGAGAGGTCGCCCGCCTCGCGGAGCAGGCCGAACGGCTCTACGCCAGCCGGGTGCGCGCCCTGCGGCTGCAGGCCCGGTTCCAGCCCCTCCTCCAGACGCTGCCGGCGCTGGCCCAGGTGGCGGTGCTGGCGATGGGTGGGTGGCTGGCCATCGAGGGGCGCATCAGCCTCGGCACCTTCCTCGCCTTCTCGAGCTACGTCGCCCAGCTGCAGGCCCCCGCCCGCATGCTGGCCGGGCTGGTGACCATCGGCCAGCAGGCCCGGGCCGGCGTGGAGCGGGTGTTCGACCTGCTCGACGCCACCGCCACGGTCACCTCCGACGCCGACGCTCCGGAGCTCGCCGTCACCGAGGGTCGCCTCGAGTTCCGTGACGTGCGGTTCGGATACACCCGCGACGAGCCGGTGCTGTGCGACCTGGACCTGGTCGTCGAGCCCGGCGAGACGCTGGCGCTCGTGGGCACGTCGGGCTCGGGCAAGTCCACCGTCGCGCTGCTCGTCCCCCGGTTCTACGACCTGTCGGGCGGCACCATCACCGTCGACGGCACCGACGTGTCCACGGTCGACCTGGCGTCGCTCCGCCAGCAGATCGGCCTGGTGTTCGAGGACACCTTCTTGTTCTCCGACACCATCGGCGCCAACATCGCGTACGGGCGGCCCGAAGCCACCCCCGCGGCCGTCGAGGCGGCGGCCCGCGTGGCCGGGGCCCACGGCTTCATCGCTGCGCTCGCCGACGGCTACGACACCGAGGTCGGCGAGCGGGGCCTCACCCTCTCGGGCGGTCAGCGCCAGCGGGTCGCCCTGGCCCGCGCCGTGCTGGCCGACCCGAAGATCCTGCTGCTCGACGACGCCACCTCCGCCGTCGACAGCCGGGTCGAGGCCGAGATCCACCAGACCCTCCGCGAGGTGCTGGCCGGGCGCACCACCCTGCTGGTCGCGCACCGCCGATCCACGCTCCTGCTCGCGGACCGCATCGCCGTGCTCGACGCCGGACGGGTCGTCGACGTGGGCACCCACGACGAGCTCACCGAGCGCTGCCGGCTCTACCGCATGCTCCTCACCGGCCCCGGCGACGAGCTGGTCGAGGCGCCCGACGAGCTGGCCGAGACCGTGGTCGCCGAGCAGGTCGACGGGATCACGCCCGGTCTGTGGGTCCGCACCGGCGCCGAAGGGGCCGCCGCCGACGAGGCGCTGGCCGCCACCGGCAAGCGCGATGCCGCCGTCCTAGGCGTGGGCGTCGGCGGCCCGCCCGGGCCCGGCGGCGGTGCCATGGGGATGCTCGGCGGTCTGCCCGCCACCCCCGAGCTGCTCGCCCGCGTCGACGCGCTGCGCCCCGCCGACGACCGACCCGACCAGTCCTTCGACGCCGCCCGGGCAGAGGACCGGGGGTTCCGCTTCGGCGCCTTCATCCGGCCGTGGCGGCGGCAGCTCGCCCTCGGGCTGGGCCTCGTCGCGCTCGACGCGCTCGCCGGGCTGGCGGGACCGCTGCTGATCCGCAGCGGCATCGACAACGGGATCGACGCCGACCCGCAGATGATGTCGGCCGTGTGGGCCGCATCGGCGGCCTACCTCGTGGTGGTGCTCGTGAACTTCGTCGTGATGACGTTCGAGACGTTCATCACCGGCCGGACCGCCGAGCGGGCGCTGTGGTCGCTGCGGGTGAAGGTCTTCGCCCACCTGCACCGCCAGGGGCTCGACTACTACGACCGAGAGATGGGCGGGCGGATCATGACCCGCATGACCTCGGACATCGAGGCGCTCACCCAGCTGCTGCAGAGCGGCCTGGTCACCGCCGTCGTCGCCCTGCTCACCTGCGTCGGGGTCGGCGTCGCCCTCGCCTTCATGGACTGGCGGCTCGCGCTGCTCGGGCTGATCGTGATGCCGCCGCTCGTCGCCGCGACGGTGTGGTTCCGCCGCCGTTCCGGCGCGGCCTACGACGATGCCCGGGACAAGGTGGCGGTCGTCAACGCGGACTTCCAGGAGAGCCTCACCGACGTCCGCGTCGCCCAGGCCTTCACCCGGGAGGACCAGAACACCCGGCGCTTCGCCGGCCGCTCACGGGCGTACCTCGGGGCCCGGCTGCGGGCGCAGCAGCTGGTCGCCATCTACTTCCCGTTCGTCGAGTTCCTCTCCGGGGTCGCCGGCGCCATCGTCTTGGCGGGCGGGGCGGCGATGGTCCGCAACGGGTCGCTCTCCTCGGGTGACCTCATCGCCTTCATCCTCTACCTCAACTTGTTCTTCGCCCCGATCCAGCAGCTCTCCCAGGTGTTCGACACGTACCAGCAGGCCCGGGTGGCGCTCGCCCGCATCACCGAGCTGCTCGCCGAGCCGTCGTCGGTCCCGGAGGCCGCCGAACCGGTCCACCTCGGGGAGCTCGCCGGGCGCATCGAGCTGCGCGACGTGCGCTTCGCCTACTCCTCCACCGGCGTCGAGGTGCTCCACGGGGTGGATTTGGCGATCGAGCCCGGCGAGACCGTCGCCATCGTCGGCGAGACGGGTGCTGGCAAGTCCACCGTCGAGAAGCTGGTGGCGCGCTACTACGACGTGAGCGGCGGCGCCGTGCTCATCGACGGTGCCGATGTCCGCTCGCTCGACCTCGGCGAGTACCGACGCCAGCTCGGCGTGGTCCCCCAGGAGGCGTTCCTGTTCGCCGGGACCATCCGCGACAACCTGGCCTACGGCCGGCCCGACGCGCCCGACGCCGTCGTGGAGGCGGCGGCGCGCTCGGTGGGCGCCCACGACGTGATCGCCGCGCTGCCCGGCGGCTACCTCCACGTGGTCGGCGAGCAGGGTCGCTCGCTGTCGGCCGGCCAGCGCCAGCTGCTGGCCCTGGCCCGGGCCCAGGTCGTCGACCCGAAGATCCTGCTGCTCGACGAGGCCACCGCCAACCTCGACCTGGCCAGCGAGGCCCGGGTGAGCGAGGCCATGGGCATGGTCACCTCCGGCCGCACCGCCCTGGTCATCGCCCACCGCCTGTCGACCGCGGTCACCGCCGACAAGATCGTGGTCATGGACAATGGGATCGTCGCCGAGGTCGGCACCCACCGGGACCTGCTCGACGCCGGCGGGGCCTACGCCCGCCTCTGGGCCGCCTTCACCGGCGGCGACGGCTCGCCCGGCCCCGAACCGGCCGTGGCCGCCGTCGACTGATCAGACCGCGAGCCGCAGCGGGGTGTGGGCGGCCTCGAAGTCCCGGTCCTTGGCCAGGACCGCGACCTCGTGGCGGACGGCGACCGCAGCGATGAGGCAGTCGACCATCGAGCGGACCGTGATGCCGTTGACCCGGCACATCCGGTGGAGGAGCGAGCGAGGCATCCGCCCAGTCTTCGGCCGCGACCGGCGGGAGGGTCGCAGAGGCGAGGAGGGCTCGCAGTTGCTGCTGGTGCCGACTCGACCGGGCTCCGGCGAGGACCTCCATGACGACCGGCTCGCTGAGCCCGGCACCATCGCCGAGCAGCCGCCGCACATGGCCCGCACCAACATCGACATCGACGAGGACGCCTGTGCTGCGGTGATGCGCCGTTACGGCTGCCGACCGTACACCTGCCATACACCAACCGGTCAGCTGGGCTGCCAGAGCTGGATGGCGTTTCCCTCGGGATCGTCGAGCTGGGCGAACCAGCCGTTCGGGTACTCGGTCTCGTCGACGGTCACCCCGACGCCGGCCGCTCGGAGCTGGGCGACCATGGCAGCGAGGTCGGCCACCCGGAAGTTGATGCCCCAGCCCGACGGGCCCACCGGCGCGCCGTCGCCGGCGTCGGCCGGGAACGGCGCGAACACCGTCTCGCCTGCGGACTGGGTCCACACCTCGGCGTCGTAGGTCGTTGGGACCTCGTCGATCCCGAGGTGCTCGGCGTACCAGCGACCCAGGGCCGCCGGATCTCGCGCCGTGAAGAAGAACCCACCGATGCCGTCGACCCGTTCCATCGCCCGAGTCTCCCCCACCGGGCGCCACGGCGGTGGCGGCGGATGCCGTCCGTGGTGCGGTGCGGTGCGGTGCGGCGCCGGACGGGCGCTATCAGAAGCCGGTGAGGGCCTTGACGTGCGCCTGGAGCGCACCGAGGTCGGCGGGCATGGTCTCGTAGGACTCCTGGCGGTCGAACAGGTCGGCCAGATGCACGGGAAGCTCGGGGCGGATGCCGATGGCGGCTTCCACGGCGTCGGGGAACTTCGCCGGGTGGGCCGTCGCCAGGCAGATCATGGGCACGTCGGGGTCGCGGCGGGCGGCTCGGGCGGCGGCGACGCCGACCGCAGTGTGGGGGTCGAGGATCTGGCCGGTGGCCTCGTACGTGCGGCGGATCTCGGCCTTCGTGGCGTCGTCGTCGAACGAGGCTCCGTCGAACACCTCGGTGACCGACGCCAGGCGGGTGTCCCCGGTCTCGACCCGGCCCTCGTCTCGGAACTCGGCCATCCGGTCGGCGAGGAGCAGGGCGTTGCGCTCGTAGAGCTCGAACAGCAGCCGCTCCGCGTTGGACGACACCTGGATGTCCATGCTCGGGCTGATGGTCGGGTGGACGCCCGTCTTCTCCATGACCCCCGACGCCAGCCAGCGGGTGAGGATGTCGTTGCTGTTGGAGCCGACCACCAGCTGGGTGATGGGCGTGCCGGTGCGTCGGGCGACCCATCCGGCGAAGACGTTGCCGAAGTTCCCGGTGGGCACCGAGAACGACACCGGCTGGCCCGCACCCACGGTCTTGGCTGCGGTGACGTAGTAGACGACCTGCGCCATCACCCTCGCCCAGTTGATGGAGTTCATGGCGGAGAGGCCCACCGCACCGCGGAACGCCGCGTCGGCGAACATCGCCTTGACCAGGTCCTGGCAGTCGTCGAACGTGCCCTCGACCGCCACGTTGTGGACGTTGGGCTCCTGCACCGTGGTCATCTGCTTGCGCTGCACGTCGCTGACGCGACCGGCAGGGTGCAGCACCACGATGTCGAGGTTGTCCCGGCCCCGGCACGCCTCGATGGCCGCGGATCCGGTGTCGCCGGAGGTGGCGACGACGATGGTGGCCCGCTCGCCGCGCCGGGTCAGCTCGTGGTCGAAGAGGCGCCCGACCAGCTGCAGGGCGACGTCCTTGAAGGCGATGGTGGGCCCCCAGAACAGCTCGAGCAGGGAGAGGCCGTCGTCGATGGGTCGGACCGGGCACACGTCGGGGTGGTCGAAGGTGGCGTAGGCCTCGGTGACCATCGCCCGGAAGGTGGCGTCGTCGATGGACGGCGTCACGTAGGGGCCCATGATGGCGACGGCCGCATCGACGTAGGAGGTGTCCCGGCCGACCGGAGGTTGGGCCGGCCACTCGTCGGGGACGTAGAGGCCGCCGTCGTTGGCGAGCCCGGCGAGCAGCACGTCGCCGAACTCGAGGACGGGCGCCTGGCCCCGGGTGGAGACGTACTTCACGGCGTCAGGCCTCCTGGTCGTCGCCGATGACCCGCAGCACGGAGGTGATGCGGTGGATCACGTCGAGATCGCGCAGGTCCTCCAGGGTGGCCTGCACGTCGGCCTCGCGAGCCTGGTGGGTGATGAAGATCAGGCGGGCGTCGGCGCCGACGCCCTCCTGCTCGAGCGAGCGGATCGACACCGCGTGGCGCTCGAACGCCTCGGCCACGGCGCGCAGCACGCCGGGCTTGTCGACCACGTCGAGGTTCACGTAGTAGCTGGCGTGCAGCTCGTCGATGGGACGGATGGGTCGGCGGGTGAGCGCCAGGAGGTCCGCGTGGGTCCCCTTGCGGAGGTTCACGGCGGCATCGATCAGGTCGCCCAGGACGGCGGACCCGGTGGGGTCGCCGCCGGCGCCGCGGCCGTAGAACATGAGGTCGCCGACGGCGGCACCCTCGACGAACACGGCGTTGAACGAGTCCCGCACGCCCGCCAGCGGGTGGGCCAGCGGCACCATGGCCGGGTGCACGCGCACCGCGACCTCGTCGGGTCCGCCGTCGACCTTGACCAGCTCGGCCACGGCCAGGAGCTTGATGACGTACCCGAGGCGGCCGGCGAACTCGATGTCGGTGGCCGAGATGTTCGAGATGCCCTCGTGGTACACGTCGCCGGCGACGACCTTGGCGCCGAAGGCCAGCGAGGCGAGGATGGCCGCCTTGGCACCTGCGTCGAACCCCTCGACGTCGGCGGTGGGGTCCCGCTCGGCGTAGCCGAGCTCCTGGGCCTCGGCCAGCGCCTCGCCGTACCCGGTGCCCTCCTCGGACATCCGGGTGAGGATGAAGTTGGTGGTGCCGTTGACGATGCCGGTGATGCGGCGGACGTCCTCGCCGGCCAGGGACTCCCGCAGCGGACGCAGGATGGGGATGCCGCCGGCGACGGCGGCCTCGAACAACAGGTCGACGCCGGCGGCGGACGCCGCGGCGTAGAGCTCGGCGCCGTGGTTGGCGAGCAGCTCCTTGTTGGCGGTGACGACGGGCTTGCCTGCGGCCATGGCGGCGAGGATCAGCTCCCGGGCCGGTTCGATGCCGCCAATGACCTCGACCACCACATCGATGGACGGATCGGTCACCACCTCGGCGGCGTCGCGGGTGAGGACCGAGTCATCGAGGTCGACCGGGCGCTTGCGGGTGAGGCTGCGGACGGCGACCTTGGCGACCTCGAGCCGGGTGCCGGTCCGGGCGGCGATCTCATCGCCACGGGCTTCCACCAGCTGCACGAGGGCGGCGCCCACGTTCCCGCAGCCGAGGATGCCGACGCGCACCACGGACTTGTCAGAGGTCGTCTCGGTCACGGACGGAGGCTACCGGTCGACCCACCGGCGCCCCGAACGAGTAGCGGGCGGCGGACGCCCTGGTCCGCTGCCCGGCACCGACCGCCATGGCTAGCGTCGGCGCCATGTCGAACGTGACCTACGAACTGGGCGACGGGATCGCCACCATCACCATCGACGACGGGAAGGCCAACGCGCTGACCGAGCCGCTCATCGGCGAGATCAGCGCCGCCCTCGATCAGGCCGAAGCCGACGCCGCCGTCGTGGTGCTCACCGGGCGCCCGGGTCGGTTCTCGGGCGGGTTCGACCTGCCGACCCTCACGGCGTTCACGCCGGCATCGGCCGACCTGCTCAAGGCCGGCTTCGAGCTGGCGCACCGGCTGCTGTCGTTCCCCCGCCCGGTGGTGATCGCCTCCACCGGCCACGCCATCGCCATGGGCTCGTTCCTGCTCCTCAGCGGCGACCACCGCATCGGCATCGCCGGCAGCGGACACAAGATCGGCGCCACCGAGGTGGCCATCGGCATGGCGATGCCGTGGGCGGCGGTCGAGGTGCTGCGCCAGCGCCTCACCCGGGCCCACTTCGAACGGGCGACCCTGCTCGCCGAGGTGTTCACGCCCGAAGGCGCGGTGGAGGCGGGGTTCCTCGACGAGACCGTGGCGGAGGATCAGCTCCCCGTCCGAGCCCGGGAGGTGGCCACCCGCCTGGCCTCGCTCGACGCCAAGGCCCACCACGTCACCAAGCAGCGGGCGCGGGCGGCGATGCTGGAGACCCTGGCCGCCGCCATCGCGAGAGACGACGACGAGTTCCGCGCCGCCATCGCCCAGCTCGGCAACGCCTGACCGGGCGAACCTCCGCTCGCACCTGCACTCGTCGGCTCAGCCGACGTCGGTGGCCAAGAGGTCGGCCTCGGTCTCCCGGCGGATCACCAGCCGGGCTTGGCCGTCGGCCGCGAACACCACCGCGGGGCGGGGCAGCAGGTTGTAGTTCGATCCCATGGAGCGGCCGTAGGCACCGGTGACCGGCGTGGCGATGAGGTCGCCGACCGCCGTGCCGGGCGGCACCTTGGCCTCCGGCACGATGACATCGCCGGACTCGCAGTGCTTGCCCACCAGACGGACGACCTCGGTGCGATCGGCCGTGACCCGGGCCGGCGCGAACGTCTCGTAGCCCGAGCCGTAGAGCGCCGGGCGGGGATTGTCGATGAAGCCTCCGTCGACCGCCACGAACGTGCGGATGCCCGGCACGTCCTTCACGGTGCCGACCCGGTACACGGTGATGCCCGCAGCGGCCGCGATGGCGCGGCCGGGCTCGGCCGAGACCCGGGCGGTGATGCCGGCCTCGGCGCAAGCTGCCCGGACCACCTCGCCCCACTCGGTGATGCTGGGCGCCTCCTCGCCCTCGATGTAGGCGACCCCGATGCCGCCGCCGATCGACAGCTCGGGGAGGCCGGTCTCGTTGACGAACGGCGCGAGGGCCTGCACGGCCTGCTCGAAGAACCCGGCGACGAAGACCTGCGAGCCGATGTGGGCGTGGATGCCCACCAGCTCGACCGCGTCGCTGGCCCGGGCCCGGTCCACGGCACGGGCTGCGTCGCCGACCTTGAGCCCGAACCCGAACTTGGAGTCGTCCTGGCCGGTCATCACGAACTCGTGGGTGTGGGCCTCCACGCCCGGCGTGATGCGCAGGAGGACCTTCGGCACCATGCCGTCGGCGCCGAACAGGCCCTCGAGCCGGTCGAGCTCGTCGAAGCTGTCGACGACGACCCGCCCGACCCCCGCCTCCCGGGCAGCGATCAGCTCGCCATCGGACTTGTTGTTGCCGTGGAGGACGAGGCGCTCGGCCGGAACGCCGGCCGACAGGGCGACGGCCAGCTCACCGCCGCTGGCCACGTCGAGGTGCATGCCCTCCTCGTGGGCGAGGCGGGCCATCGCCCGGCAGAGAAACGCCTTGGTGGCGTACGCCACGCCCTCGCCGAACGCGCCCACCGCCTCACGGCAGCGGGCCCGCAGCTGGGCCTCGTCGTAGATGAACAACGGCGTCCCGAACTCCTCGGCGAGCTCGGCCACGTCGCAGCCCCCCACGAGCAGCTGACCGTCGGCGCCGACCTCGGCCGAATCAGGCAGCAGCCCCCACGGCAGCGCCGTCACCCCGCACCCCCCACCGACACCCACCCTCCAACTTGGTGGATCGTGGCCGCTTCGCGGCGCCGATCCACCAAGTTGGAAGAGGGGGGCGGAACGTGGAGGAAAAGTGACGCCATGCGACCGGGATCTTCCAAGTTGGAGGGGGGCGCCGGGGTCACATCGACTCCGGGGCGCTGACGCCGAGCAGGTCGAGGCCGATGGCGAAGCCGATGCGGGACGACTCCACCAGCCACAGCCGGGCCTGGGTCAGCTCGGGGCTGACACCGTCGCCCATCACGTAGCAGTCGTGGTAGAAGCCGTGGAACCGGTCGGCCAGCTCGCGGACCCACGTGGCCACCTTGTGGGGGGCCCGGTCGGTGGTGGCGATGCGGACGATGTCGGGCAGCTCGGAGAGCGTGCGCAGCACCTCGAGCTCGCGCTCGTGGGTGAGCAGACCGAGGTCCACCTGCGCGATGGGCAGCCGCTCGACGCCCCGCTCGGCCGCCACCCGGTTGATGGAGGCGATCCGGGTGTGGGCGTACTGCACGTAGAAGACCGGCGACTCCTTCGACTCCGAGCGCACCTTGTCCAGGTCGATGGTGACGGCCTGGTCGATGGAGGTCAGCAGCGACAGCAGCCGGGTGGCGTCGGCACCGATGTCGGCCACCACGTCGTCGAGGTCGATCACGTTGCCCGCCCGCTTGGACATGCGGCCGCTGGTCAGCGAGATCATCTGGCCGAGCCGGACCTCGATGCGGTCGCCGTCGATGCCCAGCGCCTTGATGCCGGCCACGAGCGAGGCCACCTGACCGTGGTGGTCCGCGCCCCACACGTTGATGACGCGGTCGAAGCCGCGGGTCACGAACTTGTTGCGGTGGTAGGCGAGGTCGCCGGCCAGGTACGTGTAGTCGCCGTTGGTCTTGCGCAGCACGCGGCGCTCCCGCGGATCGCCGAACTCCTTGGACTCGAACCACAGGGCCCCGTCCTCGTCGGTGATGACGCCCTTCGCCTGGAGCTCGGCCACCGTCTCGGCCACCGCCGAGGACTCCTCGATGGACGCCTGGCTGTACCACTCGTCGTAGTGGATGTGGATCGACTCCATGGTGGAGCGGATGCCGCCGAGGATGCGCTCGGCCGCCCACTGCCCCGCCTCGGTGACGTCGTCGGTGCCGTCGTAGGTCGTGGCCAGCTCGGCCACGTACTCGCCCGGGTAGCCGTCCTCGGGCACCGGCTCGCCCTTGCGGTGGGCGATGAGGCTGGCACCGAGCCGGCGGATCTGCCCACCGGTGTCGTTCACGTAGTACTCCCGGCTGACCTGGTGGCCGGTGCGGGCCAGCAGCCGGGCGAGGGCGTCGCCGTACGACGCGAACCAGCCGTTGCCCACGTGGATGGGGCCGGTGGGGTTGGCCGAGACGAACTCGACCATCACCTTCTCGCCGTCCGCCAGCTGGGGGGCGGCGTAGGCCGCCGTGCCCTGGTCGACCACATCGGCCAGCACGTCGTGGAGCCACGTCGGCGCCAGACGGAAGTTCACGAAGCCGGGACCGGCGATCTCCACCGATTCGACGTGCGCGGGCGGGTTGGCGTCCAGGTGCTCCACCAGCTGTGCGGCCAGCTCCCGAGGGTTGCGCCCGGCCTTCTTGGCCGACGCCAGCGCCACGTTCGACGACCAGTCGCCGTGCTCCCGGTTGGCCGGTCGCTCCAGCGAGACCTGCTCCGGAAGCGGTTCGACGGCGAGCGCCACCAGGGCGTTGCGCACGGCTGCGGCGAGGTCGTCGCGGATCACGGCAGTGGGTCCTTCCAGGACGTTCGGATCGGGAGTCGCAGGTTACTGGCGCCTCCCTCGCGCCTCCCCACCCGATAGCTGGGCCGGACCGATCCGGCGAACCGCTTTGGGGTGCCTGGGATCACGACCTAGGGTGACGGCCCCTGCCCTCGTAGCTCAGGGGATAGAGCATCGCCCTCCGGAGGCGTGTGCGGGCGTTCGAATCGCCCCGAGGGCACCCGGACGACACGGCCCGGCGCACGAGCGCCGGGCCGTGTCGCGTCCCTGGTCCTACTTGGCGGCGGCCGGCGGCTTGGGCTCGCGGGGCAGCCCCAAGAAGCGCTCGCCGACGATGTTGCGCTGGATCTCGGCGGTGCCACCCCAGATGGTCTCGGACCGGCTGAAGAAGAACGACGACACCATCGGGCTGGGCTTGTAGCTGTCGCGGCCCTTGGCCCGCATGACCGCCGGCCACCCGCCGCTCGCAGGACCGGCGTCGGCCAGCATCGACGCCGCGCCGAAGATGTCGAGGGCGAGCTCCATGGCGTCGCGGTGCATCTCGGACCAAAACATCTTGTTGGTGAGCCCGAGCGAGATGACGCCCATGTCCTTCGTGCCGTTGAGCGTCTGGGTGAGCGACCGGAGGCCGTTGATCCGCAGGATCTGGATCTTGGAGTAGTACCGGGTGAGCCCCTGGCGCACGACCGGATCGGTGATCCGGCCGTTGCGGGTGGCCTCTTCGACCATGTAGTCGAACTCCTGCTGGAAGCGCCGGTACCCGGTCGTGGCCGACATGCCGCGCTCGTGGCTGAGCGTCGAGTTGGCGACCTTCCAGCCGTCGTTGAGCCCGCCGACGACGTTGTCCTTCGGACAGCGGGCGTCGGTGAAGAAGACCTCGTTGAACTCGGCGGTGCCGTCGGGCTGCACGATGCCGCGGACCTCGATGCCGTCCTGCTTCATCGGGACCAGCAGGTACGAGATGCCCTTGTGCTTCGGGGCGTCCGGGTCGGTCCGGGCGAGCAGGAAGCAGTAGTCGGCGAACTGGGCCTGGGTGGTCCACACCTTCTGCCCGTTGATGACCCACTCGTCGCCGTCGAGCACGGCCGTGGTCTTGAGCGAGGCGAGGTCGGAGCCGGAATCGGGCTCGGAGAAGCCCTGGCACCAGGCCATCTCCCCCTTCATGATCTTCGGCAGGAAGTGCTTCTTCTGCTCCTCCGTGCCGTGCTGGAGGATCGTCGGGCCGACGAGGGTGTCGCCGAAGAAGTCGGCGCGCAGCGGGGCCTTGGCCCGGGCGAACTCCTCGGCGAGCACCACGTTCTCCATGGTGGACAGCCCCTTGCCCCCGTACTCGGTGGGCCACGAGGCGCAGATCCAGCCACCCCCGTAGAGCTTCGCCGGCCACGCCTCGTTGAACGCCTTCTTCTCCTCGGGCGTCTGTTCGAAGCCCTCGTCGAACCAGCCGGCCGGGAGGTGCTCCTCCAGCCAGCCGCGGATCTCGGTGCGGAACGCTTCTGCTTCGGGCGGGTAGCTCAAGTCCATGCCCGTATCTTGACCCGCCGGTCAAGATCGTGCCACCCCGTCTCGGGGCCACGAGACCGCCCGGTCGCTCCGCCCGGCATCGACGGCTGCTGCGCAGCCCGAGGTCGGTCCCGGCGACAGGTCGCCGCTAGGTTTCCGGCCATGACCGTGACCGAGGCGCCAGCCGGGGACGCCCCCGCTCCCGAGCCGTACTTCACCCGCGAAGCGGGCCGCTGGACCCACCAGTGGAAGGAGCTGTACGAGGAGGTCATCACCACCGGCCTCTGCACCGGCTGTTCCGCGTGCGTGATCTCCTGCCCCCACGACGTGATCGGCTACGAGCACCAGGAGGGCGGCTACAAGCCGTTCCACCTCGAGGACGAGCTGGGCGCGAGCGACTGCATCCACGGCCAGAAGGGCTGCACCTCGTGCACCCGGGCCTGCCCCCGCTTCCGGGACTGGGAGCCCACCGCCGACGAGCACCTCTTCGGCCGCGACCGCGAGACCGAGGAGATCCACGGCATCGCCGAGCAGGTGCTGCTCGTCCGGGCGTCCGACGACCACGTCCACCAGACCGGCCAGGACGGCGGGCTCGTGTCCGCCATCCTCATCTGGCTGCTCGACGAGGGCTACATCGATGGCGCGCTGGTCTCGGGCCTGGAGGGCGACGGCTCCACGTGGAAGGCCAAGCCGATGGTGGCCACCACCAAGGACGAGGTCCTGGCCACCGCAGGCAGCCGCTACACGTACTCCGCCAACTGGCTCGCCTATGACGAGGCCAGGGAGAAGGGCCTCGAGAACCTGGCCCTGGTCGGCATGGGCTGCCAGACGTCGGCGTCGCCGGTGATGTGGGCCCGCAAGATCGGCAAGGTCGGCAAGCCCATCAAGTTCAACATCGGCCTGCTCTGCTCCAAGACCTTCGACGACCGCATCTTCGACGAGCTCTTCGACGCCAAGTACGGCATCAAGCGCGAGACCATCAAGAAGATGAACATCAAGGGCGTCTTCCAGATCTGGACGCACGACGACGAGTACCACGAGGTGCCGCTCAAGGAGTGCCACGCCTGGACCCGCGAGGGCTGCATGCAATGCCCCGACTTCGCCGCCGAGCACGCCGACATCTCCACCGGCGGCATCGGCAAGTTCAACGACCACACCCTCACCGTGGTGCGCACCGAGCTGGGCCGAGAGGTCATCACCCGCATGATCAAGGCGGGCGTCATCGAGGTGAAGCCGGCGGAGGAGGACCCCGCCGCCCTCGCCCTCATGGACCGCCTATCCCGGGTCAGCCGCAACCGCTGGCCCGACACCGCGATCGGGTTCCCCAAGCGGATGCCGCCCCCTCCGCCCAAGAAGAAGAAGGCGGCGGCACCTGCGGCCGACGCCGGGCCCAAGCCGGCCCCCTCGGACCAGCCCGAGGGCGGCGAGCCCACCAAGGCCGACGCCGACCTCAAGCCCTGAGCCCGGCCCCTCGCTGATCGCCCAGGAGGGTCCGTGCTGGACCGCTGATGGGAACGGGATGGCTGCAGGGTCACCCTCTGCGGCCGTGCCGACGCAGCGTGCGTCCAGGTGACCTACCATCGGCGCTTCGGCGGGGTGGCGGCGGCGTCTCTCCGAACAACCGCACGGGAGCGCGGTCCGCACGAAGGGAGCGGCGGTGGAGGGCATCGAAGCGGGGCACGTCGGTCGACCGGCTCGCGGGACGGTCGCGGCGGCCGGCGCCATCGAAGGGCCGTGGCTGGTCGATGCCCTGACCGAGTCCGCCGACCTGGTGTTCGCGTTCGATGCCGCCACGACGATCACCTGGTGCAACCCGTCGGCGCTCCGGATCCTCGGGATCTCGCCCGAGGAGGTGGTCGGCCGCTCGATCGGCGAGTTCATTCACCCCGACGACATCGAGCGGGCGGCCGAGGTCGTGGGGCTGAGCGCAGCGGGGGCGTTCGATGAGATGCCGATCACACCCGCCCTGTATCGCGCTCGGCGGGCGGACGGGTCCTGGACCAACCTCGATCTCAACGGCTCGACCGGACCGGACGGCTCGATGCTGATCGTCGCCCGCATCGGCGGCGACCTCGTCTTGCACGACCGGCTCCTCGAAGCGGTCACCAACCACGACGACTTCGAGCACCAGGTCGCCCTCGTCATGGAGATGGGCAGGTGGCGGCACCCCGGCGAGGGCTACGCGATCGTGTACCGGGACGAAGACGGTTCCCGTCGGGCGCTCAGCTGCAACCTGGCACCGGAGCTCTTCGGCGAGGAACCGGTGACCGGCCCGACCCCGTGGGACATGGCCATGGCCACCGACGAGGAGGTGTCGATCGACGGCCTGGCGGCTGAGGTCGCCGAGGGCCGGGTCACCAGTCCGGAGCTGGCGGAGGTCGCCGCACGCGAGGGGTTCGTGGGCTGCCTCGTGGCGCCCATCGTCGACCCTGCCCACCCGGGCACGGCCTGCATCGTGATCTGGACCACCGCCGCAGGCCCCACCGCCTCCGGTCACCGCTACGCCATGGGCAACATGCGGCGCGCGCTGACCCTGGTGTTCCAGCAGCGGGCCCAGGTCCGCGCGCTGGAGCGGGCCGCCCGGGTCGACAGCCTCACCGGGACGACGACGCGTTCGCGCTTCATGGAGCTCCTCCGCGAGCTCGCCGCGGTGCCGGATCGCAGCGGCACCACGCTCCTCTACCTGGACCTCGACGGGTTCAAGGCGGTGAACGACCACCTCGGCCACGCCGCCGGCGACACCGTGCTCGCCGAGATCGCCGCCCGGATCGCCCGCACGGCGCCGGAGGGGGCGACCATCGCCCGGCTCGGGGGCGACGAGTTCGTCATCTTGTGCGAGCCGGGCACCGGCGCAGTGGCGGCGGCGGCGATCTGCCAGGAGATCATCGACGCCGTCGGCCAGCCGATCGAGGTGGGCGGCGGCCACACCACCATCGGCGCATCGATCGGCGTCGCCGTCGGCCGTCCCGACGAGGATCCCACCCACGTGCTCGACGCCGCCGACGCCGCCCTCCTGGGCGCCAAGGCCGGGGGCCGGGGCCGCTGGGTCATCGCCGGCCCCCGACCGGCTCCCTGACGCGGTCCCCGCCTGATCAGGGGGCGAGGAGGCCGCGGAAGAGGGCGTCGACGGTGGCTTCGACCTGGAGGTCGAGCGGTGGCGCCGGGAAGTTCGGCATGGCGACGGCGGCCGAGGTGATGCCGTGGACCGCCATCCAGAGCACCCAGGCGATGAGCAGCGGATCGGTGAGGTCGCTGCGGAACCGGCCCTCGTCGATGGCTCGCTGGACCACGGGGAGCACCACGCCGAACAGGCCGGTCTCCATCACCCGCTCGGCGGCGTACTGCTCGGGACGGTGGTCCTCGCGACGCATGAACATGATCCGGTAGTGCTCGGGGTGGTCTACCCCGAAGCGCACATAGGCGTCGGCGAGCTGGCGGAGCGCCTCGACCGGATCGTCGCTGGACCCCAAGGCGGGGACGGCGACGTCCTCGGTGATGGAGTCGAAGTGCCGGGCGCACACCGCGAACAGCAGCCCCTCCTTGTCCGGGAAGTGTCGGTAGATCGCCGCCGGGGTGAGGCCCACGGCCTCGGCGACGCCCCGGATGGACACAGCGTCCTCCGAGCCCGATCCCACCAGCAGCGCGTCGGTGGCGTCGAGGATCGCCTCCGCCGTGCGCTCGCCCTCACCGCGCTTGGCTCGGGTCCGGGGGGTCACCTTCACACCCTGAGCTTGTCACCCTCGTCGACGTCATCGGACGCGATCGACGCATCGGGGGCCGTGGCCGTGAGGTCGAGCGCGGGCTCGGTCGGTGCGGGCTCGTCGTCGAGCTCGACGTGCTCGCTGATGCCGATGCGGGCGTGGATGCGCTTCATCCACCCGGGCGCCCACCAGTTGGCGTCGCCCGCCAGGCGCATGAACGCCGGCACGAGGGTGCCCCGGATGATGAACGCGTCGAGGAGCACGGCCAGGGTCAGGCCGATGCCGAAGAGCTTGATGAAGCTCACCTCGGACGTGGCGAAGGCGAGGAACACCACCGAGATCAAGAGCGCGGCGGCGGTGACGATGCCGCCGGTGCGCTCGAGACCGCGGGCCACCGAGGTGATGTTGTCGGCGCCCTTGTCGTGCTCCTCCTTGATGCGGGAGAGCAGGAACACCTCGTAGTCCATGCTCAGGCCGAAGGCGACGCAGAACATGAGGACAGGGATCGTGGCGGCGATGGTGCCCGTCGGGGTGAAGCCGAGCAGGCCCGAGCCGTGGCCCTCCTGGAAGATGAACACCATCGCCCCGAACGTGGCCGAGAGGCTCAAGATGTTGAGCGCCAGCGCCTTGATCGGCACCACCACGCTCCCGAACATCAAGAACAGGAGCACGAAGGTGATGACAGCGATGATGGCGAGGGCGAGCGGCACGTCGCCGTAGATCGAGCTCTTGGCGTCGACCAGCTGGGCGGACTGGCCGCCGATCTCGACGTCGTCGAACGGGCTGGCCACGGCCCGCAGGTCGGAGGCGAAGGCCTCACCGGCCGGCGACAGCGGCTCCACGCTCGGCACCACGGAGAGGTAGGTCGCCTCGGTCCCCTCCGCGCTGAACCGCTCGGTCAGGTCGGGACTGGCCTCCGCCGGCACGACCAGGTCCCCAGGAGTGCACGCGGACCCGGCCAGCGTGGCGCCGGATCCGCAGTAGATCCCGGTCTCGGCATCGACCCGGGTGACACCGTCGACCTGGGCCAGTGCGGCGGCGTACCCGTCGACCGCGTCGGCCCGCTCGGCCTTCGGGCCGGCGTTCGAGATGACGACGGCCGCCGCCCCGGCCTCGGCGGCGGAGAAGTCCTGGCGGATCACGTCCTGGGTGTCGCGTGCCGACTTGCCCGGCGGCAGCACCCGGTCGTCGGGGAACCCGAGCTTCATGCCGGCCGTGGGCGCACCGAGGAAGAGCAGCAGGGCCACGATCCCGACGGTGATCGGGATCGGCCGCCTCATCACGAAGGTGGCGGCCCGATGCCAGAACCCGGTGGCCTCGGCCGCCGCCCGCGCCTCAGCGGTCCGGCGCCTGCGGACCGGGAGGGCGTCGATCTTGGGGCCGAGCGCCGCGAGCATCGCAGGCAGGACCACCACGGCGTAGAGCCCGGCGAGGGCCGACACCGCCAGGCCGGCGTAGGCGAAGCTCTTGAGGAAGGCGATGTCGAACACGAGCAGGGCGCACAGCGAGGCCGCCACCGTGAGGGCGGAGAACAGCACGGTCCGCCCTGCCGTGAGGACCGTGCGGCGGATGGCCACCTCGGTGGTGTGGTGCTCGAGCTCCTCTCGGTACCGGGAGACGATGAACAGCGAGTAGTCGATGGCGAGCCCGAGGCCCATCGCGGTCGTCAGGTTCAGGGCGAAGACCGACACCTCGGTGAACTCGTTGATGATGAACAGCACGAGGAAGGTGCCGACCACGGCGAGGGCGCCGATGGCCAGCGGCACCACGGCGGCGACCACGCCGCGGAAGATGAACAGCAGGAGCAGCAGCGTGATGGGCAAGGCGATCATCTCGGCTCGGACGAGGTCGTCCTCGATGGTCTTGTTCACCTGGGCGAACACCGGCCCGAGGCCGCCGACCTGCACCGAGATCGGCGCGTCGGGCTCAGCGCGGGTGTAGTCCTCGATGACCCGATCGGAGATCGTGATCATCTCGTCGCCGCTGTCGGGGAAGCGGCCGAGCACGAGCGCCCGGGTGCCGTCGGTCGACGCGAGCGGGTTGCCGGCCGGCAGGTCCCAGTACGACAGGACCTCCGCCATCTCCTTGCCTCCCGACGTCTCCGCCGCCAGCTCGGCGGCAAGGTCGTCGGCGGCCGCGGCCACGGCGGGGTCGTCGACATCGCCGCCCTCGGCGGTGACGACCAGCACGATGTTGGGGGTGCCGGTCTCGAACTCGTCCTCGAGCACCTGGTTGGCGGCCGTGGACTCGGCGCCGGGGTCCTCGAACCCGCCGCTCGAGAGGCGTTCGGCGACGCCGCCGCCGATGGCGGCCGACGCGACGAAGGCGAGCAGGGCCAGGCCCAGGACCAGGCGACGGCGGCGGACGGTGAACGTGGCGATCCGACCCAGCACGACGAGGCTCCCACCTGTGTAAACCTTGTTTACCTATCGCTTCCCACCCAACCAGCGACCTGCGGATCTGTCCAGATGACGTCAGTCACCCGCCGTGACCACCGCCGCAGGGATGGGTCCAGGCGCGTCGAAGCAGGGGGCCCCCGGGGGGCCGGTTCCACCAGGCTCAGGAGCTCGCGGTCTCCGCGGGGTCGCAGTCCTCGTACGCCTTGACGATCTTGTCGGGCAGCGCGCCGCCCTCGTCCTGCATGGTGGACTGGGTCTTCTTGAACTCGGAGTACGGGATCGCCTTCTCGATGGCGTCGAACACGCACTGGCAGTAGTCGGCCGGGGCCGCGATCTTGGCGGTGTCCTCCTGGCCCTGGTCGTCGGCCTTCTTGTTGTCGTCTTTGGCCCGGGACTCGCAGCCCTCGAGGAAGTTGTCCTCGGCACCGGCGTAGTTCTTGGCCGGCTTCTGCGAGTGGGTGCACCCGCCGAGCAGGACGAGGCACAGCGTGGCGGCGACGACCGCTCGAGCGGTACGGCGACGGATCGGGTTTGCGGACACGCCTGGCTCCTTGTTCACGACGGCGGCAACGCTAGTGCCGCGCCCCTCGGGGACCGAAGTCGGCCGGGGGCGCGGCGGCGCTCGCAGACGGTGGGCGCAATCCGGCCCCAGACGCGGGACGAGGGTGCCGGCGAACCGACACCCTCGACACCATTCCGACCGACGCTCCCCCCGAACCGCCTGCCGGAACATCTCCCCCCGCACCTTGCGATGCAGAACGACCCTTGATCTGTGAACAAGATTCGCTGAAGGGATTGAACACCGGAAGGACCGGTGCGTGCATGGGCCGAACGACCTATTTTCGAGTAAATGTTCGGATTTGATGAACAGTGGTCACACGGCGGGTGACGGATCCGTCACCAGGCGGTGCCGAGCGGGCGGGCGAAGCGGACCTCCTCGAACGCCACGACACCCAGATCGACCGGCGTGACGCGACCCGTGGGCGTCCAGCCTCGGCTGAGATAGAAGGCCTGCGCCCTCGGGTTCGAGGCCAGGGTCGACAGCTCCGCGCGCTCGTAGCCCGCCGAGCGGAACCAGTCCTCCGCCGCGTCCAGGAGGCGCCCGCCGCCGCCGCGGCCCTGGGCCACCGGGTCGACGTAGAGCTCGTACACCTCACCCGACGCGGGGTGCCCCGGGTCGGCGTCATCGTCGTGCACCGGCCCGGCATCGAGGTAGCCGAACACGGTGCCGGGGCCACCCCACACCAGCAGGCGGTGCCGGCGGGTCGGCGGGACCATCGCCCGGCCGATCCAGAACGACACCGGCGGAACGATTCCGCGCTGGTCCAAGAAGGCATCGGGCAGGACACCGCCCCGGTAGCTGGCGCCGAACGCCCGCCACTTGATCGCCGCGATGGCAGCCCCGTCGGTGGGGAGCGCGACCCGAACCGGGTGGTCGGCCGACGGCGGCCCGGCGAAGGGCGGCGGCAGGGCCAGACCGAAGCGGCGACGGATCAGCGCCGCGGAGCGGGCGGCTGCCGGCGTGGCCTCGTCCGACGGTGGATCACCAGGTCCGGTGACCAGCCCGATGAGCTCGGCGGAGGGATCGGCGACGACCACGCCGGTCAGCCGCCCGTGGCGAGGGCGTACACCCGGCGCTTGGCCACGTGCAGCTCCGCCGCGACCTCGGCGACCGCGTCCCGCGTGCTCGCCCCGGCGGCCCGCTCCAGCTCGAGGGCGGCGACGATGTCCGCATCGGTGACCTCGGCCGGGGCCGCCGCGCCGTCGAGGACGAGCACGTACTCCCCGCGGGGCTCGACCTCGGCCACGCGCTGCACCGCGCCGTCGAGCGACCCTCGCCACAGCTCCTCGTGCAGCTTGGTCAGCTCTCGGGCCAGCACGACCCGCCGGTCCCCGCCGCACGCAGCAGCGAGGTCCGCCAAGGTGCGCGCCACGCGGTGCGGCGCCTCGTACAGCACGACCGTCCGCCGCTCCCCCGCCACGACCGCCAGGCGCTCGGTGCGCCCCGATCCCTTCCGTGGCAGGAACCCCTCGAACGCGAACCGCCCCGCGGGGAGGCCGCTGGCCACCAGCGCCGTCACCGCGGCCGACGGCCCGGGGACGACCTCGATGGTGTGGCCGGCCGCCGCGGCCGCCGCCACCAGCTGCTCGCCGGGATCGGAGATGCCCGGCATGCCGGCGTCGGTCACCACGGCGACCACCTCGCCGCGCCCGATGCGGGCCACGACGTCGGTAACCGCCCGGTCCTCGGTGTGGTCGTTCACCACCCGCAGCTCCCGCGCCCGGATGCCGGCGTGCTGGAGCAGGCGACCGGTCCGGCGCGTGTCCTCGCAGCAGACCAGGTCGGCCCCGGCGAGCGCCTCGATGGCGCGCGGGGTCAGGTCGCCGAGGTTGCCGATGGGCGTCCCCACCAGGACCAGCCGGCCGCGCGCCGAGGCGCCGGCGGGCTCAGACGTTGAAGCGGAACTCGAGGACATCGCCATCGGCCACCTCGTAGTCCTTGCCCTCCACCCGGATCTTCCCGACGTCTCTGGCCTTGGGCCAAGAGCCGATCTCGAGCAGCTCGTCCCAGCGGATCACCTCGGCCCGGATGAAGCCGCGCTCGAAGTCGCTGTGGATCACCCCGGCGCACTGCGGCGCCTTGTACCCGGCCCGGAACGTCCACGCCCGGGACTCCTTCTCACCGGTGGTGAGGTACGTCCGCAGGCCCATGAGCTGGTAGGCGGCGTGGATGAACCGCTCCAGTCCGCCATCGCCCAGGCCGAGGGCCTCGAGCATCTCCAGGCGCTCCGCACCGGTGAACTGGGCGGCCTCGGCCTCGAGCTGCACGCACATGCCGATGACCTCGGCCCGCCCGCCCAGCTCGGCCTCGACCGGGGCGATGATCTCGGGGATCCGTTCCAGGTCGTCCTCGCCCACGTTGACCAGGGCCAGCACCGGTTTGTTGGTCAGGAGGAACTCCTCCTTCAGCGCGGCGCGCTGGTCTGCGGTGAGGTCCCCGCGGTAGATGGGCGTGCCGTCGGCGAGCAGCTCGTGCGCCGCGTCGAGGGCTTCGACCAGCTCGGTGAGCGACTTGTCCTGCTTGGCGGCCTTGCGGCGCTTCTCGACCCGGCTCTCGACCGTCTCGAGGTCCGCGAGGGCCAGCTCGATCTCCAGGACCCGCAGGCACTCCAGGGGGTCGTCCGGTCCGGGCACGTCGCTGTCGGCGAACGCCCGCAGGAGGAACACGACGGTGTCGACCTCGCGGATGTGGGCGAGGAACTGGTTGCCGAGGCCCTCGCCCGTGCTGGCGCCCTCGACGAGGCCGCCGATGTCGACGAACTGCACGGTCGCCGGCACGACCTTCTTGGAGTGCGACAGCTCGGCCAGCAGGTCGAGGCGCTTGTCGGGGACCTTGGCCACCCCCACGTTGGGGTCGGTGGTGGCGAAGGCGTAGGGCGCCGCGAGCGCACCGCCGCCGGCGAGCGCGTTGTAGAGCGAGGACTTGCCCGAGTTGGGGAGGCCGACGAAGCCGAAGCGTTCCATTGCGCCGCACGCTACCGGCCGCCCCTCCCCGGCCCCGAAGCGACCCGATCCGGGCCGCGCCGGCTCAGGGTCCCGTGAGGAGGCGCTCGATCACCAGGGCGACCCCGTCGTCGTCGTTGCTCGCCGTGGTCTCGTCGGCGGCGGTCCGCAGCGCCGGGTGGGCGTTGGCCACCGCGACCCCGAGACCGGCCCACTCGATGAGCGCCAGGTCGTTGGGCATGTCGCCGAAGGCCACCACCTCATCGGGGGCGATGCCCGACTCCAGCAGGAGCCGTTCCACCGTGGAGGCCTTGGTCACGTCGGGTCGCGACAGCTCCAGGAAGGACTCGTTCGTCGAGTGGGTGACGAGCGCCAGGTCGCCGATCAGCTCCTGCACCGCCGCCGCCGTGCCCACAGGCGAGCCCTCGTCGAGGCGGACGATGAGCTTGGTGACCCCCTCGGTGGCGAACGACCGGATCGGCCCGATGCGCAGCCCCTGGGACTGCCAGCTCCGCAGCATCGGGAACGCCATCCGCTCGATCGAGGTGTCGGCCGAGAACTCGAACCCCTGCTCCAGCCCCAGCACGGCATCGGGGTACGCCTCCGACACCAGGTCGATGATGGCGATGGCGGCCTCGGCGTCGAGGTCGTTGCGGGTCACCAGCTCGTGGCGGGACGGGTCGTAGACCGACCCGCCGTTCGCGCACACCACGAGGCCCCGCTCCCCGACCTGGTCGATGACCGGTGGGATCCAGCGGGGCGGCCGGCCGGTCGCGATCACGAACAGCAGCCCGGCGTCGGCCGCAGCGTCGATCGCGGCACGCGTGCGTTCCGAGACGGTGCTGTCGGTCCGCAGCAACGTGCCGTCGAGGTCGGTGGCGATGGCCCGGAACTGCACGGAGGCCGACCGTAGCGGTGCGAACCCTGGTGTTCGCGGTCCGTCGCATCGCTACCCTCGGCAGCGATGGAACCTCTCGAAGCGCTCCTGCGCGTGGCGTACCTCCAAGACCGCGGCCTGCTGCCCTCGCAGAAGACGGCGGCGTTCCTGAAGGCGGCCGACGTCCTGCGCGAGCTGCCCGACGGCGAGCTGGAGCGCCGCGTCGCCAACCGCACCTTGCTCGAACTGCCCGGCATCGGCGCCAGCACCGGTGAGGTCATCACGCAGGCCCTCGCCGGCAAGGTCCCCGACCGCATCGCCAAGCTCGAGGCGGAGACGGCGATCCCCCTCGGTGACGGTGCCGCGCTCCGCACCGCCATCAAGGGCGACCTCCACGCCCACTCCACCTGGAGCGACGGCGGCACCTCCATCGAGACCATGGCCCGCGCTGCGATCGCCCTCGGACACGACTACCTCGTGATGACCGACCACTCGCCGCGCCTCACCGTCGCCCACGGCCTCAACCGCGACCGCCTGCTCGCCCAGCTCGACGAGATCGCCGAGCTCAACGAGCGGCTCGCCCCGTTCCGCATCCTCACCGGGATCGAGGTCGACATCCTCCTCGACGGCGCCCTCGACCAGGACCACGACCTGCTCGAGCGGCTCGACATCGTCGTCGCCTCCGTCCACTCGAAGCTGGCGATGGAGGAGCGCCACATGACCGAGCGGATGCTGCTTGCCGTGGCCAGCCCCCACGTCGACGTCCTCGGCCACTGCACCGGCCGGAAGGTGAAGGGCTTCGGCGACGACCAGCTCGAGATCCGCAAGCGCTCGGTGTTCGACGCCGAGCTGATCTTCGCCGCCTGCGCCCAGTTCGACACGGCGGTCGAGATCAACTGCCGCCCCGAGCGCCAGGACCCGCCGCCGGAGCTGCTCGACCTCGCGCTCGATGCCGGGTGCCTCATCAGCATCGACACCGACAGCCACTCCCCCGGCCACCTCGAGTTCGTGAACTACGGCTGCGACAAGGCCGTCGCCCACGGCATCGAGCCCGAGCGGATCATCAACACCTGGGCCCTCGACGACCTCCTCGCCTGGACCAAGGAGCACCGCGCCGCGTAGCGTGGCCAGCCTTATGTCGAAGAAGACCGATAAGCGCAAGACCAACGCCCGCCGCAAGAAGGCCAACCACGGCACCAAGCCCAACGCGGGCCGCTGATACCCCACCGGGGGACCAGCCTCACCTTCTGAAGGACCGGCTCCGGCCGGTCCTTCGTCGCGTCCGGCCACGGTCGCCCGACGCGCCCAATTCCGAGCTGTTCGGTCGGGTATCCGACCTGGCGGGATAGGGTCTCGCCATCAAGACCCAGCGACGCGCTCTCCGGCGCCGTGCGCGACGGTTCTCTGGACACTGCGCGGTGCAGGGTGGAGACGTCGACAAGCCTGCCGACCCGTGGTCTCGCGCGTCCCGCGTCCGGGGTGGGGAGCGGACGCCATGACGGGGACGGCCATCGAGCTGCGCGGCGTCACCAAGTCGTTCCCAGGAGCCGAGCGACCCGCGGTCGCGCCCCTCGACCTGAGGATGAACGCTGGCGAGATCACCGTGCTCATCGGCCCCTCGGGCTGTGGCAAGACCACCACGCTGCGGATGATCAACCGGCTCGTGAACCCCACCGACGGCGTGATCACGATCGACGGGACCGACATCCGGGACCGGTCGCTCACCGAGCTGCGCCGCGGCATCGGCTACGTCATCCAGCAGATCGGTCTGTTCCCGCACCGGACCATCGCCCAGAACATCGCCACGGTGCCCAAGCTCCTCGGGTGGGACAAGGCCCGCACCGCCCAGCGGGTCGCCGAGCTGGCCGAGCTGGTGGGGATCGACCCGTCGATGCTGAAGCGCTACCCGACGGAGCTCTCCGGCGGCCAGCAGCAGCGCGTCGGCGTGGCCCGGGCCCTGGCCGCGGACCCGCCGGTCCTCCTCATGGACGAACCGTTCGGCGCCGTCGACCCCATCGTCCGCGCCCACCTGCAGGACGAGCTGCTCGCCTTGCAGTCCCGGGTCCACAAGACCATCGTGCTCGTCACCCACGACATCGATGAGGCCGTGCTCCTCGGCGACCGGGTGGCGGTCCTCAACGTCGGTGGCGTCCTCGAGCAGATCGCCCCGCCCGACGAGCTGCTGGCCCACCCGGCGAACGACTTCGTGGCGTCGTTCGTGGGCGACGAGCGGGGCATCAAGCGCCTGTCGCTGGCCACCGTCGCCGAGCTGGAGCTGGAGCCGGGCCCGGTGCTCGACGGCGGCGCGACCGCCACCGAGATCGGCGCAGTGCTCGAGGCGAGCGGACTCGACTGGGTCGGGGTCACCGAGTCCGGTCGCCTCGCCGGCTGGACCCCCGTCGACGCGATCGACCTGGCTGCGGCGAGCCCCTTGGCCGGCGCCGAGCTCCAACCGGTGGTCGCCCAGCTCCAGCCGTCGTCGACCCTCCGGGCGGCGCTGGAGCTGATCCTCACGGCGCGGTCCTCCACCGCCCTCGTCACCGATGCGGCCGGTGCGTACCTCGGCTCGGTCACCCTCGAGACCATCCGGGCCGGGCTGGCCTCATGAGCACGCGCCGGAAGGTCACGCTCGTCACGCTCGCCGTGGCGCTGGTCGCGCTGGTCGCGTTCGGCATCTGGGCGGTCGGTCGCATCTCCGAGCTCGACGAGGCGACGCAGGCCACCAACCCGCTGTTCCGCTGGGAGTACCTGTTCAAGCGGGACCGCACCCCCGGGGAGCTGTGGGAGGCCACCCGCCAGCACCTCGAGCTCACGATCGTGTCCGTGGCCATCGGCACCGTGCTCTCCGCCGTGCTCGCCGCCTTGATCCTGCGGTTCCACTGGCTGCGCGGCATCGTCTTCACGTTCGCCGGGTTCCTCTACACGATCCCCAGCCTCGCCCTCTTCGCCGTGCTGGTCACCTACAACACGAACTGGACGGCGGCGGTCATCGCCCTCACCAGCTACACGCTGCTGATCATCACGCGGAACATCGTCGCCGGGATCGACGGGGTGCCGCAGGCGGCGCTCGATGCTGCTGACGGCCTCGGGATGAGCCGGATCCAGCGCCTGCGCAAGGTCGAGGTGCCGCTCGCGATGCCGGTGATCCTCACGGGCGTGCGGGTCGCCACGGTCACCATCGTCGGCCTCGTGGGCATCTCGGTGGTCATCCAGCTGGGCGGGCTGGCGACCTACATCTTCGACGGCTTCAAGCGCACCTACTCCACGGTCCTGGTGCTGGGCACCGTGGCCATGGTGCTGCTCGCCGTCTCACTCGACCTGCTCCTGCGTGGCGTGGAGCGGCTCGCCACCCCGTGGGCCCGCCGGAGCGCGGCCCGGTGAGCGCCGCCGCGCTGCTGGCGCAGGCCTCGGATCCGACGAACCTCTGGCAGTGGCTGTCCACGAGCGAGGAGCGGACGGTCACCGGCGACATCCCGAGCCAGGTGTGGGTGACGTTGTGGCACTCCGTCCTCGCGTTCGTGGTCGCCGCGGCGATCGCCATCCCGCTGGCGGCGTTCCTCGCGCACGCCCGCCGGGCCGAGGTCGCCTCCACGTGGATCGTGAACCTCGGCCGGGTGATCCCCACCGTCACCATCGTCGGCCTGCTCGCGCTGATCTCCCTGCGGAACGGGTTCGGCTTCGAACCGTGGCCGATCGTGATCGCCCTCATCCTGCTGGCGCTCCCGCCGCTCTACGCCAACACCTACACGGCGGTGCGCGACGCCCTCCCGGAGGCGGTGGGCGCCGCCAGGGCGATGGGTCTCACCGAGATGCAGATCCTGCGACGCGTCGAGCTGCCGCTGGCCACGCCCCTCATCCTGGCGGCGTCGCGGGTCGCGCTCACCCAGGTGGTGGCGACCGAAGCGCTCGCCGCACTCTTCGGCGGCAGCGGCCTCGGCCGCTACATCACGTTCGGGCTGGCCAACCGCGACACCTTCGAGGTGCAGGCCGGCGCCGTCCTCGTCGCCGGACTGGCGATGACCGTCGACCTCCTGTTCTGGTTCGTCACCCGGTTCATCGTGCCCAAGCCGCTGCGGCCGGCTCCGGCGAGCCGCCACGCGGTCCAGCGCATCAAGCCCACCCAATCCATCACCATCCCCATCAACTCCCTTGGAGGGACACCATGAACCCCAATCCCCGACCCCGCCGCTGGCGGGCCCTGAGCCTGCTCGCCGTCATCGGCGTGCTCGCCCTGGCCTCCTGCAGCGACAACAGCTCCGACAGCGGTGGCTCCGACGGAGGCACCAAGACCACCACGGACTCCGGCAAGTCCGCCGACGCCATCCGCATCAGCAGCCAGGACTTCAGCGAGCAGAAGGTGCTCGCCCAGGTCTACGGCCAGTACCTCGAGGACCAGGGCATCAAGGTCGACATCCAGGATCCGATCGGGACCCGGGACCAGATCTACGATGCCCTCGAGAGCAAGAAGCTCGACCTCCAGCTCGACTACTCGGGCAGCGCGGTCGTGTTCCTCGAAGGCGAGGACGTGCCCGAGAGCGGCGCTTCCGCTGACGCTCAGGCCACCTTCGACGCCCTCCAGCCCCTGCTGAAGGACGTCGACCTGGAGTCCAGCGAGCAGTCCGAGGCCGCCGACGCCAACGCGCTCGTCGCCCTCACCAGCTGGGCCGAGGACAACGGGGTCACCACGATCTCCGACCTCGCCGGCGTCGACGGCAGCCTCACCCTGGGCGGCGCCGCAGAGTGCGCCGAGCGGGCCGAGTGCCTGTTGGGCTACCGCGACACCTACGGGCTCGACCTCGAGTTCAAGGCCGTCGACTACGGGCCGCCGCTCGTCGCGGCGCTCGAGGCCGACGAGATCCAGGTCGCCCAGTACGGCTCCACCGCCCCCGAGATCGCCACCGGCAAGATCGTCGAGCTCGAGGACGACAAGGGGCTCCAGGACGCCCAGAACGTGGTGCCGGTGTTCCGCGCCGCGGTCAGCACCCCGGAGCTGGTCGACGCCCTCAACACCCTGAGCGCCGCCATCACCACCGAGGACCTCGCCGCCTGGAACCAGGCGACCGACGTCGAGAAGGAGGACCCGGTCGACGTGGCCACGAAGTGGCTCCAGGACAACGACCTCCTGAAGTAGCCGGGCCGCCCGTCCGGGCGATCCATCCCTGACCGAGCTCCGTGTGGCTCCGGCGCGATCGTGCGCCGGATCCGCACGGAGCTCGTTCGCGTCGGGCCCAGCGCGCCCGGCCCGCCTCAGGTGATCTTGGTGAAGAACATCTGCTGGGCGGCCCACGCCACCAGCTTCGGGCCACCCTCGCCCCGCGGGTCCCACAGGGCCATCTCGGCCGATGCGTAACCGTCGCCAGCGTGGTGCGCCTTGCTGTGACCGAGGATCCATCCGGGGGTCGCATGCCCGAAGAGGTGGACGCTCAGGTCGATGCTCGGGGCGAACCAGCCCTGCTCCCGCGGTCCGAGCCGCTCGAAGACGGCGCCGGGCATCACGTCGGCCATCACCAGCAGCGCCAGCGGATCGAGCTGTCCGTCGGCGAGCACGGGCGGATCGTCGAAGGCGAACCAGTTCGCGACCTCGGCCGCGCCGCGTGGCGAGTCGTCCCAGGGCGCGTGGCCCATGGCGGCGCGCCCGTCGAGCACCTCGCCCCAGAACGGCCAGGTCGGGTGGGCCTCCCACCCGGACTCGGGCGGCGGTGGGTCGCGGAACGACGGGCAGTCGTCCGGATCGGGCACCTCGGGCGGGACCAGCGCGGTGAAGGCGAACCCCTGGCGGTCTCCGCCGAACACCGCCACCGCGGAGAAGCCCGACGCGGCACCGACGCCGGTCACCTCGGCGCGCGCCTGCGACACCGCCCGGCCCCGGCGGAGCACGTGGGCTCCGATGTCGACGTCGCCGTCGGGCACCGGGCCGGCGAAGACCCCGTGGATCGCCCGCAGCGGCAGATCGGTCTCCAGCTCAGCCGCCATGGCCCGCGCGGCGATGGCCGCGACCAGCCCGCCCTGGGGCACCATCGCCAGGACCCACTCCGGGCCGATGGTCGCCCGGAACGCGCCGGGCCCCACGGCCACCACCTCGGTCGACTCCCACGCCCGTGCACCCACGCACCGGACCCTAGGAGGGAACGCCAGCGCTTCCCGCAGCCGTTTCCGCGGTGCGCTGCAGCCAGGTCACCACGGCGTCGCGGTGCGGGGCCAGGCCGTTCATCGCCGTCAGCTCGTCGGGCTGGACCGCGAGCCGCCTGGCCAGCCGCCCTGCCGCAGCAGGGTTGGACCGGAACGCGGCGAAGGGCGCCTGCTGCACCCGGATGGTGAACAGGCCGATCCGCTCGCCGGGAGGCGGCGGAGGGTCTGGCGCTCGCTGCGCAGCCACAGGGCGTGGGCCACGTCGTCGACCGCCACCGGAGGCGGATCAGGGGGCGGGACCGGCGCGTGGAGGGCGTCGTCGCCGTGGACGCTCCAGTTGCGCCGGGCCACGAGGACCCCGGGACGCAGCCGGTCCAAGAAGCGGTCGACCTTCGCCGCCAGCTCCTCCTCGTAGTGCGGGACCGGGCCGTGGATGGCGGCCGCGCTGCCGCCCACCTTGTCGAGCAGGCGCCAGTGGGACGGGAAGCAGAGGACGGCGGCATCGAGGTGGTGGCCGTCGCCGTGGGGTGCCATCACCACCAGGTCCTCCTGCGTGCGACGGCCGGCCGCCTCGAGCGGATGCTGGGCCGGATCCACCGGTCGGGCGCACAGGTCCGGCGCATGGTCCCGCTCCCATGCGAGCACCAGCTCGAGCACCTCGGCGCACGCTGCCTCGGTCCCGTCGAGCGAGGCGAGCACCTCGTGAGGCCGAGCCTCCATCAGGGCCGCCCGCTGAGCGAGCTCCGCCTCGCGCTGGCCGTCGGGTTCCAGCCAGCGGGCCTCCGTGATGCGCGAGAGGCCCATCGCGTGCCACGGCGGTCCGTCGGCGGGCCAGGCGATCTCGTCGATCCAGCCCGGCGCGGTCACGGCAGCGGGAACGCGTCGGGGGTGAGCCAGAGCGCAGCCGCCACACCAATGGCGAGCACGAGCCACATCACCACGAGCCGCTCGGTGACCCGGCCGTCCGGCGCGAACCGGGTGACCAGGCGGTCGATCCCCATCCCGCTGCGGAAGCGCGGCGAGCCCTCACGAGCAGAGAGCAGGAGCACCGCCACTGCGCCGCCGCCCACGATCCGCAGGCTGGCCTCCAGGACGCCGACCGGCAGCGACGTCTGAGCGAGGGCGTACCAGGCGGCCACGAACAGCGCGGTGACGCCGACGATGGGCGAGGTGCGCAGCACCGAGGTCACCAGGTTCCGCACGAAGCGCGAGGGCACCACCACGCCCGACGGCAACCGCTCCACGCGTCCGTCCGCGAAGCCGCGCTGGGCACGCTGCTGCCGGGCGACGTGGTCGCCCACGGTCGCCAGGAGCGGCAAGACCACCAGGACCAGCAGGCCGATGACGACCAGCGGCGCTGCCGAACCGGCGGCGATCGCGAACACGGCGAGCGGCACGGTGACCAAGCCGGGGCGGGGCGCCCGGGACCCGGCGGGCACCGCGTCGTGGTGCTGGGGACCGTCGGGCTCGAGGCCGCTCCAGCCGAGCGCCGGCGCCTGCGTGGCGTCGGCCCCGCGGACGTCGTCGGGCACCCAGGTCCGGTCAGCGTCCACGACCGGCGGCGGGACGTGGGTCGCACCGCCGTCGACCGGCGCGACGGCGGTGGGAGCGGGCTCGGACCGGCGGAACGGGGTCGTGGACCTAGGAGGCAGCGGTGGTGGAGGCCGCAGCGGACGGGGCGCGCCCGGACGAGCGACGATCTCGGTCGCCAGCCGCGATCGCGCGTCGTCGCCGGGCACCGGCGATGGCGTCGGGCGCGCCGAGATCGCGGTGACGGGCACCGGGTCGATGGGAACGGCCGGCGCGACGGCGGGGCCGGGGTCGGCGATGGGACGTCTCGCTGGCGCCGGACCGCTGAGCCCGGCGATGGTCTCCGCCTGGTGGCCGTCGGCATCGGTCCGCACGGCGAGGTCGGCGGGTTCTGCGCCGACCGATCCGAGCAGGATCGACTGCGGCGTGTCGGGGAGCCAGCGGACGCCGAGTCGGGCGAGGAAGGCGTCGAGGTCTTGGGGGCGGTGGGCCGGCTCCAGCTCCAGCCCGTCGAGGATGGCGTCGCTCACCGACTTGGAGATGGCCGGGTTGATCCGGTGGGGCGCCGGGATCTCGGCGCCCGTGTCGCGCTCGACGGCCGCCACGGGGACCCGCCCGGTGGCGAGGCGGTAGCAGGTGGCGGCGAGGCCGTAGATGTCGGTGGTGGGCCCGAAGCGCCCTTCGCCTCGGTACTGCTCGAGCGGCGCGTAGCCGGGGGTGACCATCCGGGTCATGCCCATGGTCTGGCCGGGGTCGAAGTCCCGGGCGAGCCCGAAGTCGATGACCACGACGCGACCGTGCTCGGTCAGCATCACGTTCGACGGGTTGACGTCGCGGTGCAGGACGCCCGCCGCGTGCACCGGACGCAGCGCCGCCGCCACCCTGGCCGCCACGTCGAGGACCTCGGCCTCCTCGAACGGCTGGTTGCGGGCGCGCAGGACGTCGACCAGCGTGCGTCCGCTGAGGCGCTCCATCACCAGGTAGGCGGTGCCGTGGGCCTCGAAGACCTCGTAGACCCGCACGATGCCGGGATGGGTGAAGCGGGCCAGGACGCGCGCCTCGCGCAGGAAGCGGTCGCGGGCCGAACGGAACGACGCCCGGGCCTGCGGCGGGGTGAGGACCATCGACCCGTGGCGCACCGCAGACTCGGGGAACAGCTCCTTGACCGCGACCCGCCGCTTCAGCCGGGTGTCGCCGACCTCGTAGGTGATCCCGAAGCCGCCGCGCCCGATGATGGCGATGACCTGGTACCGCCCGTCGGCGAGCGTCGCCCCGATGGGGAGCTCGGCGGGCGCGGCGATCTGGGTGCCGCACCACGCGCACACCAGCCAGGCGTCGCCCACGGGCTGCCCGCAGTGGGGGCACGGGTCCTGCGCTTCCGGCGCAGTCGGCGTTGGCTCGTCCACAGCCCCGCCAGGGTACGGGCTGGGCTCAGCGGGGAGCGGTCGGAGGGGCGGCGTCGGGGCCGCCCCCCTCGGTCGGGTCGGTGTCGCCCGACACCGACACCGCGTCCGCAGCGTCGACGATCTCGTTCACCTCGAGCGGCGTCATCAACAGATCGAGCGCGGACCAGATCGTGCGCGAGTACGGGTAGAAGATGACCGGGCCGATGAGCCCGATGAACAGGCCGATGCCGATTGCGACGGCCATGCCGGCGTCGGGGTTCTGGTCCTTCCAGGCGATGAACCCCATGAGCATGAGGAACAAGAAGCCCTCGACGATGGCGAAGTTGATCAGGTAGGCGCCGACGAAGAACCCGGGTTCGCGCTCGAAGAGGTAGCCGCAGGAGGGGCACCGCTCCTTCATCCGGAACCAGCCCGTGTAGAGGTGGCCGCCGCCGCAGCGCGGGCAGTGCTTCACCAGGCCTCGCCACAGCAGGGTGGGCCACTCGGGCTTCGGGCGCAGGACGTCGTCGACGTCGATCGATCGGGCCATCGCTCCCATCATCGCTCAGGTCGAGGCAACTGCCCACCTCCGGGCGAGCTCCTCTCCGGTGGGGTCGGACTGATCTGGGAGGGGTGCGGGTAGCAAGCCGGACCCGACGCAAGGAGACCCGCCATGGGCGACGACAGCAAGGCAGACAACGTGAAGGACGCGCTCAAGCGCGACCTCGAGCAGACCAAGGCCGACCTCCCCGGTCTCAAGGGCGACGACATCGACCAGGACGCCGGCGACACGGTCCGCCAGGCGCTCGGCAAGGACGACGAGCAGGCCTGATCACCCGGGTCCCGGGCGAACCGGAGAAGGTTGCGGACCCGGCCGGGGCGGGGGCCGGGATGGTCGCGACCCCCCGAGAGGTCCGTGCGACTCACGTCGATGAGGTCGATCACAACCTTGTCCGTGCAGGTCGTGTCTTCGAATTCGCCGTGTTCGCTGGTTCCGGTTCGGAGGCCTCGATCGCCGACGTCGAGATCGTCGCAGAGTGAGCCATCGAATACCTCCGGTTTGGTGGAGACGGTTATCGCCACTGCACCGGAGGTCTCCTTCGCCGTCAACCAGTCACCAAGCTCAGGGCGGAGTACAACAAGCCGCTCTCGAGAAGCTGGTCCGCCACCCTTCTTGGAACGCCTGCGTGGAGTCCGGCAGGCCCCGATCCCACCTCCCGGCACTCGTGGATCGGCGGCCCTGAGGGGGATCCGCCACGGAAGTCGATGGGTCTGACCACGGGCTGTCGTTCTTGCTGCTCACGTTCATCATTGGATCATCGACAGAGGCGCATGGTGTCCTCCGTCGGCAAGTCGTCGGCACCACAGACCGCCCTACCCGGGCGAGAGGAAGGCTCCCGATGCATCCCCGAATCGCCCGCTCCATTGCCCTTGCCCTGATGGGCATCACCGTCCTGGCACCCGGTATCGCCAGCGCTGACCCCAGCGTCTCCGTTGCCATCAACGGAACGCCCTTCACCGATGGCTCCAGCGGCGTGAACGGCCAGCCCATCCGGGTCGTCGGCCAAGGCTGCACCAACCCCGCCGGCGAGGCCTACATGGGTCTCTTCCTCGGCTCGACCGACCCGGCACTCAGCCAGTCGTACCACCCCTTCGAGACGGTCGCCGTCGACGGCGGCTTCACCCTGGACGACACGATCAACTTGGACCTGATCGGCACCACCTACGTCCGCTTCTACTGCAGCACTAGCCCGGTCACGGCCATCGACGATGCCAGCATGCTGTGGGTCTCGCCCATGTCGTCGATCGTCATCGAGCAGCAGTCCGGGCTCCAGGCCATGAAGGCCCGCAGCGTCTCGGTCAACGCCTCCTCGCTGCTGAACGCCGCCACCGACGGCGACCGCCAGCTCGCCATCGCGACCGATCCCGATGCGCTCCCCTACGTCGACCGGGTCGGCATCACCGGCGAGAACGCTGCGGCTCTCAAGGCCAAGGTCGATGCCCGGGTCGAGAAGCCGAGCGCAACCCAGCGCCTCTCCTCGGCCGTCCACGGCGGTACCTCCGCCTCCCGTCACGGGAACATCTGGAGCCGACTGTCCTCGGCGAAGGCTGCCCGGTCGAACTCGTCGAGGGGTCCCGTCAGCCCCGCCCGGCCCGCTGCGCCCATGACCCATGGCGAAGCGGTCCGCTACGTGACGGCGGCCTTCCAGGTGGTCGGCGGCCGGACGCCGTCGAGCGCCACGGTCCAGACCTACGCCGCCCGGCTCGAGGCCGGCGCCTACCGGGTGCAGGTCGTCGAGGACATCGCCCTCACCAGCCACAACGCCGCCTGGTGGAACAAGCACAGCTGATCCACCAGCTCATCACTCCAGGGAGAGATGCAGCATCCCCGGGCCACGGCCCGGGGATGCTGTCGTTGTCGGCAGGCAGGTCTGAGCGCGCACCTCGGTGCTCACCGTCGTTCCAACACAGGACGTCGGTGACCTCGTCGGCTGGCACGCGGCTCGGAGGAATCCGAAGTGACCCAAACGCCTGATCGGGAGACGGCGACCCGCATGGGTCTCGAAGGAGGGCCGCCGGAAGCATCCGGCGGCCCTCTCCTCGTACCTTCCCCGCATGATCGAGCGGGTTCTGTCGGTACTGCTGCGTGGGTTGTGTCGACAACCCCCTCGCCTCGTCTGGCCGGTGAGATTTGAACTCACGGCCCCCGCGTCCCAAACGCGGTGCGCTACCAAACTGCGCCACGGCCAGTCGCCGGTCACGGTACCGGGTGCCCGACCGGCCCGGGAACTCCGTTCGCCCCACGGTAGGGTCCGCCGCGTGGGGGCCACACCGGAGCGACGACCGAACGTCGGGCGGGTCGCCGAGCTGCGGGTGGCCGACGAGCCTGCAGCGTGGGCAGCCGCCGGGTTCACCGTCGCCGACCACGTCGTGCGGCTGGGAGCGGTGGCGGTGCGGCTGACCGGGCGTGGCGTCGATGGGGCCCGCGGCATCACCGGCTGGACCCTCTCCGGACTCACGATCCCCGACGGCACCCTCGACGGGCTCCCCACCGAGACCGCACCCGTCAGCGACTCGGAGGGCGCCGATGCCGAGCCGGAAGAGGGCCCATCACATCCCAACGGGGCAACCGGGATCGACCACGTGGTGGTGGCCACGCCGGACCTCGAACGGACCATCGCTGCGTGCGAGGCGGCCGGGCTGGAGCTCCGGCGCATCCGAGAGGCCGCCAGCTCCGGCACGCCGATCCGCCAGGCGTTCTTCAAGCTGGGCCCGCTCGTCCTCGAGGTCGTGAGCGGCGACATCGGCAGCGGCGTCCCTGCAGCGGAGTCGCCGGCGACCTTCTTCGGCCTCGCCGTCGACATCGACGACCTCGACCGCGCCGCAGCCGTCCTGGGCGAGGGCCTGGGTCGCATCAAGCCCGCGGTGCAGCGGGGGCGCCGCATCGCCACACTCCGACGCCGGCACTTCGACGTGTCGGTCGCGATCGCGGCGATGGACCACCACGGCGATCGCACCGCGGCGGAGGGCGGCCGGTAGGGTCCGGCGCAGATGCTCGATCACGTGTTCACCGACGCCATCGGCGCACTCCGCGACACCGTGGAGGGGGCCATGCTCGAACGCCAGGCGTTCGAGGAGCGTTTCCAGGCCGACGTCCTCCTGGGCGACCTCACCTGGGAGACCTCCTACGCCCTGCCCGGCGAGGGCACACCGCCCCGCACCCGGGCGGACCTCACCCTCGACTGGCCGACCTGGTCGCAGACCGCGTATCGGTCCTGGTACATCGGCGACTCCATCGACGAGCCCCCGCGCATCGAGATCGAGATCGTCCTGCGGATCCAGCGGCTCGCCGAGCAGCCCGACCCGGCGACGGTCCTCGAGGTCCTGCCGGCCGAGTCGAGCCTCATCGGGTCCGAGCGCCTCGTCCGCTCCGGGCCCACCGTCGAGATCATCCACGGCAACGACCTCGACGACGTCGAGTGGGCGATCGAGGTGTCGTACGAGGGCACCTACGAGCTCGATGAGGACGTGCTCGCCGACGGCTCCAAGCTCGACGAGCACTTCAGCTCGATGGGCGGGTGGATCGCCTCCACCCTGGTGCGCCTCGGCGACCTCACCTTCGAGTTCGCCCCGCCCGACGAACTCCCCGCCGACTGACCGACCCCGAAGGAGCACCCGTGAGCGAGCTCGTCCTCACCGAGGTGGCCGACCAGATCGCCACCATCACCCTCAACCGGCCCGAGGCCCGCAACGCGCTCTCCGGCGCGCTCCTCCAGGACCTGGTCGCCGCCGTGCGCGACGCCCAGGCCGACGACGCCGTGAGCGTGATCATCCTCACCGGCGCCGACCCTGCCTTCTGTGCGGGGCTCGACCTCAAGGAGCTGGGTGCCGGGTCCGGCACGCTCACCGGCACCCGCCCGCGCGACGACACGCCCATCGACCGGCGCGGTCCGCTGCCGCCCGGCCCCAAGCCCGTGATCGGGGCCATCAACGGCGCAGCCATCACCGGCGGGTTCGAGCTGGCGCTCGCGTGCGACTTCCTCATCGCGTCGGACCGGGCCCGGTTCGCCGACACCCACGCCCGCGTGGGCATCCAGCCCTGGTGGGGGCTCACCGTGCTGCTGCCGCAGGCCATCGGCCTCCGGCGCGCGCGCGAGATGAGCGCCACCGGCAACTTCTGCGATGCCCAGAAGGCGCTCGAGTGGGGTCTGGTCAACCACGTCGTCCCGCACGACCACCTGCTGCCGTTCGCCCGGGGGATCGCGGCGGACATCGTGTCGAGCGACCAGCGGGCGGTGAGCCAGATCTTCGCCACCTACGCCGCCGGATCCCGGGTGACCGTGGGCGACGCCTGGCTGGTCGAGTCCGATGTGGCGGCCGCCTGGCAGGGCCAGGGCCTCGACCCCGACGAGATCGAGCGCCGCCGCCAGGGCGTCACCGACCGCGGCCGCACCCAGCTCTGACCCGAGCCTTCTCTCAGCCGCCGGGAAGGGTGGTGGAGGAGGTGGTCGTCGAGCCCTCGGCGCCGTCCTCGTCGCCGCAGACCTCGCCCGTCTGGAAGGCGGCGGCGTCGTAGCGGCTGATGGGGAGGCCGCTCGCCACGTACCCCGAGCGCAGGTCCGCCAATTGGAAGCGCACGCCGGCGACCCCCTTCACCTTGCGGAACACGACGAGCCGCTGGACCGCTCCGGGGGCCGGCTTCGAGTACGCCTTCACCTCGCTCCAGCCCTGGGGGGTGGCGCCGATCGCGAACGAGTCCATGGGCGTCGCGGGTCCGGTGACCTCCCAGTAGGGCTCGCTCTGCTCGTTCCACAGCGCGATGCGGACGATGGGCGCCGCTGCGCAGTCGGGGATGTGCACCACCTGGAAGCCGCCGATGAGCTCGACGCCCACCGGGTCGTTCCACGGGTCCTCGCCCTGCTTGTCCTTGCCGACGTCGGGCAGCACGTCGCCGACGTCCTTCCACAGCGCCAGGCTGGCGATGGCCATGACGCCCAGGACGGTCGCGAACACGATCGCCGACGGCCAGCGGCGGTGCCACCACGGCGGGCGGGGCTGGCTCGAGGACGCGGGCATCTGACCACGTTCGCACATCCGCCGCTCACGGCGGGAACCACCCGGCCGGGTGGCGGCCGGCCTCAGTCAGCGGCCGGCGCCCGCTCGCCCGCAGCGGTGCGGGCGAAGGCGGCCGGATCGCCGACGGCGGCGAGCAGACGGCCGATCAGCTGCTCCCAGGCCGTGGAGTCGGGGAGGGGGGCGTCGAGCACCTCGAGCAGGAGGAAGCCGAGGCCGACGGCGTGGCAGAAGGTCACCAGCGAATCGGTGTCGATCTCGTCGTCGATGCCGCCCGTGGCCTTCGCCCCTCGGACGATCTCGGCCAGCCGGTCGCGGCGGTCGTTCATGCGCGCCTGGAGGAAGGCGAGCACCGTGGGCTCGTGGCGGGCGGCGACGAACGACTCGAGCAGCATCCCGGGGGCGAACAGCTCGCGCTGGGTCGGGCTCTGGTTGCGCTCGACCAGGTGAGCCCCGGCGATGCGGAGGATGTCCTCCATGCGGCCCTCGAAGCGGTGGTCGGAGAACAGCGAGTCGAACTCGCCGGCCGTCGACGCGGAGATCGCCGACGCGAGCAGCTCGTCCTTGCCCTGGTAGCGGGAGTAGATCGCCCCGGTGGTGACGCCAGCGCGGCGGGCGATCTCGGCGACGCGAGCCCCGGCGTAGCCCTCCTCGGCGAACACCTCGGTGGCCGCCGCGAGCAGCCGAGCGCCGAGCGGATCCCCGTCGGAATCGGGCATCGGGAGCGGGACGGACACGCGGCCACGGTACCGGCGGGCCTCCGCAACTGTCGACAGGGACCGGCGACGGTCGGCTCCGGTCACCCACCGTTCACGGCGCCGTCACCGAACCGAGCGCACGGCCCCATGAGGCGCTGTACGGTGCTGATCCCACCCGACGCAACCGGTGCGCTCAGGGTCTGGACAAGGGAGAACCCCCGTGAAGCAACGATCCGGCACCAAGCTGCTGATCCTCCTCTTCGCCGCCTTCGCACTGATCCTCGCCAGCTGCGCCAGCAGCGATTCCGACGGCGGCGGCAGCGGCAGCGAGCCCTCCGACGGCGGTGGCTCCGAGTCGGCGGCCACCTGTCAGGGCACCCCCGGGGAGACCCAGGAAGCGGCCGAGCTCGGCGGCGAGGGCGAAGCACCCGACGGCGCCGGCAAGAAGGTCGGCCTGGTGTTCGACATCGGCGGCAAGGACGACAAGTCCTTCAACGAGTCCGCGTTCAACGGCCTCGAGGCCGCCAAGGAGAGCATGGGCATCGAGACCAAGTCCCTCGAGCCCAACGCCGACGGCTCCAACCGCGAGGATCTCCTCCGCGAGCTCGCCGATGACGGCTACGGCCTCGTCATCGGCGTCGGGTTCAACTTCTTCGACCCGCTCACCGCGGTCGCAGGCGACTACCCCGACACCGATTTCGCCATCGTCGACTCGGTCGTCGAGGCCGACAACGTCGCCTCGATCACCTTCGCCGAGGAGCAGGGCTCGTACCTGGTCGGCGCCATCGCCGCCCAGTCCACCCAGACCGACACCGTCGGCTTCGTGGGCGGCGTCGAGACCAGCCTGATCAAGAAGTTCCAGGCCGGCTTCGAGGCCGGTGTGGCCGAGGTCAACAAGGACGCCAAGGTCGAGGTCAAGTACCTCACCCCCGACGGCGACTTCAGCGGCTTCAACGACTCGGCCAAGGGCCAGACCGTCGCCTCCGGCCTCTACGACGCCGGCGCTGACGTGATCTTCCACGCTGCTGGCGGCTCCGGCGCCGGCGTGTTCAAGGCGGCCACCGAGGCCGACCGCCTCGCCATCGGCGTCGACTCGGACCAGTACTTCCAGGTCGATGAGGCCGAGCAGAAGTGCATGCTCTCGTCCATGCTCAAGCGGGTCGACGTCGGCGTGTACGACACCATCGCCGCCTACGCAGGCGACAAGTTCGAGTCGGGCGTGCAGGTCTTCGATCTCGCCAACGGCGGCATCGACTACTCGCAGGCCGGTGGCCAGGTGAAGGACTCGGCCCAGATCGACGATCTCAAGCAGCAGATCATCGACGGGGACATCGAAGTCCCCACCGAGCCCTGATCACCATCTGAACCCGATCGAGACCCGGGACCGGTCCGCCGGTCCCGGGTCTTGGCGTTCTGGAGGCTTCCGTGACCACCCCCACGCAAGATCCCCCTGCTCCCGCACCCGACGCTGGGGCACCCCCCGCGGTCCAGCTGGTGGGCATCGTCAAGCGGTTCCCCGGCGTCGTGGCGAACCGCGACGTGAACCTCCGGGTGGCCCCGGCCACCATCCACGCCATCGTCGGTGAGAACGGCGCCGGCAAGAGCACCCTCATGAAGATCCTCTACGGGATGCAGGCCCCCGACGAGGGCACCATCTCGGTCGCCGGCGAGCAGGTCTCGTTCAAGAGCCCCAACGACGCCATCGACGCCGGCATCGGCATGGTGCACCAGCACTTCATGCTCGCCGACAACCTCACCGTCATCGAGAACATCGTCTTGGGCTACGAGCCCCGACGGTCGTTCCCCTTGAACTTCCTGGTCGACACGGCCGCCGCCCGCAAGCGCATCATCGAGCTGGGCCAGCGCTACGGCCTCGCCGTCGACCCCGATGTGCTGGTCGAGACGCTCGGCGTCGGCCAGCGCCAGCGGGTCGAGATCTTGAAGGTCCTCTTCCGCGGGGCCACCACGCTGATCCTCGACGAGCCCACCGCGGTGCTGGTCCCGCAGGAGGTCGACGAGCTGTTCGCCAACCTCCGCGACCTCAAGCGCGAGGGCATCACCATCCTCTTCATCTCCCACAAGCTCGACGAGGTGCTGGCCGCCTCCGACGACATCACGGTCATCCGGGCCGGGGCCACCGTGGCCACCGCGAAACCGGCCGACGTCACCACCAAGGAGCTCGCCGAGCTGATGGTCGGCAGCGAGCTGCCCTCGCCGGAGACCCGGGCGTCCACGGTGACCGACCAGGTCGAGCTGTCGGTGCAGGGCCTGGGCATCGCCGAGATCGGCCTGCGTCCCACCCTCGACGGCATCTCGTTCGACATCCACCGAGGCGAGATCGTCGGCATCGCCGGCATCGAGGGCAACGGCCAGACCGAGCTCATCGCCGCCATCCTCGGGCTCATCGACCTCAACGCCGGAACGGTCCGGCTGGGCGACCAGGACATCACGGCCTGGCCCACCCGCCGACGGCGCGAGGCCGGGATCGGGTACGTCCCCGAGGACCGCCACCGCCACGCCCTGCTCCTCGACGCGCCGCTCTGGGAGAACGAGATCCTCGGTCACCAGAGCGGGCCCCCCAACGTCAAGGGCCCCTGGATCGACCGAGCTGGTGCCCGGGAGCGCACCCGGGAGATCGTCGAGCGGTTCGACGTCCGCACCCCGAACATCGACGTCCGGGCCGAGGCGCTCTCGGGCGGGAACCAGCAGAAGCTCATCATCGGTCGTGAGCTGATGGCCGAGCCGCAGGTCATGATCGCCGCCCACCCCACCCGCGGGGTCGACGTCGGCGCCCAGGCCGCCATCTGGGAACAGCTCAAGGAGGCTCGCCGCAACGGGCTCGCCACCTTGTTGATCTCTGCCGACCTCGAGGAGCTGATCGGCCTCTCGGACCGGCTGCTCGTCATCTTCGAGGGGCGGGTCGTGGCCGAGCTCGACCCCGCCACCGCCACCCCCACCGCACTGGGCGAGCACATGACCGGTTCCAACCGACGGGAGGACGCATGATCCGCCGCATCACGATGGCGCTCGCGGCGCCGGTGCTCGCCATCGCCTTCGCCATGGTGGTGTCGGCGATCATGTTGGCGCTCACGGACTACAGCGCCGGCGACGTCTTCCACGTGATCTTCACCGAGGGCTTCGACCGCACGAACCTCGTGACCACCGTGAACCGGGCCGCTCCCTATTACATCTCGGGCGTGGCGGTGGCCATCGGGTTCAAGATGAACCTGTTCAACATCGGCGTCGAGGGCCAGTACAAGCTGGCGGCCCTGTTCGCCGCAGCAGCGGCGGCCGCCGTCGAGCTGCCCGCCCCGCTCCACGTGCTGTTCACCTTCGCGGTGGCGATGCTGGTCGGTGCGGCCTGGGCCTCCATCCCGGCGCTGCTCAAGGCGTACCGGGGCGTGAGCGAGGTCATCTCCTCGATCATGTTGAACGCCACCGCCCTCGGCGTCGGTGCCTTCTTCATCCAGCGCTGGCTCCGGGCCCCCGCCAGCGAGAGCCCCGTGCTCGGCACCAAGACGATCCCCGAGTCCGGACGGCTCCCCACGCTCAACGGGGTGCTCGGCGCCGTCGGCATCGACGTCCCCGACGCGACCCGGGTCCAGTCCTACGTGCTCGTCGCCGCCGTGGTGGGCGTCGCCTACTACCTGTTGATCTGGCGCTCCCGCTACGGCTTCGACCTGCGCGCCACCGGGTCCAACGCCGAAGCCGCCGCGGCCAGCGGCGTCAACGCCAAGCGGATGATCATCACCGCGATGCTGCTGTCGGGCGCCGCCGCCGGGCTCATCGGCCTCAACAACGTGATGGGTCCGGCTGCCCGCTACACCGACGTGTCGGTGGTGACCGGGCTCGGGTTCACCGGCATCGCCATCGCCCTGCTGGGCCGCAACAACCCGGTCGGCATCGCGTTCGCCGCGCTCCTGTGGGCGTTCATGGACGCGGTCCAGACGCCGCTGTCGAACGCCGACCTCCCGAAGCAGATCACGGCGATCATGCAGGGCATCACCGTCCTCTCCGTGGTGATCGCCTACGAGGTCGTCCGCCGCATCTCCGCCCGCCAGGAACTGTCCGGCCTGCGCCGCGAGGTCACCGCCGGCGGCGCCGGCCTGCCGCCCGCCGACCCGCCGAGCCCCACAGGTGCCGGCCCGGAGGTGGCACCCGCATGACCTCCCTCATGAACCCGCCGGAGACCGAGGCCAACGCCAAGCCCCTCCCCCGCTTCGCCCAGATCCCCCGCTGGGCCAAGCTCGTCCTCTACGTGGCGCTCGGCGTCGGCATCATGTCGCTGACCCGGGTCCTCACCGGGGCAGGCCAGCTCACCGCCGAGAACACCCTGCGCTCGGCGCTCTACCTGGCCCTGCCCATCGCCCTCGCCGGTCTCGGAGGGCTCTGGTCCGAGCGCGCCGGCGTCGTCAACATCGGCCTCGAGGGGATGATGGTCCTGGGCACCTGGTTCGGCGCCTACGGCGGCATCGCCTACGGGCCGTGGCAGGGTGTGATCCTGGGGGTGATCGGGGGTGCCATCGGCGGGCTGCTGCACGCCATCGCCACCGTCGGCTTCGGCGTCGACCACATCATCTCGGGCGTGTCCATCAACCTCCTCGCCGTCGGGCTGTGCGAGTTCCTCACCTCGGTGAGCTGGGACGGCGCCTCGGCCCGGGAGTCCCCCACCATCCCCAACAACGTGGCGAAGGTCGACATCGTCCCGTTCCTGAAGGAGCCGTTGCGGAACCTCGGTGACGAGAACCGGTTCTTCCTGTCCGACGCCGCCCACGCCATCTTGTCGGTGACCACCAACGTGTCGCTGCTGGTCATCGTGTCCCTGCTGCTGTTCCCGCTCACGTACTTCGTGCTGTGGAAGACGCCGTTCGGCCTGCGCCTGCGGTCCGTCGGCGAGGACCCCGACGCCGCCGACTCGCTCGGCGTGCCCGTGTACCGCATGAAGGCCATCGCCGTCATGATGTCGGGCGCCCTCTCGGGGCTCGCCGGCGTGGTGCTCGTCTACCTGTTCAGCGGCAAGTTCCAGAGCCAGCAGACCGGCGGCCGCGGGTTCATCGGCCTCGCCGCCATGATCTTCGGCAACTGGCGCCCGGGCGGCCTGCTCGTCGGCGCCGGGCTGTTCGGGTTCATGGACTCGATGCAGTCGCAGGTCACCGAGACCAGCCACGCCCTGCTCGTCGGCGCCGCGCTGATGTTCGCGGTCACCGGGCTCGCCTGCCTCTACCGCAAGCTCTGGGTGTCTGCCGCCGTCTTCTTCGTCCTCACCGCCGGCGCCGCCTTCTGGTACCAGGCCACCGACGAGCTGCCCCGCGAGATCATCCCGTACTTTCCGCACGTCACCACGCTGCTGGTGCTCGTGTTCGCCAGCCAGCGGCTGCGCATGCCCGCCGCCGACGGCCGGGTCTGGCGCCGGGGCGGACGGTGACCAGCGAGACCGCGCCCGACTGGCCCGCCCTCCGGGCCGCCGCCCGGCGGATGCTCGACGCCGCCTACGCCCCCTACTCGGGGGTGAAGGTGGGTGCCGCCGCGCTCGTCGACGACGGGCGCGTCGTCAGCGGCTGCAACGTCGAGAACGCGTCGTACGGCCTGTCGCTGTGCGCCGAGTGCGGCGTGGCCCAGGCACTGGCCGCGTCGGGCGGCGGGCGCCTCGTCGCCCTCGCCGTCGTGGGCACGGACGGCACCTACCTGGCGCCGTGCGGCCGGTGCCGGCAGATCCTCTTCGAGTTCGGCGGTCCGGAGCTGCAGGTCGAGACCGCCGATGGCGTCGTCACCCTCGACGACCTCCTCCCCGGCGCCTTCGGGCCCGATGACCTCCCTCCAGGACGGCAGCCATGACCAGCCCCCGGCAGTACCACATCGGGTTCGGCGCTGATGATCTGCCCGAGGGGACCACCATTGCCCTGCTCAGCGGCGACCCGACCCGCTCCGAGCACATCGCCACCGAGCGCCTCGACGGTGGCCGGGAGCTCGCCCGCAACCGGGGCCTCGATGCCTTCCTCGCCCAGCTGCCGAGCGGCCGCCCCGTCGTGTGCGCCACCAGCGGCATGGGCGCCCCCTCGGCCAGCATCGTGGTCAACGAGCTGGTGCAGGCGGGCATCACCACCATCATCCGCATCGGCACCAGCGGGTCGATCCAGCCCCACGTCGCCATCGGCTCGGTCGTCATCGGCTCGGCGGCCCTCACCCTGCAGGGCGCAGCGGACGACATCGCCCCGCCGCAGTACCCCGCGGCGGCGGACCCGTTCCTCACCGTGGCGCTGGCCCACGCCGCCGACGACCTGGGCATCGACCACCACGTCGGCATCATGGGATCGGTCGACACGTTCTTCGAGGGCCAGGAGCGCAGCGAATCCTCGGCCAACCCGCACCTCCTGCGCCGCCACCGCGGCAGCATCGAGGAGTACCAGGCGCTCCGGGTCCTGAACCTGGAGATGGAGGCGGGCACGTTGTTCAAGATGGGTGGGGTGTACGGCTTCTCCGCCGGCTGCGTGGTCGGCATCATCGCCCACCGCCACCACGAGGAGCGCCCCGACCTGGCGATGAAGGACGCCGCCGTCGCCAACGCCGTCGAGATCGCCATCGCCGCGGCCGACACCTGGGTCGCGTGAGCCCCGACATGGCCCTCGACCAGACCCAGATCGACGCGTGGGAGCGCGACGGCTTCCTCGCCGTCCCCGGGGCCGTCCCGCTCGAGCAGTGCGAGGCCCTCATGGCCCGGGCCGGCGAGATCGTCGACGCCTTCGACCCGGAGACGGTGTCGATCTTCTCCACCCACGAGCAGACCCGGACCTCCGACGACTACTTCTTGGCGTCAGGCGACACCATCTCGTGCTTCTTCGAGGAGGGCGCCTTCGACGACGAGGGCAACCTGCTGGGCGACAAGGCCCTGTCGATCAACAAGATCGGCCACGCCATGCACGACCTCGACCCGGTGTTCGACCGCTTCAGCCGCCAGCCCGTCCTCGCCGACGCGGCGCGCTCCATCGGCCTGGCCGACCCGTTGCTCCTCCAGTCGATGTACATCTTCAAGTCGCCCCGCATCGGCGGCGAGGTGAGCTGCCACCAGGACTCGGCGTTCCTCTACACCGACCCGATGACGGTCGTCGGGTTCTGGGTGGCGCTCCAGGACGCCACGATCGAGAACGGCTGCCTCTGGGCCCAGCCGGGCGGCCACCGCACGCCGCTCCGCCAGCGGTTCGTCCGCAGCCCGGGCGGCGGCACGGCGTTCGAAGCCCTCGACGCCACGCCGTGGCCCGAACCGGGCGGCCCCGAGCTCGTCCCGATCGAGGCGGAGGCGGGCACGCTCGTGCTGCTCCACGGGCTGCTCCCCCACTGGAGCGACGTGAATCGCTCATCGCGCAGCCGCCACGCCTATACGGTTCACGTGATCGACGGGACCGCGAGGTACCCCGACGAGAACTGGTTGCAACGGTCCCCATCCCTCCCGCTCCGGGGGTTCGACGCCGCCTGATCCCCACCCCTGGACACCGAGGATCGACCGCCGCAATGACCGCCCGCCCGCGAGACGAGCAGCTCAGCTTCCGCCCGATGGTCCGCGAGGACCTCCCCGACCTCCACGCCTGGCTCCAGGCCCCGCACGTGGCCGAGTGGTGGGACGACGCCTCCGAGACCATCGACGGGGTGGAGGCCAAGTACCGGGAGCGGACCGAGGGCGAGCACCCGCCGGTCAGCCCGTGGATCATGGAGATCGAGGGCCGGCCCATCGGCTTCGTCCAGTGGTACCGGGTGGAGGACGAGGCCGAGTGGTACCCCGGCGTCGACATCCCGCCGAACACGATCGCCCTCGACATCGCCATCGGCGACGCCGCCTACGTCGGCCAGGGCCACGGTCGGCGGCTGGTCCTCGAGTTCGTCCACCACGTCCTGCGCACCACGGTCCCCGAGTGCCCCGAGGTCTGGATCGACCCGGACCCTCGCAACGAGCGGGCGGTCCGGGCCTACCGGGCCGCCGGCTTCCACGACACCGGCATCGACCTGCCCGATCCCGAGCACCCCGGTCACGTCCGCCGCCTCATGACGATGTCCTGGGCGGGCCCCACCTTCCGGTAGACCACCGACCGGTCGCCGGCCGGGAACCCACGGGCGGGAGCGGAGATGCCCCGGTACCCTCCGTCCATGGCTGAAGGAATCTCCCTCGAATCGATCCGACGGGCTCCGAAGGTCCTGCTGCACGACCACCTCGACGGCGGACTGCGGCCGTCCACCGTGGTCGACATCGCCGGCGAGATCGGCCACGAGCTGCCCACCAGCGATCCGGCCGAGCTCCAGCGCTGGTTCACCGAGGGGGCCAACCGGCGGGACCTGGACCTGTACCTCGCCCCGTTCGAGCACACCATCGCCTGCATGCAGACCCCCGAGCACATCGAGCGCGTCGCCGCCGAGTGCGTCGAGGATCTGGCCGACGACGGCGTCGTCTACGCCGAGGTCCGCATGGCCCCGGAGCTGTGCATCGACGGCGGCCTCACCCCCGACGAAGCGGTCGAGGCCATGCTCGCCGGCTTCGAGAAGGCCAGCGCCGGCCGCCCCATCGAGGTCGGGCTGCTCGTCACGGCGATGCGCCACGCCGCCCGATCCACCGAGATCGCCGAGGTCGCCCTCCGCCACCGGGACCAGGGCGTCGTGGGCTTCGACATCGCGGGCAGCGAGTCCGGCAACCCGCCCAGCCGCCACCTCGACGCCTTCCGGGTCGTGGCCCAGGCCAACTCGCACATCACGATCCACGCCGGCGAGGCGTTCGGGCTGCCCTCGATCTGGGAGGCGCTCCAGATCTGCGGTGCCGAGCGGTTGGGCCACGGCGTGCGGATCATCGACGACGTCACCGTCGAGCCCGACGGCCGGGTCGCGCTCGGACGGCTCGCCGCGTACGTCCGCGACCGCCGGGTGCCGCTGGAGATGTGCCCCACGTCGAACCTGCACACGGGCGTGTGCGACACCATCGCCGAGCACCCCATCGGGCTGCTGAAGCAGCTCCGGTTCCGTGTCACGGTCAACACCGACAACCGACTCATGAGCGACATCTCCATGTCGCGCGAGTTCGCCAACCTGCACGAGGCGTTCGGCTGGGGCTGGGACGACTTCGAGTGGCTGACCATCAACGCCATGAAGAGCAGCTTCTGGCCCTTCGACAAGCGCCTGCGGATCATCAACGAGCAGATCAAGCCGGGCTACGCCACCCTCAAGGCCGCGGGCCTCGGGACCTCGTCGTTCCGGGTCGAGCGGTGACGCGCCCGCTGCGCTCCATCACGGTCTTCTGCGGCTCCAACCACGGCACCGACCCAGCGTTCACCGCCGCCGCGGTGGCGCTGGGCAGGCTGCTAGCGAGCCGTGGCATCGGGCTGGTCTACGGCGGAGGCGACGTCGGGCTGATGGGCGAGGTCGCCGACGCCGCGCTGGCGGCAGGCGGCCGCGTCACCGGGGTCATCCCCCGCCACCTCTGGGACAAGGAGGTCGGCCACCAGGGGCTGACCGAGCTGTTGATCGTCGACACGATGCACGAGCGCAAGATGGCCATGGCCGACCGGGCCGACGCCTTCATCGCCCTGCCCGGCGGAGTGGGCACGTTCGAAGAGCTGTTCGAGGCGATCACGTGGACCCAGCTGGGGATCCACGACAAGCCCGTCGGCCTGCTCGACGTCGCCGGGTTCTACCGGCCGTTGCTGGCGTTCCTCGACCAGACCGTCGCCGCCGGCTTCCTCAAGCCGGGCCACCGCTCGATGATCGTGGACGAGACGGACGGCGACGCCCTGGTCGATGCGCTCGGTGCCTGGGAGCCGGTGGCCACCTCCAAGTGGCTCACCGCCGGCGAGCGCTGAGGACCGGCCTCTCGGTCAGAGCGACTCGAGGATGGCTCGCGAGGCCGAGCAGCCCAACCGGGTGGCCCCGACGTCGATCATCGCCAGGGCCGTGGTCGCGTCGCGGATACCGCCAGAGGCCTTGACCCCGAGCCGGCCGCCGACGGTCTCCGCCATCAGCGACACCGCCCCGAGCGAGGCCCCGCCCGCTGCGTGGAACCCGGTGGAGGTCTTCACGAAGTCGGCACCGGCGGACTCCGCAGCCCGGCACGCGGCCACGATGGCCCGGTCGTCGGGGAGGGCGGCGGACTCGATGATGACCTTCAGCAGGATCGGCGCCGGCGCAGCCGCTCGGACCGCGGCGATGTCGGCCTCGACCCGGTCCCACAGCCCGGCCATCGCCCAGCCGAGGTCGATCACCATGTCCAGCTCGTTGGCCCCGTCGGCCACCGCCTGCACGGCCTCGGCCGCCTTGGCCTCGGAGCGGTGGGCGCCCGTGGGGAACCCGATCACCGTGCAGATGGCGGTGCTGTCGGGCACGCCCCCCACCGGCAGGGGGAGCCGGTTGGGCGACACGCACACGGCGCCCACCCCCAGCACCGACGCCTCGCCGCACAGCAGCGCCACCTGGCCGGGCGTCGCCGCCGGATCCAGCAGCGTGTGGTCGATCATCCGGGTGAGCTCGGCGCGTTGCATCTGGTCATGGTGCCAGCCCGAGCCGCCCATCACACCCGACCCCCTCCTGGATGCGGGCATGATGGGCGGGTGCTCACCACCGTCGTCGACCACCCACTGGCCCGCCGGGCCCTGACCACCCTGCGCGACCAGGACACCGACCGGGCTGCGTTCCGCATCGCCATGGACGATCTCGCCGGGATCCTGGTGTACGAGGCCACCCGCCACCTGCGGGTCGAGACGTTCGATGTGACCACCCCGCTCGCCGTCACCGAGGGCATCCGGGTGACCGAGCCGCCGATGGCCGTGCCGATCCTGCGGGCGGGCCTCGGCCTGCTCCACGGCGTCCTCCGCTACCTGCCGGACTGCCCCACCGGGTTCATCGGCGTGGCCCGCAACGAGGAGACGCTCGTCCCCGAGCCCTACATGAACTCGGTGCCCGAGGACCTGCACGGGCGCGACGTCTTGGTGCTCGACCCGATGCTCGCCACCGGCGGATCGCTCACCTACGCCTGCGGACTGCTGCGGGACCGCAACCCGGGCCGTCTCGTGGCGGTGTGCGTCCTGGCCGCACCCGAGGGGGTGGCCGCCCTCGACCGCAGCAACCTGTGCGACGAGCTCGTGGTCGGTTCCATCGACCACCACCTCAACGAGGTCTCCTACATCGTCCCAGGTCTCGGCGACGCGGGGGACCGGCTCTACGGCACCGCCTGACGCATCCGCCGGGGGTGTGCGCGGCGCCGGAGCCGGGTACCGGTGGCCATGACGATGCGCATCGAGAGCTTCACCGTCGACGCCCGTGATCCGAAGGCCCTCGCCACCTGGTGGTCGGAGGCCCTGGGCTGGATCATCTGCTTCGAGTCCGAGGACGGGATCGAGGTCAACCTGTGCGAGCGGCTCGACCCCGATGGCACCCACCCCCACCCGGAGCTGTCCTTCGTCGGCGACCGCAGCCACGCCGAGGGGCCCCAGCGGCTCCACCTGGACCTGAACAGCTTCTCGGCCTCGGACCAGACGGCCACCGTCGAACGGCTGCTCGCGATGGGAGCCACCCACGCCGACGTCGGCCAGGCCGCCGACGCCCCCTTCACCGTGCTGGCCGACCCCGAGGGCAACCACTTCTGCGTCCTCGACCCGCGCCCGGAGTACGCGCACCTCGGCTCGGTGGCCGGCGTGACCCTCGCCGCCCACGATGCCCGAGCGCTCCGCGATGTGTGGGCCGCCGCCACCAGCTGGGAGGTCACCCGCGACGACCCCGGTCACATCGTGCTGACGCCACCCGACGGGGGGTTCCCGATCGAGATCATCACCCGGCCGACGCTGGTGGACGACGACGCCAAGATCCGCATGCACCTCGATGTCGCCCCCGGCGAGCGCGACGACCAGGAGCGGTGCGTTGACCAGCTCATCGCCCTGGGCGCCCGCCGCGTGGACATCGGCCAGACCGGCGACGAACCGTGGGTGGTCCTCGCCGACCCCGAGGGCAATGAGTTCTGCGTCCTCTCCCCCCGCCCCTGACCGCCGCCGTCGACGCGATCCGGTCAGGCGAGACCGGTGGTGGCTGCGGTGGCTGCGACCAGCTCGTCGAGGGCGGTGGTGGCCCGGCGGCGGGCGCCGGGAAGGTCAGCGAGGTCGCGGACGGGCTCCACGACCTCGACGTAGGCCTTCAGCTTCGGTTCGGTGCCGCTGGGCCGCACGATCACCCGGGCACCGTCGAGGTACCAGGTGAGCACGTCGCTCGGGACGAAGCCCCGGGCCGGATCGCCGTCGATCAGGTCATCGGTGCGCTGGACCGACCGACCGGCGAGGTGGGCGGGAGGCGAGGTCCGCATCCGCTGCATCGCCGCCACCATCTGCTCCATGGCGTCGGACCCCGGGACCCGGACCGACCACTGAGCGGTCTGGTGGACGCCGTGGGCCAGCGCCAGGTCGTCGAGCACGTCCAGCAGGGTCCGGCCGTCGCGCCGCTGGACCGCCGCCGCCTCAGCCAGGAGCAGCGCGGCGGTGATGCCGTCCTTGTCGCGGACCAGTCCACCGGCGCAGAAGCCCAGGGCCTCCTCGTAGGCGAAGCCGAGCTCCCGGTCCGGATCGGCGGCCCGGCCCAGCCACTTGAACCCGGTGAGGGTCTCCACGAACAGGACCCCGGCCGCGGCCGACATGCGGCTGAGCATGGTGGACGACACGATCGTGGTGGCCAGCACCGCCCCCTCGGCGATCCCGCCCGACGAGATCAGGTGGTGCGCCAGCAGCGCGCCGATCTCGTCACCGCGCAGCGCACGCCATCCGTCGGGGGCGGTGGGGTCCGGAACCGCCGCACCCAGCCGGTCGGCGTCGGGGTCGTTGGCGAGCAGGAGGTCGGCGCCGGCGGCCGTGGCCGTGGCGATCCCGAGGTCGAGGGCACCGGGTTCCTCGGGGTTCGGGAACGGCACGGTGGGGAAGTCCGGGTCCGGCTCCACCTGCTGCTCCACCTCGACGGGCGGTGCGAACCCGGCCGCCGCGAACGCCCGGCGGATGGTGGCGGCGCCGACGCCGTGCATCGCCGTGTAAGCGGTCACCACCGTGCGCTCCGTCGGCACCAGCCCCACCTGCGACGCGGCGTCGACGTAGGTCTGCACCAGCTCATCGCCGACCCGGATGATGTCGGGATCCTCCGGGTGGGCGTAGGGGACGTCGACGGCCCGGGGCGTGGCGTCGATCCCGGCGGCGATGATCCCGTCGACCGGCGGGATGATCTGGCGGGCGCTGGCGTCGTAGACCTTGTAGCCGTTGTCCTGCGGGGGGTTGTGGCTGGCGGTCACCATCACGCCGGCTGCGGCGTCGAGGTGGCTCACGGCGAACGCCAGCACCGGGGTGGGCAGCGGGCCGGGCAGCACGTAGGCCCGGATGCCCGCAGCGGCGAAGATGGCGGCGCTGGCCTCGGCGAAGTCCCGCGACCGGTGCCGGGCGTCGAAGCACACGGCCACCCCCTTGCGGGCCACGTCGGGGTCGCCCGTCCCCTTGAGCCAGGTCACGATGCCGTTGGCCGCTCGGGTGACCACGGCGAGGTTCATGCGGTTCGGACCGGCCCCGAGCCGGCCCCGCAGACCGGCCGTACCGAAGTCCAGGTCGGCCTTGAACCGGTCGGCGAGGTCCGCGGCCGCCTCCGGGTCACCGGCCTCGACCGCGGTGATCACCGCGTCGAGCTCGTCACGGGTGGTGGGGTCGGGGTCGGCGGCGATCCAGGACCACGCACGCTCGATGAGGGCGGGATCGGCCGCCATCAGATCTGGCCCACGATCTCGGCGATGAGCCCACCCATGCGGTCAGCAGACTCGGCGGCCACCGCAAGCACGTCCTCGTGGTCGAGCACCTCGTCGGCCAGTCCGGCCGCCAGGTTGGTCACGAGCGACACCGCCAGCAGGTCAGCTCCGGCGTGGGCGGCGGCGATGGACTCGAGGACGGTGGACATGCCCACCAGCTCCCCGCCGAGCGTGGCCACCATCTGCACCTCGGCCGGCGTCTCGTAGGTGGGCCCGAGCAGGCCGCAGTACACGGCCTCCTCGAGCGTGGGATCCACGGCGTGGGCGAGCTCCCGGAGGCGGGGCGTGTACACCTCGCCCATGTCCGGGAAGCGGGGCCCGATGCGGTCGTCGTTGGGGCCGAGCAGCGGGGTCCGCCCCGTGAGGTTGAGGTGGTCGGCGATGAGGACCGGCTGGCCGGGGCGCATCCCCGCCCGGAGGCCGCCGGCGGCGTTGGTGAGCACGACCGTCGAGCACCCGGCCCGCACTGCGGTGCGCACCGCGTGGGCGACGACGTTGGGGTGGTGGCCCTCGTAGAGGTGCACCCGGCCCATGAAGGCGAGGATCCGCTTGTCGCCGCTGACGATCGATCGCACGGTGGTCCCGTGCCCCTGGACCGAGGCCTCGGGGAACCCGCCGAGGTCGGTCATCGGCAGCTCGGCCACGACCTCGCCCATGCGGTCCGCCGCAGGCTTCCACCCGGAGCCGAGCACGATGGCGACATCGTGGCGTGCCACCCCGGTGGCCTCGGCCAGCCGGGCGGCGGAGGCCACCGCCGCGTCGAAGGGCTGGCTGACCGGATCCGGATGCGTCACCCGTCCAGTCTGCCGCGACTTCGCCACCGCCGTCTCCGGTGGATCCAGCCCTGTGGCGCAGCAGGCGGGACCTGACCCGAGGGTTCAGCCGAGGAGGCCGACGGTCTGGGCGAGGCTCATGCCCGGTCGGGGGCCGATGTGGCCGATCACGGCGGCGGCGGCGATGGACCCGAGCCGGCCGCACTCCTGCAGCGGACGGTCCTGGGACCAGCCGTAGAGGAACCCGGCGGCGTAGAGGTCGCCGGCACCGGTGGTGTCGACCCGCTTGGGCACCTGGTGGGCGGCGACCTTGACGATCTCGTCCCTGGTGACCACGACCGAGCCCTCGCGCCCGCAGGTGACCGCAGCGATGTCGCAGACGCCTCGCACCGCGTCGACGCCCTCGTCGAAGGTGTCGACGCCGTAGAGCTTCACGATCTCCTCCTCGTTGGCGAAGAGGATGTCGACGCCCTCGGCGACGAGCGTCAAGAAGTCGTCGCGGTGGCGGTCGACGCAGAAGCTGTCGGAGAGGGTGAGCGCCACCTTGCGGCCGGCCTCGTGGGCGGCAGCAGCAGCGGTGCGGAACGCCGCCTTGGCGTCGTCGCGGTCGAACAGGTAGCCCTCGAGGAACGTGACCTTGGCCGAAGCGATCAGGTCGAGGTCGAGGTGATCGGCGCAGAGGGTGGCCGACGCTCCGAGGTAGGTGTTCATGGTGCGCTCGCCGTCGGGGGTGACGACGATCATGCAGCGGCCGGTGGGGTCGCCCTCGGTGGCCAGGTCGGCGGAGAAGTGCACACCGAGCGAGTTGAGGTCGTGGCCGAACGCCTTGCCCAGACCGTCGTTCTTGACCCGGCCGATGTAGGCGGCCCGGCCGCCGAAGGAGGCCACACCCGACAGCGTGTTGGCGGCCGACCCGCCGGAGGCTTCGGTCTTGTCGCCACCCATGGCGGCGTAGATCTCCTCGGCCCGGTCGGTGTCGATGAGCGTCATCGAGCCCTTGACGAGGTCCATCTGCTCGATGAACGACTCCTCCTCGGTGCTGAGGACATCGACGAGGGCGTTGCCGATGCCAAGGACATCGAAGGCGGCGGGGTGGTCCGAAGAGGTGCTCACAAGCCGGAAACCCTAGGCGTCCCCCCGGTGAACTCCCGAACCGACGAGGTCGCCCGCAGCATCGCTGAATGAGGCAGCAGCAGTTCATCGCTCGGCCCTCCGCCGGGACCGGAGCCGCCGCTCCGCCCTGCGGTAGCCCCACTCACGCAGGACGACGAGCGCTGCCGCCATGAGCACGATCGCTGCCACATCGACGGGTGCGAGCGAACCGAACGATCCGATCACCACGATGGCGACACCGCGAGCAAAAGCGCTGGATCGGGCCGCGGTAGCGTGGTCGGCGGCCTTCCGGCCCCTTCACCTCCTCAGGAGCCTCTTCGATGATCGCCACCCGTACCCGCAGCACCGTCGCCGTCCTGGCCCTGTCCACGGCGGGACTGCTGGCCGCTTGCGGGTCGTCGGGCGGCACCGATGCCACCGGCACCACGGCGCCGGAGGCCACCACCACCACGGCGGCGGCGGGCGGCGAGACCACCACCACCGAGGCCGGGGCCGCCACCACCTCGACGGCCGGCGGGGGCGGCGAGACCACCACCACCCTCAGCAGCGAGGGGACCGACACCGAGACCAGCGAGCTCGACACCCTCGACGACGGCGACCACTACGTGTACATGGCCGGCCTGGAGACGGGGAAGGTCGAGGGCCAAGACGTGCAGGTCCTCATCGTCGACCCGGTCGAGATGCTCACCGGCCAGAAGGCCATCGACGCGGCGGGAGAGGACGGGGTCACCCTCGACACCGACTACTACATCCGCAACTCGGACCAGACCGTGAAGCGCATCGCCGTGGTCCCCGAGGCGTCGGTCACCAGCCTGAGCGGCGGCAGCCCCGACCCGGTTCCGTCCAGCGTCGACGACGTCTGGCAGCAGGAGTACCTGTTCAAGATCAACGTCGGCAACGTGCGGGACATCACCACCATCTCGAGCATCGACGCCGTCTACCTCCCCTAGGCGGCCCGGTAGCCTCGGCCGGGTCCAGAACCCCACCCGCCGAGGATCCCCGTGCCCGAGCACGACCTGAACCGCCTGCCCACCACCGTGGTGCCGTCGCACTACGACCTGGAGCTGGCCCCCGACCTCGACGCCGCCACGTTCACCGGCACCGCCGAGGTCACCGTGATCGCCACCGAGGCGGTCGACCAGCTGATCCTCCACGCGCTGGACCTGGAGATCAGCGAGGCCTGGCTGGAGGGCACCGACGGCGAGCGGATCGACGCCACCCCCACGTTCGACACGCCGTCGGAGACGGTGACCCTGGCGCTCGCCACCACGGCCGGCGCGGGCGCGTGGACGCTCCACACCACGTTCACGGGCGAGCTCAACGACAAGCTGGTCGGGTTCTACCGCTCGACCTTCACCGGCGACGACGGTGCCACCCACACGCTGGCGTGCACCCAGTTCGAGTCGACCCACGCCCGCCGGGCGTTCCCGTGCTGGGACGAGCCGGCGTTCAAGTCCACCTTCTCCATCCGCCTCGTGGTGGCCGAGGACCTGTTCGCCGTGTCGAACGCCCGGGAGACCGCCGTCGACCAGCTGCCCGACGGCCGCAAGCGGGTCCACTTCTCCCCCACGATGCACATGTCGACCTATCTGGTGGCGTTCGTGATCGGTCCGCTCGAGGCGAGCGAAGCGGTCGACGTCGACGGCGTTCCGCTGCGGGTCATCGCCGTGCCGGGCAAGGCGGACCTCACCCCGTTCGCCCTGGAGATCGGCGAGTTCTCCCTGCGGTACCTGAGCGACTGGTACGGGATCGCCTACCCGGGCGACAAGCTCGATCTCATCGCCATCCCCGACTTCGCGTTCGGGGCCATGGAGAACCTGGGCTGCGTGACGTTCCGGGAGACGGCCCTGCTCCTCGACCAGGAGCGGTCGACCCAGTCGGAGCTCCAGCGGGTGGCCGATGTGGTGGCCCACGAGATCGCCCACATGTGGTTCGGCGACCTGGTGACCATGGGGTGGTGGAACGGCATCTGGCTGAACGAGGCCTTCGCCACGTTCATGGAGATGATGACCACCGATGCCTTCCGCCCCGAGTGGCAGCGCTGGACGGACTTCGGCCTCGCCCGATCCGCCGCCTTCGACACGGACTCGCTCACCAGCACCCGGGCCATCGAGTACGAGGTCGTCACCGCCGCCGATGCCGAGGGCATGTTCGACGTGCTCACCTACGAGAAGGGCGCCTCGGTCGTCCGCATGCTCCAGCAGTACCTCGGCGAGGACCGGTTCCAGGCCGGCATCCGCCACTACCTCGAGGTCCACTCGTACGCCAACACCGAGACCACCGATCTCTGGGACGCCATCGAGGAGGCCACGGGGGAGCCGGTCCGCCAGATCATGGACTCGTGGATCTTCCACCCCGGGCACCCGGTGATCTCCATCTCGGCATCGGAGGATCGGAGGACGCTGCGCCTCCGCCAGGACCGCTTCTCCTTCGCCCCCGATCCGGCGGCCGGCATCACCCTGCCCCCGAACGAGCCCCGCTCGGTCCCCGTGGTCATCCGCGTCGGGCACGGCGACGCCACGTCGCTGCACCGGGTGCTGCTCGACGAGCCCGAGACCACGCTCGAGCTCGAGCACGCCGCCGACTGGATCGAGGGCAACCACGAGGGCAACGGCTTCTACCGGGTGGAGCTGGCCGACGGTGACCTCCAGGCGCTGGCCGGGCGGGCCCCGGCCGTGCTCTCGCCGCTGGAGCGCTACGGGCTCGTCGAGGACGAGTTCGCCCTGATCCTGGCCGGCCGCAGCTCGGTCGCCCGCCTGTTCGGCCTGCTGCGGAGCTTGAGCACCGAGGCCGACCTGTCCGTGTGGCAGCGCATCATCGGCGTCACCGCCGGCATCGGGCGCGTCGCCCCAGCCGACCAGGTGGAGGCGTACCAGGCGTGGGTGCGGGCGCTGCTCGGCCCGGCCCTCCAGGGCCTCGGCGACACCAAGGTGCCCGGCGAGCCCGAGCGCACCACCGCCCTGCGCGCTTCGCTGTTCGACGCGCTCGCCCGGTTCGGGAACGACCAGCCCCGCCGCGAGCAGGCGGCCGCCCACTTCACCGCGCTGGGCGAGGACCCCGACGCCGTCGATGCCGACCTGGCCGACGCCGTGGTCCGGGTGGTGGCCTCCACCGCCGACCAGGCCACCTGGGACGAGCTCCGCCGCCGGGCCGCTGCGGCCCGCACCGCTCAAGACACGCTCCGCCACCAGGGCGCCCTCGCCGACGCACAGGATCCGGCGTTGGTCCTGCGCTTCTGCGAGCTCTGCCTCACCGACGAGATCCGCACCCAAGATGCGCTGTTCCTCCTGGCCCGGGCCCTGCGCAACCGCCACGCGACCGCCGAGGTGTGGGCCTTCCTGGCCGATCGCTGGGACGAGATCTCCACGCGGTTCCCCACCAGCACGGTCCCGCGCCTCATCGACGGCATCCGCGGGGTCAGCGACCGGGACCTGGCTGGGTCCATCGCCGCGTTCCTGGCCGAGCACCCCATCAAGCAGGGAACCAAGCCGGTCCAGCAGCACCTCGAGCGCATGTGGGTCACCGTCGCCCTGGCCGACCGGGTGCAGGCGGAGCTGGGCGCGGCGCTCGCGTGATCCACCGGCGGTCGCCCGCCATCTGGGTCTTCGGCGTCGATCACGATGCGGTCCAGCTCACCTGGCGGCTGCTGGGCGACGGCCCGCTCCACATCCGGGCGCTCGAGGACGACGTCGACCTCGACGTCGTCCTCCCGAGCCCGGGCGATGCGGGCGCCACCCTCCTGGAAGGCCTTCCGGGTGGGCGCCTGCTGCGCCTCGAGGCCACCAGCGCGGCCCTCGACGGTCCGGCACTGCTCACCGCACGGACCCTGGGAGCCCTGCCCGGCGAGGAGCTGACCCGGTTCGCCACGGTCAGCGACCTGCACCTCGGCGCCCGGGTGTTCGGCCACCGGGGCACCATCGGCGATCCGTTCGACCACCCCGACCCGCATCCCGTGCGCTGCGCCGGGGCGGCGCTCGACGAGGCCGTCGCCTGGGGGGCGGAGCGCATCGTCGCCAAGGGCGATCTGACCAACGGCGCCCAGCCGTACCAGTGGCGCAGCTACGCCGAGCTGGTCCACCGCCTGCCCGTGCCGGTGGACGCCCTTCCCGGGAACCACGACCACGGACCGACGTTCGAGATCACCCACCTCGGCGCCGCCCCGGCGGCCGCCGCCTTCGACCTGTCCATCGCCGACCCGGTGCTCGTCCGCGACCTGCCGGGGGTGCGGGTGATCCTCGCCGACACCACCGTCGAGGGGCACCACGGCGGCCGGCTGTCCCGCGTGGAGCCGGACATCCTCGACGCCGCCGCCGAAGCCGACCCTGCGGGCGGGGTGCTGCTGGCGCTCCACCACCAGCTCCAGCCGAACGTGCTGCCCGAGGGCTGGCCCCCGGGCATCCCGCACCACGACAGCGTCTCCCTGCTCGACGCCCTGGGCGCAGCCCACCCCCACGTCCTGGTCACCAGCGGGCACACCCACCGCCACCGCCGCTGGGGACGGTCCGGCGTGGTGGTGACCCAGGTCGGCTCCACCAAGGACTACCCGGGCGTGTGGGCGGGCTACGTCGTGCACGAGGGCGGGATCCGCCAGATCGTGCGGCGCGTCCAGCACCCCGACGCCATCGCCTGGACCGACCACACGCGCATCGCCGCCTTCGGCCTGTGGGAGCACGCCGCACCCGGCCGGCTCGACGCCCGCTGCTTCAACGTCGCCTGGGGGCGGCGGACCTGAGGCCTGCCCGACCTCGCCTCAGGGCACTCCGATCACCTGGGCGGAGCGACGGCGAAGGCCAGCGTCCCGGCGGTGTCGGTGACCGTGACGGTGACCTGACGGCGGGAGGTGGCGTCCTTCGCGCTGCAGGTCGATGTCGAGGCCGGGGCCCGGACCTCGATGGGGTCGCCACTGCACCGCACCTGGAACGTCCGCTTGAACTGCTTCTCCAGCGACGTCGTGAGCTCGTCGGTGATGCGCTCCACGGTGACGACCGCAGCAGCAGGAGCCACGTCGAGGGTGCCCTCGTCGTCGACCTGGCGGACGTCGACGGCGAGGGGTCCGACGCCCTTCAGCGTGACCGTGCAGGTGAAGGTGCCGCCCTCCACCTGCTCCAGGTCTTCGCCGCAGTCGGTCCCGGTGACCGTGGGGGCGACCTCGGCCGCCACGGCCCGGCCGACGGCCCGCTCGGTGGCCGCCTCGTCCAGCGACCCGGCCGAGTCACTGCACCCCGCCACGATGAGGACGCACGCCGCCGCGGCCGCGACGGGCCGGACGCGGCGGGAGGTCACGGCCACACCAGCCAGGCCACGAGGCCGATCTGCCCGAGGTGGTAGGTGACCATCACGGCGAGCGGGCCGAAGCGGCGCTGCTCGAGGAAGCGGTTCCACGCCAGCGTGGCGTCGGAGACGTAGAAGAGCGAGGCCCCGACGATGGCCCACAGCCCCGCGGTCCCGAACGCGCTGACCACCATCGCCGAGATCACCACCAGGTAGGCGATGACCGGGCCGACCATCTCCCGGTGCTCGCCGCCGGCGACCCCCTGCACGACCCGCCGCCCCACGGTGCCGATGGCCACCAGGACCGCGACGATGCCGACGGCCGTCCAACCCCACGAGCGCGGCGCCAGCTGCAGGCCGACGATGTAGGCGATGTGGCCCAGGAGGAACGAGCCCAACCCGGCCACGAACCACCTCTCGTCGAGCATCAGGAACACATCGCCGGCCAGGGACAGCACCAGGCCGACCACCATCCACGTGCGGATGGTGGGGTCCACGGGCTCGAGCGTGACCGCCACACCGATGAGGAGCGCGAGCGTGGCCGGCTTGGTGATGTGGCGGACCTGCGGCCGCTCGGCCCAGGTGGCCCACCAGTCGGCGATCGCGAACGCGAAGGTCACCGCGAGCAGGGCCCACGACGTGGTGGTCACCGGTTCGCTCCTGGTCGCCGCATCGGCGCAGGCTAACCGTGGCCAGGAGGCGGCGGTCCGGCCAGGGTCCCCAGGGCCGATGCAGCGAGCAGGAGCGAGTCCGGGCACAGGTCTCGACCGGCGATCCAGGGCTCGACCTCGTCGAGCGGGATGCGGTCCGCCTGCAGCACCTCGCCGTCGGGGAAGGTGAACGGGCCGTCGTGGCGGGCCAGGTACACCCGCCCGAGCAGGGACACCTCGGCGTCGTCGTAGGGCCCCCCGCCCAGATCCTGGAGCCCGGCCTCGACGCCGGCCTCCTCCCGGAGCTCGCGAAGCGCAGCCTCGCCCCAGTCCTCGCCCACGCCGACGACGCCACCGAACGCCACGTCCCACCGCCCGGGCCACACGTCCTTCCAGAGCGCTCGCTGGTGCACGATCAGCCGCTCGTCCAGGTCAACCACGACGATGTAGGTGCAGCGGTGGCGGAGCCGCTGGGCGCGCATCACCGAGCGCGGGACCACGTCGAGCACGGTCCCCGCCGCATCGACGACCTCGACCAGCTCGAGCGCCGCCGCCGCTGCCGGGTCGCCCGGTCCCACCGGGTCCGTCGGTCGGGTCGCGTCGGTCATGGCGCAGGCGGGGCGCTGGCGGCGGACGGAACGCTGGCGGCGACCGCTTCGGCGACCGCGGCCAGGGCGTCGTCCCAGCGGAGGCCGTCGGCGATCTGGCGCCGGTAGCGGATCACCCGGCCGGGCATGTTCATGGTGAGGGCCCCGACGACGCGCCCGTCGCGGCCGTACAGGGCGCAGAACTTCCGCTCCTCCAACGAGCCGGCGACGACCTCGATCTGGTCGGCGGGCCGGACCCGTCCCGCCAGCTGGATCTTGCGATCGTACTGGTCGCTCCAGAAGAAGGGCACGGGGGTGAACGGCTCTCCTGGCCCGTCGCCGGCAAGCAGCCGCCGGGCCGCGTGGGCGCCCATGTCCAGCGCGTGCTCCCAGTGCTCCACCCGCATCGTCTCGTCGAACAGGCGGTTGGGCCAGCGGGCGACGTCGCCGCAGGCGACCACGCCGGGCCCCGCCGAAGTGGTCTCGTCGCACAGGACCCCGTCCTCGAGCAGCAGGCCGCTCTCGTGCAGCCAGCCGGTGTTGGGCACGACCCCGATCCCCACCACCACCAGGTCGGCCTCGACCGTGGTCTCGTCGGTGAGGGCGACGTGCAGGCGACCAGCATCGGCCTCCGTCACCGCAGCCACCCCCGTCCCGACCCGGAGGTCCACGCCGTGCTCGCGGTGCAGGTCGGCCACCACCTCGCCCATGGCCGGTCCGAGCACCCGGGCCAGCGGGGCCGGCAGCGGCTCGACCATGGTGACCTCGACGCCGCGGGCCCGGCAGGAGGCGGCCACCTCGGCGCCGATGAAGCCGGCGCCGACCACGACGACCCGCTCGGCGCCGGCATCGATCGCGCCGCGCACGGCGAGGGCGTCATCGAGGGTGCGGAGGGTGTGGACGCCCCGAAGGTGCTCGGTGCCGGGGATGCGTCGGGGCGCGGCTCCGCTGGCGATCACCAGCCCGTCGAAGGGGAGGGTCCTCCCGTCGGCCAGGGCGACGCGCCGGTCCTCCAGGTCCAGGCCGGTGGCGGCGACACCGCGCTCCCAGGTCAGGTCGAGCCCCTCGTCGGCGCCGGCCGCCAGCATCACCCGATCGGCGTCCCAATCACCGCGGAGCACCTCCTTCGACAGCGGCGGTCGGTCGTAGGGCGCGTGCACCTCGTCGCCCACGAGGGTGATCGAGCCGCCGAAGCCCTCCGAGCGGAGGGTCTCCGCAGCACGGAGGCCGGCCAGGGAGGCGCCGACGATGACGATGCGTTCGAGCGTGTGCATGGGATCCGATCCCGAGGGCGCGGCCGGTACCCCGGTCGCGCAGCCCCGGTCGTCGAAGGCGCTCAGCCCTCGATGGTGATGGCCTGCTTGGGGCAGCGCGCCGCCGCCTCGACGACCTGCGGACGGAGGGCCTCGCCGGGCTCCTCCTGGAGGACGTAGAGGAAGTCGTCGTCGCGGACCTCGAACACCTCCGGGGCGATGCCCATGCACACTGCGTTGCTCTCGCACAGATCGAAGTCGACAACCACTCGCATGACGCCTCCAGAGAAGGTGGAACGTGTTCTCGTTCGAGAAACGTAGCCGCTCCTCCCCGGGCCTCGTCCGGCCGGGCGCGACGACGGCGACCCGAAGGCCGCCGTCGTGTCCGGGTGGAGGTGAGGGGAATTGAACCCCTGGCCTCCTCGATGCGACCGAGGCGCTCTACCAACTGAGCTACACCCCCGAAACGGGAATCGAACCCTAGCGCGAGGGTCTGCCCCTCCTGCCAGTCTGAGCCGGCCTGGGACCCGATCATGGTGGGGCCGACCACTCGGTGTGAGCCAGACCACACGATGCGTGTTTCGCCCGGTCGCGCCCGGCCTGGGCCGTTCGTCTCATTTCGTGACGGCCTCCTCAGCGAATCCGCAGGCCAGACCACACAACGTGATTATTCAGCCACGGAGGGCGCAAATCTGCGCTCAAGCGAGCGCTCCACAGCGCCGAGAACGAATCCATGGCCCCACGCACCCCCCTCTCCCCCGCCAAGCGCCGCCAGCTCGCTGTCGCCACCCTCTTGTGTGCGATGGCGCTGCTGACCGGCTGCCTCCGCAGCACCCAGTCCCAGGTCCTCAGCGAGATGAACGCCGATCGCTCGGCGCACAACCTCCGCACCCTCGGCACCCAGGCCGACGCCCAGCGCAAGGCACAGGCCTGGGCGGAGAAGCTCGCCCGGGAGAACACGCTCTACCACTCCAAGCTCTCCGACGGGATCGGCGTCAAGTGGTGCTCGCTCGGCGAGAACGTCGGCTACGGCCCGAGCGTCCCCGCCATCGAGGACGCCTACATGGCCTCCCCCGGCCACAAGGCCAACATCTTGAGCACCAAGTGGAACGGCGCCGGCGTCGGCTACGCCACCAACGGCAAGCGCGTCTTCACCGTCCAGGTCTTCATCAAGACCTGCTGACCCCGCCGCCCGGCCGACCGGCCCCCGATCCGCTCGCAGGCAGCCCCGGCCCATCGGCCGGGGCTGCCTCGCGTCCGGGCGTGGTTCCGTCGGGTCCCCCGCACAGGGCTCGCCGTGTCGGCCGCATCGCAGGCGGCAGGACCCGAACCGGAAGCAGGGGCAGGGACCTCGGGCGTCGGACCAGCTCCACGAGGCGCTCCGCTACGGGCGGATCGCCAGGGGCGGCGCCTGCGTCAGTTCGAGGCGCTCCAGCCAACCCCCAAAGGGCGGATGGCCGGGGGGGCGGCGCTCTTCGTCAGTTGGAAGCGCTCAGCCAACCGGCCAGGGGCGGATCGCCGGGGGCCGGCGCCTTCGTCAGTTGGAAGCGCTGCGGCGGACCGCGAGGGGCGGGGTGCCGACCCGGCGCTGCGGCTGCGGACGCAGGACCCGGACCTTGCTGGCGGCCTCATCGGCGCGCATGCGGATCTGGACCAGGGCGTACACGTAGGCGGCGAGGGCGCCACCGGTGGCGACGAACAGCAGCAGGGTGATGGCGCTGGTGGCCAGGACGGCGAGCAGCAGGAAGAATGCGGTGGCGCCACCGAGGCCGACGAGGATGTTCTGGCGGCGGCGCTGGAGCTCGCTGCGGCGGAGCTGCGGGGCGTAGGAACCGCCCGGCACCGACGGAGGACGGTTCTGCGGCAGACGGAGCGACGTGCCGGGGGTGGCGCGCTCGAGGGTGGAGAGCTGCTGGCGGAAGGAGGTGACCGAGCTGGCCGGCCGTCCCTCGCGGTGCTTGCGAAGCAGCGGGGGGACGAGGAAGCACGCCCACACGACCGCCAGGCAAACGAATGCGAGCATCTCCACGTTGGCGAGCCTTCCTGCAGGTGGTTCGGACGGTACCGGGCCGGGCCCGGCGAAGGGGGGATGGGCACCGCCCGGGTGGGGCGGACGCAGCGGGCCGGTCCTGGAAGCAGGATTGCGGGGCCGCTGCGGTTGTTACGGTTTTACTACGGATCGGTGCCGACGGTCCACCCGACGACGGTGATCGCCCCATGGTGCGGGGCGAACGCCAGCTGGCTCGACGCCCCCGGTCGTTGCCGCCGCAACCTCCCGGTCGGGAAACGGCCAGGTCAGAGGCCCAGATCGAGCTCGGGATCCACCGCTTCACGACGGAACGTGCCGGAGCGGCCACCCGTCTTCTCCCAGAGCGTCACATCGCCGATCGTCATGGAACGGTCGGCGGACTTGCACATGTCGTAGATGGTGAGAGCCGCCACCGACACGGCCGTGAGGGCCTCCATCTCGACGCCGGTCCGGTCCACGGTGTCCACGTGGGCCTCGATCTCGATGTAGGTGTCGTCGATGTGGAAGTTGATGAGCACCGCCCCCACGAGGAGCGGGTGGCACAGCGGGATCAGGTCCGAGGTTCGCTTGGCCGCCTGGATGCCGGCGACGCGGGCCACGTTGAGCACGTCGCCCTTGCCGACCGATCCGCGGGCCACGAGCGCCGTGGTCTCGGGCTGCATGTGCACCCGACCCCGAGCCACCGCACGCCGGTGCGACGGTTCCTTGGGCGTGACGTCGACCATCCGGGCACGACCAAGGGGATCAAGGTGGGTGAGGCGCTCAGGCATGGCGGGAGTCTAGAGGCGGGTCTCTCCTCGCTCGTCAGCCGGTGCGACGACCCGAGCCACAAGCGCGGGGTCGGGGTTCGAGCGCAGCGAGCCCGGGGAGCTCGAGGGGCACAGCTCGCGGAGCCCCTCGACCAGGGACGATCCGGCTTGCCGGTCGTCCCTGCGAGAGCAGCCGGCCGTCAGGCCGTCCTCAAGTTCGAGGAACGGAGCGAAGCGAGTGACGAGAAGCGGCGAAGCGCAGCGAGCCGCAGCTATCCGCCGATCTCCGACATCGATCGGGTGGGGCGGATGAAGGTGACGTTGCTGATGCCGTGGCCGGCCCACTTGCCGGCGACCGTGGTCTGGAGCGCAGCAGCGAGGTCGTCGTCGGTGGCGCCGCTGCGCAGCAGGGAGCGGAGGTCGGTCTCGTCGGTGGAGAACAGGCAGGCGCGCAGCTGGCCGTCGGCGGTGAGGCGCACCCGGTCGCAGCTGGAGCAGAACGGCTCGGTGACCGTCCCGATGACGCCGATCTCGCCTTGCCCGTCGAGGTAGCGGTGGCGCTCGGCCGGGTCGGATCCCCGGTGCACCGGCTCGGTGGGGAAGACGGCGTCGATGGCGGCGGTGATCTCGGCGGACGGCACCACCTGCTCGTGGCTCCAGCGCTGGTCGGCGTCGAGCGGCATGAACTCGATGAACCGGACGACGACGCCCTCGTCGCGCCCGAAGCGGGCGAAGTCGACGATCTCGTCGTCGTTGACGCCCCGGACCACCACCACGTTGACCTTCACCGGCTCGAACCCGGCGGCCACGGCGGCACGGATGCCGTCGAGCACCCGAGGCAGCTCGTCGCGACGGGTGAGGGCCTCGAACCGGTCGGCCCGCAGCGAGTCGAGCGAGATGTTCATGCGGTGCAGGCCGGCGTCTCGGAGGGGACCGGCCTGGGCGACGAGCGTCGAGCCGTTGGTGGTGAGCGACAGGTCGACCGGCAGGGCGGCCAGCTTCTCCACCAGCACGGCCAGCCCGGCGCGCACCGTGGGCTCGCCGCCGGTGAGGCGGATGGAGTCGAACCCGAAGCGCTCGACGCAGACCGTGGCGATGCGGGTGAGCTCCTCGAAGGTGAGCAGCTCGTCTCGGGGGTGCCAGTCCATGCCTTCGGCCGGCATGCAGTAGGTGCACCGGAAGTTGCAGCGGTCCGTGACCGAGATGCGCAGGTCCCGGTGCACGCGCCCGAACCCGTCCGCCAACGGGCGCGGCGGGTCGGCGAGATCGGTCACCGCCTCAGGATACGGCCAGACCGGCCACTGTCCTCTGGGGCCGCGGTTCGAGGTCGTCCGATCCCCATCGCGGCCCTCCCCCGGCCACGGCGACCGTGACCCGAGCTCAGGTCGACGGCGCGCTCAGCAGGACGACGGTGACGTCGGCTCCCTCGGCCACGCCGTCGCCGTCGGGGAGCTCGGCGAGGGCGTTGGCGTCAGCAGCGGAGGCCAGCTGGTGCGAACCCTGGCCGCGCACGGGATGGGCGTGGAGGCGTCCCTGCACCCAGCGGCAGACGACGCGCTGGTAGGCGGTGCGTCCGTCGGGCCTGCGCTCCAGGCCCGGCCCGGCGACCGCGACAACCCGAGGCAGGTCGAGGTCCCCCCGGCCGGCGAGCCGGCGCAGGCCCGGCACACCCAGCAGCGACAGCGAGACCAGCGAGGACACCGGATTGCCGGGCAGGCCGAACACCGGCGTCCCGTCGAGCACCCCGAACGCGAACGGCTTGGCCGGGCGGATCGCGATCTGCATCCAGCGCATGTCGGCCAGCTCGCCCAGCACCACCTTCACCAGATCGAAGTCGCCCATGCTGACCCCGCCGCTCGTGGCCACGGCGTCGCACGTGGCCGCCGCCTCCACCAGCGCTGCGGACAGCGCCTCGCGGTCGTCGGCGACCGAGCCCAGGTCGATGGCGTCGACGCCGAACGATCGGGCGAGCGCCACGAGCATCGGGCGGTTGCTCTCGCGGATCTCGCCTGGCGCCAGCGGGCGGCCGTCGTCGACGAGCTCGTCGCCCGTGGAGATGACCCCGAGCCGGGGCCGGGGGGTCACGAAGGGGCGGCGGACGTTGACCGAGGCGAGGACGCCGAGGTGGGCGGGGCCGAGGAGGGTCCCGCGGTCCACGACGACCTGACCGGGAGCGATGTCGCTGCCGGCCGTGCGCACGTTGCGACCGGAGACCACCGCTTCGAGCACCTCGACCACCGTGGCGTCGGGGCCGCCTCGGGTGCGCTCGACCATCACGACGGCGTCGGCGCCCCCCGGCATCGGCGCGCCCGTCATGATGCGGATCGCCTGGCCGGGGCCGACCTCGGTGTCGGCAGCGGCACCCGCGGCGACCGTGGCCACCACAGGGAGCGCCACTGGCCGGTCTGCGGACGCACCGGCCACATCGGCGGAGCGCACGGCGAAGCCGTCCATCGCCGAGTTGTCCCACGGCGGGACGGGCTCCCCGGCGGAGACCGCCGCCGCGAGCACGCACCCGAGCGCATCGTCGAGCGGCACGGCCAGGGGCGCCCGTGGCGCACAGTGGGTGAGGACGTGCTCGCGCGCCTCGGCGAGCGGGATCAGGGCCACGACGTCAGTCGGCGTGGAGGTCGTGGCGCTCGCAGATGTCGGCGAGGAAGCGACCGAACGCCGGGCCCAGATCGGCTCGGGCGAGCGCGAGCTCGACGATGGTCTCGAGGTACGCCGGCACGGTGCCGGTGTCGAAGCGGCCGCCGTCGAACGTGGCGCCGTAGACGGCCTGGTCGGCAAGGAGCAGGCCGATGGCGTCGGTGAGCTGGATCTCCCCGCCGACGCCGGGCTGCACCATCTCGATCTTCTCGAAGATCTCGGGGGTGAAGACGTAGCGGCCCATCACGGCGAGGTTCGACGGGGCGGCCGCCGGCTCGGGCTTCTCGACGATGTCGAGGATCTGCACCAGCGCATCGGAGATGCGCTCGGGCTTGGCGCAGCCGTAGCGCTTGATCTCCTCGGGCAGGACCTCTTGCAGGGCCAGGACCGACCGGCCGTACTGCGCGTGGATCTTGATCATGTCGGCGAGGAGCGTGTTGCCCTCGGCCATGAACTCGTCGCCCAGCAGCACGGCGAAGGGGTTGTCGCCCACGTGCTTCTGCGCCACCGACACCGCGTGGCCGAGACCGAGCGGCTCGCCCTGGCGGACGTAGTGGATGTCGGCGAGCTCGGCGAGGTCGACCACCTCGTTGAGCTCGTCGATCTTGCCGGCCTTGTCGAGGTGGTACTCCAGCTCGAACTGGCGGTCGAAGTGGTCCTCGATCGAGCGCTTGGAGCGGCCCGTGATGATGAGGATGTCGTCGATGCCGGCCGCCACGGCCTCCTCCACCACGTACTGGATGGCGGGCTTGTCCACCACCGGCAGCATCTCCTTCGGCTGCGCCTTGGTGGCGGGGAGGAACCGGGTGCCGAGGCCTGCGGCGGGGATGACGGCCTTGCGCACGGGAGATCGGGGGATGGTCACCCCCGCAGTCTCGCGCAGCGGATCCACCTGCCCCGGGGCGGTGGGACCGCTCCGCCGGTTCTGCATGTGCCTCACGTCGATCGCCTTCCCTACACTGGCAGTCTCCCTTGGAGACTGCTAACTGCCGTCCCGGCCCAGCGAGGACCGATGCCCACCTACGAGTACCGCTGCAAGAACTGTGGCCACGAGTTCGACATCGTGCAGTCGTTCTCCGATGATTCGCTCACGGACTGCCCGTCGTGCCACGAGGCAACCTTGAAAAAGGTCTTCGGGAACGTGGGCATCACGTTCAAGGGCTCGGGGTTCTACAAGACCGACAGCCGCTCAGCCGGAACCTTCGGCTCGGCACGCGACGCCGACAAGAGCGACAACGGGTCCAGCGACACCACCTCCACCAAGAAGGATGCGGACAGCGGTTCGTCATCTTCGTCCGACAGCTCGTCGAAGTCCGACAGCTCGTCGAGCTCCTCGACCGGGTCGTCCTCGACCAAGTCGAGCGGCAGCTCGCCGGCCGGCACGACCTCGAAGCCCTCGAAGCCCGCGTAGCCCGTGACCGGCGCCCTCCCCCGAGCCGACATCGGCGTGTTCGGTGGATCGGGCTTCTACCGGTTCCTCGACGACGTCACCGAGGTGGTCGTCGACACCCCGCACGGTCCCACCGCGGCACCGATCGCGATCGGCACCGTGGGTGATCGGACGGTGGCCTTCCTCCCCCGCCACGGCGCCCACCACGAGTTCCCACCCCACCGGGTCCCGTACCGGGCCAACGTGTGGGCGATGCACGCGCTCGGCGTGACCGACGTGTTCGGACCCTGCGCCTCGGGCTCGCTCCAGGCCCACATCGTCCCGGGCAGCTTCGTGGTGCCCGACCAGCTCGTCGACCGGACCTGGGGCCGACCCGACTCGTTCTTCGACGGCGTCGAGGGCGGTCCCGTCCACCACGTGGCGTTCGGCGACCCCTACGACGACGATCTCCGCCGGATCGCCATCGAGGCCTGCCGGGCCGAGGGCGTCGAGGTCCACGAGACCGGCACCGTGGTCACCATCCAGGGCCCGCGCTTCTCGACCCGGGCCGAGTCCCGCTGGTTCGCATCGCACGGCTGGGAGGTCATCAACATGACCCAGCACCCCGAGGCCGTGCTGTGCCGCGAGGCCGGGCTGCGCTACGCCGCCATCGCCCTCATCACCGACTTCGACGCCGGGCTGGAGGGCACCGGCACCTCGGCGGTCACCCACGACGAGGTCTTCGCCTTCTTCGAGGCCAACGTCGAGACCGTCCGCCGGGTGCTGTTCCGAGCACTCCAAGGCGAGCTCCCGGCCGACCCCATCGAGCCCGGGCCCGGTTTCGAACGAACCTGACCCCGCCGCTGCACCTCGCTCCAGATGAGGCGCATCGCTCGCCGGGCGGCGGCGACGGCCCTACCGTCGGCACCGCCTTCCCGCTGTCCGCCGCCGTGGAGGTGCGCGCCCGTGGGACCCGTTCGACCTGCTGCCATCCGCCGACTGCCGCTGCGGCGGCGCCCGCTGCGGAGCCGGGTGCCGCTGCACCGGCGGATCCGCCAGGACCCCGCCGCCGTCCGGCACTGGCTGGTGGTCGGCCTGCTGGCCTGGGCGCTGGCCGCGCTCGTGGGCCACGCGCAGGAGCGCGCCGAGACCACCCGGTCCCGGTGGGGACGCACCCAGGCGGTGTGGGTCGCGGACCGGCCGGTCCGCGCCGGCGACCCGCTCCACGGTGCCGTTCGCTCGGCCCGGTGGCCCACGGCGCTGGTCCCGGCCGCCGCCGTCTCCCGTGTCGCGCCGGGCGCTCGGGCTGCCGGGCCGATCGAC